>JAISJO010000080.1 GCA_031261485.1 Propionibacteriaceae bacterium | reverse complement strand
ATCGGGCATCCCAGACTTTCGCTCTGCTGATGGACTCTTCTTCCAAGACCTGGGCACAACCTATGCTCCCGAAGAGATCGTCAGCCACTCGTTCTTCGTCCACCATCCCCGCGAGTTTTGGAAGTATCACTCGACTCATCTGCTTTACCCCGAGGCACAACCCAACAAAGCGCACCTCGGGTTGGCCGAACTGGAACGCAGGGGCAAGGTGACGGCGGTCATCACTCAGAACATCGATGGTCTCCATCAGAAGGCAGGCTCACGCAATGTGCTCGAACTCCATGGGACTGTGTGGAGGAACTATTGCGTGGACTGCGGTCAGCGGTTCGACATGGCGTACGTCTTGGCCAGCGAGGACATGCCGGAGTGCTCGACGTGCGGAGGCATTGTGAGGCCAGACGTCGTGCTCTATGAGGAGGGCCTCGACCCGCAGGTCATGGACGAGTCCATCGAGCAATTGAGCGCCGCCGACACCCTGATTGTGGGAGGCACGTCCTTGGCTGTGTACCCTGCGGCGGGCCTCATCCGAGCCTTCCGAGGCCGCAATCTGGTCCTCATCAATAAGGAGCCCACTCCAGCGGACAGGCTGGCCAGTCTGGTCATACATGCCCCCATCGGCGAAACGCTGGGTGGGGTGGTGTTGGGTCACTGATGGGCTAGACGTCGTCTTCGGGTGCGTCGGCATCCTGATTCAGCCGCAACTCCACCTCGGTCGCCGAACTCTCAGGGGCAGGAATGAGAGTGCCGACACACAGATGGCGGCGAACGCTAGGCTCAAGCTCACCTAGGCGTTGGGTGGAGCGCATCTCTTCCAGAGAACCGTTGATCATTCCGGCATGCAGTTGGCACACGACAGTGGGGTACTGGCGGGCCGTTTCGGCAAAAGGACAGTTGTGCAGGTAGAGCTTGGAGGGGTCTTCGGGTGTCAGTTCGGGAGCGAACCACAAAGCGTCCAGTTTGTCGACGAGACGGTGGGCGATCTCACTTTCGTCGATGGTCGTGAAAGGCGGAACACGGGTGGTCAAGTAGCGGCCCCATTCCTGCCCAACTTGGTAGAGCCACTCGCCGGCTTGGGGATTGGACTGGGCGATGGCCGTGGTCAGTATCTCGGCCAAGAGTCGATAGCCCTGGGCCCTTTCGTGGGTCTGGTTGGGCAGAGTGCCGGTGTACACAACGCGCGGCCTGCCGGGTCCGTCATTGGTGGACGTTTCTCGTGCCGCCAATCCCGCATCGACTAGGGATTCCAGGTGAAAACGGGCGGTGTTGATGTGAATCCCGACCTTGTCGGCGACGTCAGCCACGGAGAGCGGTTCCTTGGAGTCACGCAGAAGTTGGATGATGTGGGTGCGTCGCCCCCCATGGTCGGTACGTCCAGTTGTGCCGTCGTATGATGATCGATCAGCTTTGGCCATGCCATCTCCTTGTCCACGAATATTCACAATAATACTCTAGATTACCCTATTTTCCCTATGTCAACCTGTGCAGTGTTGACACTAATGCATACTGGCATACCAGGGCCGAATCGGCCACGTGCCAAGTCAGCGCTGGAAACCGCGATGGGCACCGCAGGGAGAACGGGGACGTGAATTGTCACTTGGCCATTCATTTCTGACAAGTGATCAATGGTGGACATGATGTGAACGATATTCGGCGCCCTGTTCTGTGGAGGGAAAGCGGTCAAGCGGGAAGCCAGTTGGAGCTCGCCTGATGGGTCAGGGCTTCTGGAGGGATCAACGGCAGTGGCCCAGCATGCGGGGGCGGGAATCGAAGCGAGTGCGGGCCCGTTTGTCTGTTCGGGCGCGAGAAAGGCGAGGCCGGTGTCTGAGCGGAAAGTCCCTTGGTGAACTTTCCCAGTCACGACTCCGACTTGGGCCAGCGACTGGAGGAAGGTAGTTCGGGGAAAGCGCAGGATAGTGTCCATGTTTCCTTGCTCCACAAGGTGCCCTTTGTCCACGACGACAACGCGATCGGCCCATGCCGTCAGGTCGAGAAGAGAATGAGTGGCGATGAGCGCAGTGACGTGCTCTGAGCGCAGTTTCTGCGAGATCAGCGTTCGCAACTCTGCCGCCGCATCCACATCCAGAGCCGCACAGGGTTCGTCGAGCAGGACCAACGCTGGCGATGTGGCGAATACCCTGGCCAATGCCAGGCGCGCCTTCTGACCTCCAGACAACTCTGATCCCAAGCGCCCGGCCAGCGGTATCAAGTCAAAGTCGGTCAAGGTCTGTTCGAGAATAGCCCTGGTTTGGCTGCGACTGGGTGCTCTGATGCCAAATTCGATATTGCGGACCACGCTCAGGTGGGGGAAGACTGCGGGATTCTGTCCCATCCAGGCAAAGCCACGCTTGTGTGCAGGAACAGGGTGTCTTCCGCCCATGAGGACATGACCATCGAAATTGATATGCCCGTCTGCGCGCAACTGGCCCGAAATGCTCGCTAGGAGTGTGGACTTGCCCGAGCCGTTGGGGCCGACGAGGCACACGACCTGGGATGACTCGGCTCCTAGGGTGACGTCCAAGTCGAAGGACCCGCGATGGGCGATGATCTGAGCATCAAGCATGGGTGTGCCTCGGTTTCCACGTGGCGACGGCCATGAGAATGATGGCGACGATGACCAACTCGAGGGCGAGCGCGACAGCTGTGCCGAGAGAATCTCCACCGCCGTTGAAGGCTGTGTAGATAGCCAGAGGCATAGTTTGGGTGACTCCAGGCATATTCCCGGCGAAGAGAGCAGTCGCCCCAAACTCTCCCAACGCTCTGGCGAAGCATAGTGCGAGTCCAGACCGCAGTGCAGGGCTCACGAGTGGGATAGTGATGCGAAAGAAGGTGCGGGTGGGGCTGGACCCTAGGCCCGCTGCTGCCCACTCATACGTTTGGCCGTGGGCTCTTAGCGCTGATTCCACATTGAGCACAAGGAAAGGCAGTCCCACAAAGACCTGTGCGATGACCACTGCGGCAGTTGTGAAGGGCAGGGAGATTCCGAAGCCACCCAGAGCGGGTCCAAGAAGTCCTCGCTTGCCGAGCAAGGTCAGCAACGCCAAACCCGAGACCATGGGGGGCAGGACCAAGGGCAGGAGAATGAGTCCGTGGAGGACTGATTGGCGTGGGCGCCTTGCGAGCGCGAGAGACGCCGGGATGCCGAGCAGTGCACAGATGAGCGCAGCTAGAGCGGAGGTTTCAAAGGACAGCACAAGTGCTCTGACAGCCACACGACTGCGGGCTGCTGCCCAGACTTGCTCCCAGTCCGATTGCCCTGTGAGGGCGAGAACCGGGGCGACCAGCATGACCAGCGAGCAGGCACATAGGACTAACGCCCATGGTGGCACTGTGGAGGCGGAGCGAGTTGTCCTGGGCATGTGTCCATCCGCCCTAGCTGCGGTCGTGCTCATGGCAACTAAGCCTGGAAGCCGGCAGCCTCTAGGACCGACTGGCCTGCCGCAGACAGGACATAGTCGATGAAGGCTTGGGCCTGATCGGTGTGGGCCGATGCTGCGACGAGGGCAATGGGATAGGCAGTGCCAATGGGGAGATCAGTAGGCAGAGGGATCTCCTTGACCTTGTCGCCGGCGGCTTTGGCATCGGTGGAATAGACCAGACCGGCCTCTGCTTCGCCCATCTGCACCTTGGTCAGAACGGCCTTGACACTTTGTTCTTCTGAGACTGGGGTAAGAGATATTCCTGATGCAGCAAGTACCTTGGCGGCGATGGCTCCGCACGGAACGGCGGCGGCGCAGATCACGGTGTCCGCCTTCGGCAGGTCTGCGATGCTGGTCACCCCGGCAGGATTGTCTGCGGGTGTGACAATGGTGAGTTTGTTAGACGTGAAGACGACAGGACTGGTGACCAGGTCCCCGGCTTTGTCCATGTTTGTCTGATCGGCCGAGGCGAAGATGTCAGCGGGTGCGCCCTCCTTGATTTGTGTGACCAGGGAAGAGGAACCGTCGAAGACGAGCTTGACGTGGCCGCCCGTTGCCGCTTCGAAATCGGCAGCGATGATGGTGAAGGTCTCGGTGAGCGAGGCAGCGGCGAAGACCGTTATCTCGGCGGGAGCCTGCGCGACCGGCGCGGTCTGTGAGTCGGCCGCTGTCTGAGTGTTGGTGGAAGGTGAGGTGGTGGGTGTGGTGCATCCTGCCAGGGTTGCTAGAGCGGCGACAGCCACTGCTGCCACTAATCTGTGTTTCATGTTAACTCCTTTGTTATTACAAGCCTTTTGATTGTAATAAGATATAGACTAGTATGATATGTTGAAACTATGCAAATCAAAGAAGACTCCCAATCATCTCCTCGCCGACGCCCACTCACCGTGGATCAGTACAAGGACGTGGTTGTCGGCTTGGTCTCGCCTCTCAAGACTGAGAGTGTGCCTCTCGCGCAGGGCCTCGGTCGAGTCCTCGCGCGGGACTGCGAGGCTGTCCTGGCCGTTCCCTCCTTCGACAATTCGGCCATGGATGGCTATGCCGTGCGGACCGAAGACGTCAGGGGAGGCCAGGCTCGGCTTCGTCTGATAGGCACGCTCCTGGCAGGCCCTGCAGAAGAGGTCATTCTCGAACCGGGCACTGCCATGAAGATCATGACAGGTGCTGTCATCCCCGTCGGTGCGGTCACAGTCGTTCCTGTGGAAGACATCGTTGTGTCAGGTGTGCTGGAGGAATCTCCCCAGGATTGGGTGCACATCGCGGGTCCTGTGCCCGAGCAGCACATCAGACGACGCGGCGAAGACACGCTGCCGGGAGCCGTGGTCATTTCCGCAGGAACCAGACTCGACTCGGCCGACCTGGGTGCCGCCGCCGCTGTGGGACACTCCACGATAGTGGTGCGGTCGATACCTCGTGTCGGCCTTCTGACCACCGGCGATGAGACCGTCGAACCTGGGTCCATGCCCTCTTTAGGGCAGATTCCTGATTCCAACACCGCCTACCTAGTGGCGGCACTGACCCGGCTCGGAGCACAAGTGACTGCTAGGCATGTGCCCGATTGTGAGGAAGACATTCGACTTGCTCTGGATGATTTCGCCGACACGCAGGACCTCATCATCACGGTGGGAGGTATTTCAGCCGGAGACCGTGATCTCGTGCGTGACCTCCTCCAGGACACCGGGATACTGGCCAAGGTGGCTATGCAACCGGGCAAACCTCAAGGATGTGGGACGTGGAGGAATACCCCGCTGCTCGCTCTTCCCGGCAACCCGGTCTCCGTGGCAGCTTCGACGAGCGCCTTTGTGCGACCAGTTCTGGAAGCCATGACGCAGGTAAACCCATCTTCGCCTTGGCATGCCCGCGTCGCCCAGACATGGGTCTCGCCTGGAGGCCGTGAACAATACATGCCAGTGGTCGTCGAGTGTGTGAACGGATGTCTGGAGGTGCGTCCCGCCACGCAGGCAGGCTCAGGATCTCATCTGATAACCTCGCTGGCGAAGGCGGACGCTTTCGCCCTGATTCCCGCTGACGTGACTCATGTGGAATCAGGCGAAGTTGTCCGACTCATGGCTTTGCCCTGAAGCCGACGCGCGACACGGCGTCGTGAGGCCTACCCTCCTGCGAATGGGGGTAGCACATCAACGGTCGCCCCTGCCGGGACTAGGTCCTGAGCATCGAATCGATGGGAGTCGACGAGGTAGGAGCACCTCGCCGCTACCTGTTGGAAGTCTGGACCATGACGGTGACCTAATTCGGCAAGGATGTCACCGAGTTGACGGTTCGCCTTGACGTGCTCCTCATTTGTTCCAGCGGTCGCACGAGCGGCCGCGAAGTACCTCACGAGCGCCTCAGACATTGTTCTTGCCTCGCAGAGCCAGCGACTCGACCGCACGGATTGAGGCACCAATGTCTTTCCCGTGTGGGTCTGACGCTGCGGCTAGGCCCACGATGAGAGCAGTCAGCGGCGCGGCCGGACGAGCGACCTCATGGGCGATGACTCCAGTCATGTCCAGTGTGAGGGTCACTGTCTCAAGGTCGAGGGCAGGGATTCCAAGTTCGGCGCAGGCCTGTTCGACCCACCCCATCAATTCAGTAGGTTCCATAGTGTTTGTCTCCTTTTGAGTGTGTAATCGTGAGGCTAAGGTCATGAGGGAAGCGCGTATTGACCGATATCGTCATCGTTCAGTGTTTGCTCGGCGGGTGTTGCTCTTGAGTCTTCTCGGACACTGTCAGCGCAACCTAGCGTCGCCAAGACAGTGGCCAGGTCCTCGGGGGTATCGATGTCGTGGGCCGCCTCGTCCTCAATCACCACCCAGGTTGGGTGGACATCGGCGAAGAGGCTCATCAGTGACTGGTTTGGTTGTGCATGGGCTGACAAGCTGCGCAGAGCGTCCCAGCGGTGGACTCCGAGCAACCACTGCTGATGCCCCGATGAGGTGATCCCCAATGTGTGAGATCTGTCGGTGCACTCGTTGTCCGATGTCAGAAGGGCGTCCAGTCCGAGATCGAGGAAAGGCAAGTCGACGCTGACGACTGCAACCAAGTCATCGGGAAGTAGTCCACGGAAACTCAGCGCGGCGATCCCGGCTGCCGTGGCCCACGCTGGTCCAGAATGCGGAGGGTCTTCGGTCAGGAATTGCACCTGTGGAGTGTCGTAGTTTTCGTGGTAGACGACGACTTGGCCATGCGAGTCACTGATGGAGGCCATGTCCTCCAAGCCGTCGCCGAGAGGCTCCCGAGGTCCGACAACGACGAACCGTGAGGCTCCATGTGCCTGAAGGGCGTGCAGAGAGCGATCCAGGAGAGTCTTCCCCTCAATAGGCAATGCCGATTTGGATACCCCTCCTAGACGCCTGGCCAGCCCTCCTGATAAGCAGATGCCCGCAGCAATCTTGTATTGCCTCATCTCAGCCCCCAATCGCTTTCATGATGCGAGAAGGCGGCTGGAAAGACTGCGAGCCGATGGTATGCCCTGGCCTTTTTGCCCAGATGGCTTGGCGCAGGGCGTTCTCGATTTGGGCGTCATCCGCACCAGACCGAACGAGCCCGCGTACATCCTGCGCATCATCGCTGAAGAGACAGGCGCGTATTTGCCCATCTGAGGTCAACCGAACCCGGGAACAATCGCCACAAAACGGCCTTGTGACAGAGGGGATGACACCGACGATTCCTGGGCCGGAGTCCACAAGGTATCTCGTGGCGGGCATCGAGTCGCAGCGAGGAATAGGGGTCAATTCGTGGTGTTGGCTCAGGAGAGACAAGAGGTCGTCGGCTGTCATAATGTTGGAAGAGTGCCACTGGCCCCCACCCAGTGGCATCTGTTCAATGAATCGCAGTTCCAGACCCCGAGCGAGGGCGTACTCCAAGAGAGCAGGTCCCGCCTCTTCAGTGAGGCCCTTCAGCGCGACAGCGTTCAGTTTCACCTGGGTGAAATCTCGTCTCATCGCTTCTTCGATCCCGGCAAGAACATCGCCCAGACGGTCAAGACCGGTCAGTCGCAGGTAGGCGAGTGCGTCCAGAGTGTCCAGGGAGATGTTCACTCGGTTCAGACCGGCGTCCTCTAAGGGTCTGGCCAGCCTCGACAACCCGACCCCATTGGTCGTCAAACACAACTCTGGCCTCGGGGCTAGTTGGGCCAGGCGCGAGACGATGTTGACCACGTCAGCGCGCACCAAGGGCTCTCCACCCGTGATCCTGACCTTGGTCACGCCCATGCCGACTGCGATTCTCACCAGGCGCTCAATCTCCTCGACAGTGAGAAGTGTGCCGACAGGCATGAGTGGAAGACCCCCCGGAGGGACGCAATATGAACACGACAGGGAACACCGATCCGTGATGGACACCCGCAGGTCGGTGTGGACTCGTCCGAACCTGTCCATCAGAGACGCTGCGTTTGCTGTGTCCAGAACGGTCATAGTGCGTTCACCCACTCAGAATCACCTGTGATGAAAGTCTGGAGTTTCCAGATCGGCAATTCGGCTTTGACCGTGTCGATGAGTTCAGAGCATCCGGCGAAGGCCTCACTGCGATGAGGCGAACTGACCGCCACGACGCACGCCAAGTCCCCGATGCGCAGGTCGCCAGTACGGTGAACGGCAGCGATAGCAGTCAACTCAGGATGTGCGCGGGCGAAACGAGACAAGATGTCGTCCAGGAAGACGCAGGCTTGCGGATGTGCCTCATATGCCAGAGCGGTGACTCCACGCCCACAATCCTCGATTCGGACCACCCCTGAGAAGCTGACAACGGCACCTGCTGAATCGTCAGCGACAGCCAACTCCCACGACGACTGGTCGATGATGTCCGCGCCGACGTGTGCTCGCGCGATCCTAGTCATAGCGTGGCCTCCGAATCGGTTTCGGTATCGCCTGAGTCAGCGATGCTCATGTCAGAGTTGGCCGCGAAGTCTTTGAAACTGGAGGGTGCGTGGTGATCGACTCCTGCAATTTGCGCTAGGGCATGGGCCAAGATTCGGTGGAGCACATCGAGGGACTCGATGACGGCACTGAGGGAACCTGGCAGGCAGATGACGAGACAACGTTCCACCAGTCCGGACAGGCAGCGACTCAATGCGGCGTAAGGAGTCCTCGACCCCGCGCGCAGAGCCTGGTCGATGCCAGGGATAGGAGAATCGAGAAGTGGAGCGACGGCCTCGAATGTGCGATCACGCGGCCCAAGTCCGGTGCCCCCTGTTGTGATGACGAGGTCGTGACTGCCTGTGGCGCTGTTCATTGCCTGACGGATGGCCCCCACTTCGTCGGGAACGACCACACGGGCAGAGACATCAAGGCCGAGGTTTTCGAGGCCGCAGACGAGCGCAGGACCTGAAAGGTCTTCTCGTGTGCCCGCGAAACTGCGGTCAGAGATGGTGATGACAGCGGCTCTGCCAGTTGAGGCCACATCTTTGCCCTCGCCTACCGGGTGATGGAAAGGTGTCTGGGCCAGTGGTCTCGCACAGGGAAGATCACTGCCCTCGTCGATAGAGTGCCATTCGCCCGAGTGACCGCCCGACTTGGCTGTGATCTGGGCCTTGGCAATGTGGGCACTGCGATCCACGCCCTTGACCATATCGATGACAGCCAGAGCGGCGACAGTGGCGGCGGTCAGAGCCTCCATCTCGACTCCGGTGTGCCCGCAGCATGAGACATCTGCGGTGATCTTCACGCCCTTCGACGTCACCTCGACAGTGACGCTGACTGAGTCCAGGGCGATAGGATGACACAGGGGGACCAGATCGGGTGTCTTCTTGGCTGCTATGATTCCGGCGATACGCGCTACCGCCAGAGCGTCCCCTTTCGGCAATGCTCCTTGGCGCAGTAGGGCGGTCGTGTCCTCTCGGCACGCCACGAAGGCGTATGCGTGTGCCCGTCGAACGGTGTCTTGCTTGCCAGAGACATCGACCATGCGCGCCTGGCCCTCGGAATCGAGATGTGTCAGTCCGCTCATGATCCACGCTCTTTCGTGGCGAGCCTGGTGCCTCTGTACACGATGTACGGCCTTGCCAGGTATCCGATAGGAACCGACCAGACATGGACCAGACGAGAGAAGGGCCAGATAGCGAACAGGGCAAACCCCAAAGTCGCGTGGACGCGGTACGCAAAGGGCGCGGAGGCCATGAGTGTCCACTCGGGGTGGATGATGAAGATGGAGCGGAACCATATTGCCACCGTTTTCCGATAGTCATACCCAGGTCCGACGACATTGTGACCGACCGTTTCGACGAAGCCGAAGAAGACGATGACCGAGAGGAGGACATACAAGACAATGTCGCCTCTCGTGGTGACCAATCGGAGGCGATCACGGAAGACCACTCGACGGATGATGAGCAAGACAAGCCCGACTCCCATCAGGACCCCTGCTAGGACTCCGCCTCCGACGGCAATCGAGTGGTAGAGGTGTTCCGAGACCCCCAAGGCCTCGGTCAACTCGGCGGGGACCAGAAGACCTGCGATATGCCCTAAGATGACCAAGAGTGCGCCCACGTGGAACAGGGGAGAGGCTAGGCCAAGCCACTTGCGTTCCAGCAACTGGCTCGTTCTCGACGTCCATCCGAACTGATCATGGCGCCAGCGCCACACATGCCCGACCACGAAAATGGCCAGAGCCACATAGGGCCAGATGACAAAAGCAAAGAAGTCCATCATGCCTCCATTCCAGTGGGTCGAGTCGATTCGGCGAGTCTCATCGGTTTGAGTGGTGTCGTCGGGTCGCGTGGGCCTGCAGCCTGCGGTGCGACTCTCAGTAAGGGGCACTCCACGCCGACTTCCTCTGTAGGAGGCCCCGTCTCTTCCAACTCATCGGCCAGTTCGGTGTCTACTTCGGGAAGTTCGGAAAGAACGGCTCTCACGACATGGGCATACGGTGACTTCTGCTTTTCGAGTCCCCGGCGAAGGATTTCGATCTGCGTCCGCATTTTCGCCAACTCGGTGGAACAATTCGGGTCCATGGATGCCGCCTCCAGCCACACAAGGAGATTGTCGGGGAGATCACCGCAGACCTGGAATCCGGCTCCATTCAGCACCTGTTGGAGTCTCAGGAGCGCCTGCCCTCGGCGGCGCGTCTCCCCGCAGGAACAATAGGTGAGGTTCATTGATGTTGCTCGTTTCATGTCGAAGGTGTCCACGTAATTGATGGGCAACTGTTCGGGCGACTCGGTTGCAAACCAGGACATGAACGTCTTGAGTTGAGAACGGGAAGCAGGTGATGGAAGCTGAATGACCGCCTGTCTCAGTTGTGGGCGGAGGGCCAGCAGCTGCGCATCGGGATATCCCAAGAGCACACTGGCAAGGCCAAAGACTGCCTGACTCATTTGCGTCTCCTCAACTCGACGGGCACAGGCCCACTGGCCGCGCGCGGGTAGCCGACTCCGCCTGGCCCCACCCCCGATGCGTCGCTCAAGGAGCACCCGGAGGTCCAGGCGTTGAGCATCGCCGCGTCTTCCGTGTGGGCTGGGGGAATGACGTAACGGTCGGCCATCTTTGCGATTCCCAGCAACCGATAGAGGTCTTCCAGTTCCTCAGCACTTGCTCCAACACGAGCGAGCATGTCATGGTCGGTCTCGGCATTCAGTGTGCGGGTGCGCATGTGAGCACGCATGGCGGCTAGTTTCATCAGCACACCTGCCACCTGATCTGTGTCTCCTGCGGTCAGCAATTCGGCCAGATAATCCAGCGGGATGCGCAGCGATGTCACTGCGTGGAAAATATCGTCCGGCAAGACCGGATCGCCTCCGACCTCGGCGGTGACGTCCAACACAGGCGACAGAGGCGGGATGTACCACACCATCGGCAAGGTCCGGTATTCAGGATGCAGGGGCAGAGCCACCTTGTGCTTCATGGCCAGAGCCCACACCGGTGAGCGTTGTGCCGCCTCAATCCACTCCGGAGGGATCGATTGAGCCTGTGCCGCCTTGATGACTTCTGGTGAGAAGGGGTCGAGAAAGACCTGTCGCTGAGCCTCCAAGAGCTCATGGTCGGCCACGAGAGTCGCGGCCTCCACCGCGTCGAGGTCGTAAAGAATGAGCCCGATGTACCGCAACCGACCCACACAGGTCTCGCCGCACACCGTGGGCAGGCCCGCCTCAATCCTTGGGTAGCAGAAAGTACACTTCTCCGCGAGGCCCGTAGCGTGGTTGATGTAGATCTTCTTGTAGGGGCACCCGGTCACACACATGCGCCATCCTCGGCATTTGTCCTGATCGACGAGGACGATCCCATCACGCTCGCGCTTGTAGATGGCTCCCGAAGGGCAGGCTGACATGCAGGCTGGATTGAGGCAGTGTTCGCAGATTCTCGGCAGATAGAACATGAAGGACTTTTCGAACTCCATCTTCGCCTTTGCCGCCAAGCGCTTCATGTTGGGGTCTTGGGTGGCTGTCGTCCCGGCTCCCGCCAGATCGTCCTCCCAATTCGGCCCCCACGTGATTGAAGTCGGTTTGCCAGTAAGGGCTGACAGGGGGCGCGCGACGGGCATTCCTTTGCCCACGGGCTGGGTCAGCAGAGTGTCGAAATCGTAAGTGACTGGTTCGTAGTAGTCGTCGATGCTGGGCAGGTCGGGGTTGGCAAAGATCCCTGTCAGTCGGCGGATTCTGCCTCCCGAAACCAGGCGCAGCTTTCCCGAGGAGTCCAGGGCCCAACCGCCTTTCCATCGTTCCTGGTCTTCCCATGCCTTTGGGTAGCCGATGCCAGGCTTGGTTTCCACATTGTTGAACCAGGCGTATTCCACGCCATCGCGGTTCGTCCACGTCTGCTTGCACGTCACCGAACAGGTGTGGCAGCCGATGCACTTGTCCAGGTTCATCACCATGGCCATTTGAGCGAAGATTCTCATCAGAACTCCACCTCCTGATTGCGGCGACGAATGACTGTCAACTCGTCGCGTTGATTGCCTGTCGGCCCGTAGTAGTTGAAGCCGTAAGTCAACTGCGCATACCCACCAACCAAGTGAGTCGGCTTGACATACAACCGTGTCAGGGCGTTGTGAGTGCCACCTCGCCTACCGTTGGCTTCGGTGAGGGGGACGGCGACGTTGCGGTCCTTGGAGTGATACATGTACACCGTTCCGGTGGGCATCCTCGGGCTGACCACAGCGCGGGCCGTGACCACGCCATGAGAGTTGTACGCCTCAATCCACTCATTGTCTTTCACGCCGATGGAGTCTGCGTCGTGTTCCGAGAGCCAGATGACGGGGCCACCTCGGGAGAGGGCGAGCATATAGGGGTTGTCCTGATAAGAGGAATGGATGGACCATTTGGAGTGCGGGGTGAGGTAACGCACTGTCACCTGGCGCCCGAGACCTTCTTGTTCTATGTTGCCGTAGTAGGTCGCCATGTTGAGTGGAGGACGGAATACGGGCAACAACTCGCCCATCTCGGCCATCCAGTCATGGTCGACATAGAACTGTTGACGACCCGTGAGTGTGGACCAAGGTCGCATCCTTTCGACATTGATGACGAAGGCTGAATACCGTCTGCCGCCTGTCTCCGACCCCGACCACTCATAGCTGGTGAACACGGGCTGGGGAGCACGTTGGGTGTCAGCGAAAGTGATTCTGTCTTCCTCCTCTGATTCGGCGAGGTCAGCCAGTCTCATTCCTGTGCGTTTCTCCAGAGCTCGGAATCCAGCCACGGCGTTGTGGCCATTGGTGGTTCCGGAAAAAGCAAGGATCGCTTCCGCCACCCGAGGTGCGCCGTCCAGACGCACTGAGCCTTTCACCGTTCCGTTGGCTTTCTTCAGGTGAGCGATTGCGTTGTCCCCAGGAACGCCAATTCCCTTGGTCATCGTCCCCAGGCTCGCCATGAGCGGGCCAAGAGTCTTCCACTTGGCGGCGATAGCTGCGTAGTCCCGTTCGACTTGCACCAGTTTGGGCATGGTCTTTCCCGGAATGGGTTCGCACTCGCCTTTCTTCCAGTCACGCACGACTCCGTGTGGCTGGGCCAATTCGTCGGGAGTGTCGGTGAGGAGGGGAATGGGCATGATGTCGGTTCGCACTCCCAGATGGACGGCCCCAAGTTCTGAGACTTTTTCCGCTAGCAGGGCGAAGGCGTCATGATCCGACTTGGCTTGGAAAGGAGGGGCGATGGCCGGATTGAACGAATGAACGAAGGGGTGCATGTCTGTGGTGGAGATGTCGTGCTTTTCGTACCATGTCGCGGCTGGAAGAACGATGTCGGACAGCAGGGCGGAGCCAGTCATGCGGAAATCGATGGTGGTGACCAGGTCGAGTTTTCCCACGCCAGGCTGATCGCGCCAGACTACTTCTTTCGGGCGAGAGCCCTCGGGGGTTTCCAGGGCCGTCACGGCGTCGTCAGTCCCAAGCAGATGGCGCAGGAAATACTCCGAGCCTTTGGCTGAGTTGCCGAGCAGGTTAGCCCGCCACATCGTCAGACAGCGAGGATAGTTCGCTGGATCGTCCGGATCCTCCACAGCGAAACGCAGGTCGCCGGACTTGAGCTGGTCGATGATGTACGCGGGGGTTTCCACGTCGGCTGCCTTGGCTTGGTCGGCCAAATCCAGCGGATTGCGATTGAAGCCGGGATGGCCTGGAGTCCACCCGAGGCGGACGGCCTCGACCTGGCAATCAAGCAAGGTCTTTCCTCGCAGAGTTCCTGGTCCCGTCGCGGCGGAGATATCGCCGGCACTGAAGGTGTCATAGCGCCACTGGTCAGAGGCGGCGTACCAGAAAGAGGTGGCGGCCTGGTGGCGTGGGGGCCTTGCCCAGTCCAGTGCGAAAGAGATGTGCTGCTGGCCTGTGAGAGGCCTGGCCTTTTCTTGGCCGACGTAATGGCCCCAGCCGCCTCCGTTGACTCCTTGGCATCCGGTGAGCGTGACCAGCGCGATCATGGTGCGATAGATGGTGTCGGAGTGGAACCAGTGGTTCGTTCCTGCGCCCATGAGGATCATGGATCGACCATGAGAGGTGTCCGCGTTGCGAGCGAACTCTCGGGCGATGCGAGTGATCTGCTCGGCAGGCACCCCGGTGATAGCCTCTGCCCATCCGGGAGTGCCTGGCGCATCGGGATCGGCTTCGCTAGCTGGCCAGTTTCCGGGCAGGCCAGGGCGGCACACGCCGTAGTGGGCCATCATGAGATCGAAGACCGTGGTGACTCTGCGAGCCCCCACAGTGACGTAGGGCACGCCACGGGTAATCGAGCTGCCCTGGTCAGAGTCCGTATCGAAACGGGGAAGAGTCACCGCGACACTGCCGACCGCGTGATCGATCAGACTGAGCTCAGGACTTGCCCCTGACAGGTCGAGATTCCACTTGCCCACTCCGTCGTCTCCCCAGCGCTCTCCCAAAGTTCCAGGTGGGATTGTTACCTTGCCAGAGTCGAATATGAGAGGTTTGAACTCGGCGTTGGGAGTGGATGAAAGAGACTCGACATCAGCGGCGGTCAGAAACTTTCCTGGAGTCCACTGCCCGTCTCGCTCGTCCAGTGTGACGAGGAAGGGGAGGTCGGTGTACGTCTTGACATAGGTCTCGAAGTATTCCGTCTGTTGGTCGCGGAAGAACTCAGAAAGGATCACATGGCCCATGGCGAAAGCGAGTGCTCCATCGGTTCCCGGAGCAGGGGCCATCCAGTCGTCTGCGAATTTCACGTTTTCCGCATAGTCGGGGGAGATGGCGACCACCTTGGCACCCTTGTATCTCACCTCGGTCATGAAATGTGCGTCGGGAGTGCGGGTGACGGGCACATTGGAGCCCCACATCATCAGATAGGTCGAGTTCCACCAGTCCCCGGATTCGGGAACATCGGTCTGGTCGCCCCACACCTGCGGTGACGCCGGAGGCAAGTCGCAATACCAGTCGTAGAAGCTCAGCAATGTTCCGCCGATGAGGGAGAAGAACCGTGTCCCTGCTGCGAAAGAGACCATCGACATGGCAGGGATAGGTGTGAATCCAACACATCGGTCCGGCCCGAAAGTCTTGATGGTGTAGACATGGGCGGCCGCCAGGATTTCGATGGCTTCTTCCCACGAAGCACGCTCGAATCCGCCCTGGCCGCGCTGGGATTTGTACACTTTGGTCTTGGCAGAATCCTCGACAATGGCGCCCCAAGCATCGACAGGGTCGAGCCCTGCCGCACGCCCTGCCCTGTACATCGACACCATGGAAGAACGTATGTACGGGTAGCGCACCCGACCTGGCGAGTAGGTGTACCACGAGAAGGAGGCCCCTCTCGGGCATCCCCGTGGCTCATATTCGGGAGAGTCTGGGCCAGTGGTTGGGTAGTCCGTGAATTGGTGTTCCCAGGTGATGATGCCCTCACGAACGAAGACATTCCAAGCACACGAGCCCGTGCAATTGACGCCGTGAGTTGTGCGGACGATCTTGTCATGGGTGTACCGGCCGCGATAGAAGTCATCCTGACCTGCGCGAGGTTCTTGCTCAATCAGGCGGCCAGAGTCAGCCACAGTTTGTCGCCTCAAGAGGCCGCGTGCCTTCATGAGCGCTAGGACGGGAGCGGGGACAGTCATGAGTCAGCTCCTGGCCTCAGCGTTGCGGCGAGCGTAGAACCACCAGGCGAGTCCGGCGCAGAGAAGAGCGTAGAGCAAGACAAAGTAGAAGACTGATGTCTTGGAGAATGTGTCGAAGGCGAGTCCGAAGAGGAAGGGACCGAAGGCCGCGATGGCACCCGTCCACCCGATGACTCCACCAGCTTGGCGAGGTTCGAAGATCATCGGCATCTGCTTGAACGTGGAGGCGTTGCCCACGCCGGCGAAGAAGAAGATGAAGAACATTCCTGTCAGGAATAGAGCCAAGGGGACAAGGTCTTTCTCGCCGGGGACGTCGGTTCGCAGCGCCAGAATCACAGGCAGTGAAGAAGCAGCGATCCCCAGCCCGGCGACCATCGTCCAGATCCCACCGCCGAAGCGATCACAGAACGGGCCCCACGCCACGCGAGCCAACGAGCCGATGAAAGCCCCAAGGAAGGCGATGGTGGTGCCCCCCAGCCAAGCGATAGTGGGAACCACGGAATACAGCGCCTTGAGGAGGTTGCCGAACTGCCCGGCCAACCCGGAGAAGATGCCGAAAGTCAGCAGATATTGCAGGGTCATAATCCAGGTGTGCTTGTTGCGGAAGATGTCAAACTGTTGGGCGAAATTGGCCTTGATGGGGACAGACTTGAGGAAGACCATGGCGAGGATCGCGGAAATGATCAAGAGCGGGATGATGAGAGCAGGAGCCGTTTGCAGCCACACCTGCTTGTCGGGCTTGTTGGGTGTGTGGATGACACTGGCTGTTCCGAAGAGGGCCATGGTGACCACGATGGGGGTGAGAAGTTGGACGACAGAGACGCCGAAGTTGCCGATTCCGGCTTGGAGACCCAGTGCCACCCCTTGACGTTTCTTCGGGAAGAAATAGGAGGTAGAGGGCATGTAGCCGGAGAAGACTCCACCACCGATACCTGTGAGGAAGGCGAGAACCATCATGGCTGAGAAGGGTGGATTGGGGACTGACAGAATCCAGATCCATCCAGCCGTGGGGGCCATGAGAGCCACTGTGGACCAGATGACCATGTTTCGAGTGCCCATGATCGGAGGCAAGAACGTCCACACCAGGCGCAGCAGACCACCCGCGAGACCAGGCATAGAGGCAAGCCAGTACGCTCGTGACGTGGCGATCGCTCCCTCGCCGAGCATGCCTGCGCCGTTGAGGAGGGGGGCAAGGGAGGAGACGAGGTACCAGACCATGAACCCCAGCATCAGAGAGAAGGTGGTCGTCCACAGAGTGGACCACGCTAGCTTGGAATCCCATGCGGAGGGATTCTCTGGATTCCAGTCGGTGACTGTTTGTGATTTCGCACTCATATGTAGGACCTCTTCGTCAAAGTCTCGCGGCGGCCGGACGGCCGTGCATGTTTAGACTAGTTTCTATCATGATAATAACGAAAACACAAGTAAAGAGTGTCAAATGGCTGTGATTGGAGACATTCCAGTTTGTTGAGGCGCGTGTTGACATGGGAATGGTGGAGAAATGAGCAGAATTGAGGAGCAGGACCAGGCCTACTTGAGGGACCTTTCTTGCGCTGTGAAGACCTGGATGTGTGGCAGGATTGAGGATGCGCGCCGATGGGGGAGTGTTCAGTTTGACAGGGAAATCGGTTCTAACTACTCTAACATCATCAAAATAGTTAGAACAACCTGGTGGTAGTTCCGATTAGGTCAGTGAAGACGAAAGGGCACCTCATGTCGACAGATCATGTAGAAATCAGTGGAAAAGACCATTCTGATGCCAACTCCACTTTGGTATTCCGTTCCGGTCGATGGATCGACGGCTGGAATCCTGAGGACGAGAAGCAATGGGAGACGCGGGGGAAGAAGATCGCGTCCCGGAACCTGAAGTTCTCCATCTATGCCGAGTTTCTTGGTTTCGTCGTGTGGCAATTGTGGAGCATCGTTGTAGTCTCCCTGGGCAAGTACGGATTCGACTTCAGCACGTCACAGCAGTTCTGGCTCATCTCCATGCCAAGCCTCGTGGGTGCGACTTTGCGTTTCCCCTACACCTTCATGGTCTCCAAGATCGGTGGTCGAAATTGGACCATGGTATCTGCCTCTCTCCTCCTGATCCCTACCATCGCCATGAGCTTTGCCATCGCTCATCATCCCGTTGGGGGAGTGGGCGGCACCACGTACCCCATCATGCTGCTGGTGGCGGCCTTGGGCGGTTTCGGTGGTGGCAACTTCGCAAGTTCGATGGCCAATATCACCTTCTTCTATCCTCAGCGCACGAAAGGATGGGCGCTGGGGCTGAATGCAGCCGGCGGCAATATCGGTGCCGCAGTCTCTCAGTTCATGGTGCCCATTTTGGTCACGCTCACGGCAGGACTCACTCTTCGCCCCGATGTGCCCAACCTCCCCATCGCGGGTTGGTTCTGGATACCCTTCATCATTCTGGCCATAGCTGGAGCGGCCTTCGGAATGAACAACCTCTCCAGCGCCAAGGCGGACTTTGGGGGATACGCCGCTGCTCTGAAGGACCCCCACCTGTGGCTCATGTCTTTGCTATACATCGGCACGTTCGGTTCCTTCATCGGACTTGCCGGGGCTTTTCCCAAACTGATCGCCGACCAATTCCCCGACTATTCTCTTCTCCACCTTGGTGCGGTGGGCGTTGGCTTGGCCTTTCTCGGCCCACTTGTCGGCTCTTTGGCTCGTCCCTACGGCGGAAAACTCGCTGACAAACTCGGAGGGGGATACGTCACCGCTGCTGCCTTCATCATGATGACACTGGCCACCGGGGCTGTCATTGGCACTCTGAAGGCCGGACTGAGTTTCTGGGTGTTCCTGGTGTGCTTCCTGGTTCTCTTCGTCTTCACTGGCGTTGGCAATGGGGCCATGTACAGGATGATTCCCACAGTCTTTGCCTTCCGGGCGGGTTCCGCCGATGCTCAACGCATCTCAGCCGGCATTTCAACAGAGCGCAAGACCTCTGCCTCTTTGGGCATCATCTCCGCTTTCGGTGCCTATGGCGGTTTCCTGGTGCCGCAGGCATTCTCCCTGTCCAAGGTCCACTTCGGGGACTATGCGGTCGGACTATGGTGGTTCGTCATTGCCTATGTGGTGTGTCTGGCTCTGACAGTAGTCTTCTATGTGGTCCCGTTCGCAAGGAAGGGCCAGCGCGTCTGAACTGCGGACACCTGTCCGTGCTCTTACTGGGGAAGAAAGACCGGTTGGTCGCCTTCCGAGAGCGTGGCCACCCACTCTGACAGGCTGGCCACCTTGGTCAGTCATGCCCCCATCGGTGAGACACTGGGCGCGGTCATGTGAAACAAGTTCGGGTTGCCCGCACAACGCGAACAACCCGAGATTGTGGCCAGAGGCGGGATCGAACCGTCGACCTCATCCTTTTCAGGGATGCGCTACTACCGACTGAGCTATCTGGCCGCAGGCTGGCTTGCACCAACCCTGGCGACCCCGACGGGACTTGAACCCGCGACCTTCGGCGTGACAGGCCGACGCGCTAACCAACTGCGCTACGGGGCCATAATATATGGCCTTGGCCGGTGAACCGGCCTGAAGAACTATATCCCACGAATGCCCGTGGGGGCCAATTCTTCGCCTCCGAAGTAGGCAATGAACCTAGCTCCGAAAGTGTCTCCAACGGGGTTCTGCCGTCTCGGGTTCTCACTCCGTTGGTGATGACGCATCCCCAACGGGGTCCGTGCGTCTTGCCTTTGGCAATCCGCCGTCCTCCGCCTTCCTATTGTCAGGCCTCGGACCAGAACCCTGTTCGAACGTCCACTGGACGTTCTCTCGACGGGTTCTGCCCTCTCGGGTTCTCACTCCGTTGGTGATGACGCATCCCCAACGGGGTTCGAACCCGTGTTGCTGGCGTGAAAGGCCAGCGTCCTAGACCGCTAGACGATGGGGACATCGGCTGTCTAGTGTACGCGATAAGGACCCAGTTCGTCACGCTGGCGGCCCGACACGCTCACGAATAGACGGTGATGTGGACGTGGTCGCGGTGGTTCTGCGTGTCGGAACCCCGGTCTTCCATCTGCTGCCAGGCGTCGTAACTCGTTCCGGGGAACCAGATGCGCTGGTACCAGATGATGTACTCGATGTTGTACTGACTGGCGTGTTGCTGGAAGTACAACGCGATGTCGGAACCCAGGGGACGATTGTTGAGATAGTCGGGAAGCATGATGTCCACCGCGCGACCCAAGGTGTGTTCGCCGGCGTTGGCGCGAATGCCGTAGAAGACGTGCAGTAGCGGGAACTGTCCTTGTGCTCCCGCGACGATGGCGGTGATATTGGGACTGACTCCGTTGAGCCCGACCGAACCGTAGAGATCGGTCCCGGGAGCGGTTTCCTGGAGATAGCGATACGACACCCAACCAGTTGTGCCTGAGTAAATCACCTGAGCCCAGTCACCCGACTCGCCGATGACCTCGACGCGGGTGGCCTGGAGGAGCAGGCGGATGATGGAGTAATTCAGGCCGGGGCCGGTACGGAAGTTCACGTCGGCGCTCGTGTACAAGTAGGTCGGCTCGACCGGCGGTGTGGGTTGGGTTGTGGCCAGGTAGTCCGAATGTATCCAGCGCACAACTCCACCATCGAGGACCTGTGTCCAATCACCTTGAATCACGCCCGTCACATCCACTTGAGTCCCGAAGTCGAGGACCCTCACGATTGTCCCTGACATGGACGGTTCTGCTCGCAGATTCACGGCAGCGGTGGTGTACATCTGTCCCACCACAGCGGGCGGCGCCGGAGGGTTGGCGGTCGGTGAGCCCGAAGGCTCCGCAGGGGTCGGGTCAGGTTCCGCCGAAGCCGCCCCAGATTCCGCAGGGGTCGGGTCAGGCGTGGGCTCTTGGCTGGGGGGCGTCTGTGGAGGGTCGGCGGCGGGAACGTCAGGAGAAGTCGGTGCCACAGCAGGCTCTTCGGGAGGTGCGGGTGGCGCAGGAGGCGCAGGAGGCTGCGCGGGGGCCTGGGGGACCTCAGGAGGCACTACCACCGGTTCGCTTGCCGTAGAGGGCGTGTCGAGCGTTGAAGCGTCAGGCTGGACATCCTGAGAGGGCGCAGAATCAAGGGGGTCTTCCCGGAAAACCGTTCCCAAAGACAAATTGTCGTTCACATCAGTCTGAGGTGAGGGCACATGGTCAGTTGACGGGGCGTAGGTGGATGGTGCGTGCACAGGTTCGGTCGTGTGGACCAAGCTGGATTCCCGCATCATCGTGGGGGTTGGTCCAGCGATGGCTGCCAACGCTGGTACGTGGGTTTGCAAGCCTCCGGGGATGACCACTTCCTGGACCCGCAATGGGACCAAGGTGGAGGCCGCTGCTATCCCGCAACTGCCCACAAAAGCCAAACCGACCGCCATGCCGAGGGCAACTGCCGCCGTCGATGCGCGCATAACACTCCTACCGTTCAGCGCCGTCCAGGGGCGCAACAACTTTCATATAACAACTACTCGTGTTACGCGAATTCACGAGTGATGACCCGAGATTATGTGACCGGGCCGAGCCTGGCAACCCGGTGATGAGAAGCAATTTCGTTGTGCAAGTGCCGATTGGCCACAATACCTTTGGGGGAATTGCACCGATGTAATTCGTTCAGAGTACAGTGAATACCATGGCAGTTGAGGTATCCGATGAGGATTTTGATGAAGCGGTAGGGGACGCACTGGACGGCATTCCTGAAGCTCTCATGAATGTCCTAGATAATGTCGTCGTCCTCGTTGAAGACGAACCCCCTGACTCGGAGGCTGACTTGCTGGGACTGTATGAAGGGGTTCCTCTGTCTGAAAGGGATTCCATGTATGGTGGCGTCCTTCCCGACACCATTTTCCTCTTTCGTAATCCCCTCAAGCGCATGTGCGAAACTCGTGAAGAACTTATTGAGGAGATTCGGATAACCGTCATTCATGAGATCGCCCATTTCTTCGGCATTGATGATGACCATTTGGATGAATTGGGATGGGGATAAAGTCCGTCTGAACGGCTCCCTGAGTCTCAAGTACGACCTGAGACTTGCCCGCCAGAAGGGCGTTTGGCCATCCTCTAGGGTGTGTCGAACGGGTGGTCCAGCACCCAACTGGTATTCTTCCCGGCCACCCATGCCGCGCAACTCCCGATGACTGGTGCGGGGACATACCCAGACTTCACATCCGCCCACGTCGTGACCTGGCTATGGACTGCTGATGCCGCGGACTCAGCCTCGCTCAGGTCATCGACGCGCACGCCCAGGCATCGCGCCACTCCTGACTTGGCGTTCATCGCCAGCCACTCCACCACCTCATCGCCTAGGACGGGGGAGACCAGCACGAAGCCTCGGCCACTTTCCTGGACACTGGCCAGCACTGAGTACACATCGCGGGGGTCGCTGGCTTCATCCACGACGAGGACTCGCGCATCCTCCACCACAGACCATCCGGACGCAGGGTCGGTAATGAAGTCTGGGGACGCATAGCCACCCTTGACTGACGGTGCTGATTCGAGGCGAGTCAGAATGTCTTGACGGCGCTGGTCGCTCAAGGGCTCAGGAGGGGCCGAGACGAGGGTGGTGGCATCGATGTACGTGGGAGGCTCGGTCGAGTCAAGAATGGGACTGTCGGGGGGAGATTCGAGGATGGCCCGTCGCCGCTTGTACACACCTCGGTCCACGAAGAAGCCCACAGCCACGAGAGCCAAAGCGCCTACAGCCAAGGGGATGACCAGATTCCAGTCCATGTCACCAATCGTCCCACGTCGAATAGGGAAGTGCTGATCAAAGTGGTGTGCTTGGAGTCGGTGACGAACGAAATAGGGGACCGGGCATGGCCTCGTGCGGGTCGCGCTTGGGCGCATGGTCTTTCATGCCGTACACTAGACGGTGGCTCGTCGCTCTGACGTGCCAGAACAGCAAAGGTTGGGCAGTTGCTCATGAGCCAGCGATGAGTTGCGTACTATGAGCGGTCTAACCATGTGATGCGCCCGGACACGTTCGGGTCAAGAAGGAGATCTGTGGCCAAGCAACGTGTCCACGAGCTTGCGAAAGAACTCGGTGTCGACTCCAAGGCTCTCTTGGAAGCACTGAAAGATATGGGCGAGTACGTCCGTTCAGCGTCGTCCACCATTGAGCCGCCTGTTGCGCGAAGAGTAAAGGAAAAGTACGCCTCCGCCGCGCCAGCGCCCGCACCCGAGCCAATCGCTGTGCCACCCGTCGCGCCAACTCCAGCGCCAACTCCTGCGCCGACCCCTGCGCCAACTCCTGCGCCTGAGCCCGTCGTCGCGCCCGTTCCCGCTCCAGTTCCCTCGCCGAAGTCGCCTTCCAAGAAGACGCCTGGCCCGAAGGCTGCCCCCACGCCGACACCTGGACCAGTCCCTGCGACTCCTGTCGTCGAACCAGTTCCAACTCCTACGCCCGAGGCCCCCGCTGCTCCTGCTGCTCCGGTCGCTCCCGTTGTCGAGGTGAAAGATGCCAAGCCGGAGGCCCCCAAGCCCTCTTCGGTCATGCCTCGACCTATCCCTCGGCCAATGCCTCAGAGCCAAGGACGCCGCCCAGGCGCGCCTCGCCCAGGCAACAATCCTTACGCTTCATCCCAGGGTATGGGTGTGCGCCGTCCCCGTCCCGAAGGTGACTCTGGCCGTCCTGGTTCCCCGCGTCCGGCTCGTCCTGGTGCCGCAGGTGCGCCCGGCGCACACGCCGGTTCCGGCACTGGTTCCCGTCCGCCATTCGGTCAGACTGGGGGCGCTGGTGCTCCTCGTACAGGCGCTCCTGGACGTGGACGCGGAACAGGCACTGGTTTCGGTGGTGCGCCCACTGGTGGTCCCGGTGGTGCTCCCGCTGGCCGCACAGGCGGTCGTGGCGGACGTTCCGGTTCGGGCACCCAAGGCGCTTTCGGACGCAATGGCGCTCCCGGCAAGAAGAACAAGAAGTCGAAGAAGCTTCGTCGTCAAGAGTTTGATGAGATGGAGGCGCCGACCATCTCCGGCGTGCGGATTCGTCAAGGCGAAGGCCAGACGGTCCGACTCGCTCGCGGTTCCTCCCTGACCGACCTCGCCGAGAAGATTGGTGTGGATCCCGCTCAATTGGTGCAGGTCCTGTTCAACATGGGCGAAATGGTCACGGCCACCCAGTCGGTCAACGACGAGACACTGGAGATTCTGGGTTCCGAACTCAATTACGACCTCCAAGTCGTCTCTCCTGAAGACGAAGACCGCGAATTGTTGGAGACCTTCGCCCTCGGTTTTGGCGAGAACTTGGCCGACGACGAAGACCTTGTCATGCGTCCCCCCATCGTCACGGTCATGGGCCATGTCGATCATGGCAAGACCAAGTTGCTGGACGCCTTCCGTCACTCCGATGTGGTCTCCGGTGAGGCTGGAGGCATCACGCAGGCCATTGGCGCGTACCAGGTCAAGACAGTCGTGGATGACGTGCCTCGCGTCGTCACCTTCATCGACACCCCTGGTCACGAGGCCTTTACCGCCATGCGTGCCCGAGGTGCGAAGACGACTGATATCGCCGTGCTCGTCGTTGCGGCCGATGACGGTGTCATGCCTCAGACCGTTGAGGCTCTCAACCACGCCAAAGCTGCCGATGTGCCCATCGTGGTCGCGGTCAACAAGATTGACAAGGTGGGTGCTGACCCGACCAAGGTGCGCGGCCAGTTGACCGAGTATGGGCTGGTTCCCGACACCTATGGTGGCGACACGATGTTCGTCGACGTCTCCGCTGTCACCCATCAGGGTTTGGACGATTTGCTCGCTGCCATCGTGCTGACCGCCGACGCGGAACTCAACTTGCGTGTGGACCCGGACATGCCGGCCCAAGGTGTGGCCATCGAAGCCCATCTGGACCGCGGACGTGGCCCTGTGGCGACGGCCATCGTACAGCGTGGAACATTGCGCATTGGTGACCCGCTCGTCATTGGCAGTTCGTATGGGCGTGTGCGAGCGCTCATCACTGACCATGGAGACTTGGTGGATGAGGCTCCGCCCTCCATGCCTGTGCAGATTCTCGGCCTGACCGCAGTGCCGGGCGCGGGTGACAACTTCCTCGTGGTGGACGATGAGCGCACAGCTCGACAGATCGCGGAGAAGCGCGAAGCCCGAATGAGGGCTGCCGCTCTGGCGAAATCCACGAAGCGTCGCACCCTGGAAGATATGTTCGCCGAATTGGAGAAGGGCGAGGAACTCAACCTCATCCTCAAGGGCGACTCGGCAGGCTCTGTCGAAGCCCTCGAATCGTCTCTCCTGCAAATCGACGTGGGCGACGAGGTTTCCCTGCGTATCATCGACCGTGGTGTGGGTGCGATCACCGAGACCAATGTCACGCTGGCTGCTGCGTCGAACGCCGTCATCATCGGGTACAACGTTCGCGCTCAGGGCCATGCCACGCAATTGGCGAATCAAGAGGGTGTGGACATTCGGTACTACTCGATCATCTACCAGGCCCTGGACGATATCGAAGCCGCCATGAAGGGGCTGCTCAAGCCCATCTACGAGGAGCAGGCCCGCGCCTCTGTGCAGATTCGCCAGGTCTTCCGTTCCTCCAAGATTGGCGTCATCGCCGGATGTATGGTCATGGATGGGACGGTCCGCCGCCACGCCAAGGCCCGTCTGGTGCGCGACGGCATCGTGATCGCCGAGACGTCCATCAACACACTGCGTCGAGAGAAAGACGACGTCGTGGAAGTCCGCGAAGGGTTCGAGTGTGGCATCACACTGACCGGCTTCTCGGACATCCATGTGGACGACATGATTGAGACCTATGAAATGGTCGAGAAACCGAGGGTGTAATGGCTAGTCAATCGGCACTCAAGGTCGCCGAGCAGATCAAGCTCGTTGCGGCTGAGATGATTTCGAAGCGCATACAGGACCCTCGATTGGGCTTCCTCACCATCACCGATGTGCGTCTGTCCAAGGACTGGCATGAGTCTCAGATCTTCTACACGGTTCTAGGTGACGACGAGGCGCGCGCGCAGACGGCCGAAGGGTTGGAAGCAGCGAAAGGCCAAATCCGTTCGGCCATCGCCCGCAAGGTCCCGATGCGATTCACACCCACCCTGGAGTTCATCCCCGACGCCTTGCCGGAATCGTCTGCAGCTTTCGAGGAGCTCTTGTCCTCGGTGAAGGCTGCTGACGCCGAGATCGCGGCGCTTTCGCAGGGCGCGGATTACGCCGGCGACGAGGACCCCTACAAGCATGACGAGGAAGAGGAGTGAGCGAAGCTCCATTACCGGTTGTGTCTGAGACCCGAGCTAAGAGTTCGGCAGTCAACGGGTTCGTCGTCATCGACAAGCCCATGGGCATGACTTCTCAACAGGTGGTGTCCCGCGTCAAGCGGATTCTGGGCGTGCGTAAGGCTGGGCATGCTGGCACCCTTGACCCGATGGCCACAGGAGTACTAGTGGTCGGCATCGGTCACGCGACCAGACTCTTGGGATACATCGCTGGCAAGGGCAAGCAGTACGAAGCGACGATTCGACTTGGGTCTTCGACCACGACTGATGACGCCGAAGGCGAACCCTTGGGTGAAGTCGTCGACGCCACAGGACTGAGCTCTGACGCCGTGGCAACGGCGATGTGCGCCTACGTCGGAACAATCGAGCAGGTTCCTAGTTCCGTGTCAGCCATCAAGGTGGACGGGCGGCGGGCTTACGACATGGTGCGTGCCGGGCAAGAGGTAAGACTCAAGGCGCGCACAGTGAACGTCACCCGGTTCGATGTGCTCGATGTCCATCAAGATGGGGCCTTTCTCGACCTTGATGTGATTGTGGATTGCTCGACAGGGACGTACATCCGCGCGCTGGCCCGTGACGTGGGCCAGGACTTGGGGGTGGGCGGCCATTTGACGGCCCTTCGACGCACACGTGTGGGCGCCTTCGATGTACATGAGGCAGTGACGCTCGACCTCCTCGGTCCCGGCAATGTGCTGGAAACAACCCATGTCGCGTCCCAGGTCTTCCCCACGGTGGAGGTTGATGAGGCCATGGCGGTGGACATCAGCCACGGCAAGGCCATCCGGGTCCCACTGTCAGGAGACCCCACAGCCATTCTTGGCCCTGACGGGCGCTTACTCGCTCTTTACCGCCCAGACGCAGACCTTGCCCGGCCAGTGGCGGTGTTCATGGGAGGCGGATATGAATGACACCTCAACAGTCCAGGCGGCCAAAGGGGGACTCGTGACTACAGCCAGACGTGCCATCGCCATCGGGAACTTTGACGGCGTCCATCGCGGCCACCGAGCCATTATCGACGCTGCGCGGGGCATGGCAGGGGAGGACGGCACGGTCATTGCTGTCACTTTCTGGCCCCATCCGATCGCAGTCCTGCATGCGGACAAAGCTCCGGCACTCCTGACAGGTATCACTGACAGAATCCGTCTGCTCCACGACGCTGGAGCCGACGACGTGTCCATCGTGGAGTTCACTTCGGAGGTGTCCGCCTGGGACGCGCTGACCTTCATCGAGAGAGTCATTACCCCCTTGAGCCCTGACGCCATCGTGGTGGGGGAGAACTTCCGCTTCGCTCGTGGCGCGGGTGCGGACGGGCGCGACTTGGCAGAGCTTTCGGGCGTGCCAGTTCAAGTCCTGTCCATGCTCATGGACGATGGTCCAGTCTCCTCCTCGCGGGTGCGTGATGCCGTGACCGACGGTGACATCGCCCTCGCCACC
This sequence comes from Propionibacteriaceae bacterium, assembly GCA_031261485.1. Taxonomy (GTDB): domain Bacteria; phylum Actinomycetota; class Actinomycetes; order Propionibacteriales; family Propionibacteriaceae; genus WQYJ01. The sequence goes on along the minus strand of JAISJO010000080.1, from coordinate 12,843 downwards.
AGGCTGTTGGGTCGTCCGTTCCGTTACTCAGGCTTGGTCATCCTCGGCGACCAGCGGGGCCGAACCTTGGGATTTCCCACCGCGAACATGTCCGTCCCTTCGACGTTCGCCTGTCCCGCTGACGGCGTGTACGCAGGATGGCTCAACCAAGGCGACGACCAGCGCTGGCCTGCTGCCATCTCAGTGGGGACCAATCCCACCTTCTCTGGTGTGCAGCGCCGCGTCGAGTCGTACGCTATCAACGAGACCGACCTCAAACTCTATGGCGTGCGCGTCGGCGTGGACTTCGTCGCCCGACTGCGCGGCCAGTTGACCTTTGCCTCCAAGGAGGACCTCATCGCCCAGATGACCAGGGACGTTGAGCGGGCTCTGGCGATTCTGGACGAGCGCGCCTAATCCACATTTGAGCACGTCTGTGGCTCGCGCGTTGTCCCATGGAGGCCATCCCACGATGACAATATCGACCGACTTTCGACCAGTTTTCGGATACCCAGAAGCGAAATACCTTGTCAGACCCCATCCAAATGCTGGATAAAGGTGTTGACAACCGTGTCATACTTGACTAGCCTGTAGGCAAGACATGAGACAAGGACAAAGGAGACCCCATGTACTACGACGAACTGAACGTTGGCGACACCGCTTCATTCACCAAGACCATTTCTGAGACCGACGTTTACTCCTTCGCGGGGATAACGGGCGACTTCAATCCGGCCCACATCAATCAGCCCTACTGCGAGACCACGCCCTTCAAGACGCGAATCGCCCACGGCATGCTCTCCGGTTCTCTGTTCTCGACCGTGTTCGGGACCAGGATTCCTGGCGAAGGCTCTATCTACATCTCCCAGTCGCTCAACTTCACCGCTCCGGTGCTGCTGGGCGACACTGTGACAGCCACCGTGACTGTCTCGGAGAAACTTGAGAAGGGTCGCGTCAAGTTCGACACAGTGGCCACCAAACAAGATGGAACTGTTGTCATCAAGGGCGAGGCTGTGCTGCTTCCGCCCCGCCGCCCTGCGGTCTGATGCCCACTCAAACATTTCTTAACCTGCCCAGTGAAAAGCAGGAACGGGTTTTGAACGCCGCCATCGCAGAGTTCAGCCAGCGCAACGTCGAAGAGGCAGTGCTGTCGAACATTGTGAAGGCGGCGGGCATTCCCCGAGGGTCGATCTATCAGTACTTTGACACGAAAGACGACCTGTACGTCTACGTCTTCGAGACTCTGCGCGAGCAGAGGCGACAGTACGTGGAGCCTGCTTACGAGTTTTACAAGACGAGCCCTTTTCTGAACTTCTTCGGGGAGTTCTACCTGCGCGATTCGCGCTATCTTTTGCAGCATCCGGCGCACATCGACCTGGGTAAGATCATGTACTCCCATGCGCGCGGTGTCTCGGTGAGCCTCATCCACTCTGTGCAGAGGCGCTACCGCGACACCTTTCTCATCGGCATAGCCTACGACCAAGACAATGATCGCATCCGCAAAGACGTGGACGCCAACATCGTCGCCGACCTATGCACACATTTCATGACCGATGTCTTCATCTTCCAGAACCTGACAGAGCGCATGTCCCTGTCCGGCGTGGAGCAACACCTCAAAGGCGTCATCGATGTCCTACGGCGAGGTGTGGAGTAGGTTTCGGTAGCTCCGCTTCACTTCGCGGGATGATTCGAGTCTGACAACAATCGGGCGAGGTTGTTGCGGGTGATGAGTGTGTGGGGGTGGTCGTTTCCGAGGACCCGTTGTTGGTCTTCGAGTAGTGTCTGGAATTGTTTGATGGCTTCTGCGGTCTGTCCTGTCTCACCTAGCAAGAAGGCGATGTTGCTGCGGATGGTGAGTGTGCTGGGGTGATCGTTTCCGAGAATGCGTTGCTTGTCTTCGAGTAGTGTCTGGAATTGTTTGATGGCTTCAGCGGTGCGCCCTGACTGACCTAGCCACCAGGCGAGATTGTTGCGGGTGGTGAGTGTGTGCGGGTGGTCGTTTCCAAGGACACGCAGCTGGTCTTCGAGTAGTGTCAGGAACTGTTTTATGGCTTCTGCGGTCTGCCCTGTCTCAGATAGCCACCAGGCGAGATTGTTGCGGGTGTTGAGTGTGTCGGGGTGGTCTGGTCCGAGGATGCGTTGCTGGTCTTCGAGTAGTGTCTGGAATTGTTCGATGGCTTCTGCGGTCTGCCCTGACTCACCTAGCCAGGAGGCGAGATTGTTGCGGGTGTTGAGTGTGTCGGGGTGGTCGTTTCCGAGGATGCGTTGTTGGTCTTCGAGTAGTGTCTGGAACTGTTTGATGGCTTCTGCGGTCTGCCCTGACTCACCTAGCCACGAGGCCAGGTTGTTGCGGGTGATGAGTGTGTTCAGGTGGTCTGGTCCGTGGACACGTACCTGGTCTTCGAGTAGTGTCTGGAACTGTTTGATGGCTTCCGTGTTCTGCCCTGACTCACCTAGCCACGAGGCGAGGCTATTTCGGGCGGTGAGCGTGAGGGGGTGGTCGTTTCCAAGAATCTGCATGGCGTCGACCAGGGAGGCCCGCGTGAGGTCTGTCGCCTCTGCAAGACGCCCGCCCTCTGCGTAGCCAACGGCCAAGGCATTGGCGGCATCTATCGAGAACACCGGGTCTTTGATCAGTGGGAGGATAGATTTCGCCTGTTCGAAACGCCAGCTTCTGCTCAGCCAGTTGACCAAGAGACGCAACGCCTCATCGGGGTCTTTGGCATTCGCAGCCAGGTTCTCAGCCCGCTCGATCCACTGCGAAGAGTTCGGCTCACGTGGCACCCACGCCATGTATCCCAGGGCTGCCTCGTGGAGTTCAACGCGCACGGCAAGTGCCGCTTCATCGGGGTCGGGCAACTCTGCGAATCGGTCCTCAAGTGCCTGTCGGATGCTGGTCGGCAGCAGCATGATCTTGTCGGCATTGCCCCTTTGGAGTTCGGAAACAGCGTCGTCGGCCTGGCCAAGGAGTGCCTCGTCATCAGCATCGCAGTCTGCAAGTCGGGAGAGTCGGCGAGTCAGATGGAGTGCCGCATCATCGCCCATGGCGGACTGGACTTCCGCGACGTACTGCGCGGCCATGTCGCTCCCAGTCCAAGTCTTGAGGTCTGCCGGGTCAAGCCAAACCGAGAGGAACTTGACGATGAGGCTGATGGGCTTGTTGATCGAGTCCTTGACCTGAAAGGCCAAGCGAGTCAGAGGCTCCGCCAGCTCGTAGTAGGTCTTGCGGCCATCCAGAAGGTGGTCCCACGGAGTTGTCACGACAGTCACCCACTTGGATTCCTTGAGTTCGGCAAGTCGTGCAGCAACGCTCCTCTGAGGGATATCTGTTCGCGCGGATAGTTCTTGAACGTGAAGCGCATGGTCGGTGTCGGCAAGCTCTGCGATAAGGAGGCGTTGCTTCGGCGACAGCGACATGAGTCGGTCTCGATAGTACGGTGTCAGGTCGTCGAAGCTGGCGAAGAGGATATCAGCGACTCGGTTGATGTTCTCGGGGGTCATGACGTCGTAGAAGGTGGACCACAGGCGAGGCTGACTGCCAGCCAAGTGGCGCACCACGTCAATTCGCTTATGAGAGGCGTCGCTGGCCAGCTCGCTGGCAAACTCGGCGTCACCTTGGGCTTCGGCCATTTTCACAAGCATCTCTTGTGCCTGAGATGCAGAGAATTCCTGCAACGCGATGACGGAGAAGAAGCCGTAGAAGGGGCTTGTCTGCTCGTTGAGACTGCGATCCAGAATTGGCGTGGTCGCCAGCAACAACAAGGCGTTCGAGGTCTGGAGATAGTGTCGCAGCTTGCGTTGTCCGTCCACCCCGATCTGGCCGAAGACCTCGTCCAGGTTCTCAAGAAAGACCACAATCGGACCGCCTGCTGCGGCCACGTGATCAAGGTGGCGTTCGAGGACATCTGCATCCCTCTTGACGTCGACTCCAGGCTGCGCTGCTGCCGCGATGGCTGCCAGCAAATGAGCGTAGGACGCGATGGTGAAGGGGTCTTCTGGGAGACGAGCCATCACCAGGCGCGTTCCTTCGGCGACGAGCGCTGTGATCCGGTAATACGCCAAGGCTGTCAGATGAGTCTTTCCAGAACCGCGAGGTCCCACCACCAAGGTGTGGTTGCGGGACCCGGACTCGGCTGCCTGGGTGGCTCGGGAAACGATGGCGTCGAGGATTGATTCGCGCGCAACAAAGATCGCTTCCAGCTTGTCTTCAGGCGTGAGCCAGGGGGTAAAGCGAGAGATTCGTGTCATGGTCAGTCCTGTACTTTGTGACGCAAGTAGATGACGCGCAGAATATCGTAACGCCACATCACATCGCGTTCACCGTCAAGAAAACGCATCAACAAGTAGTGGTCGTCAACAAGGTTCAGGAGAGTTGACTGGAAGCGCTCGTGATCAAAGGCCTTGCCGAGTTGCTTCTTCAGTGTGGCCGCGAGGTCTGCGACTGAATGCCAGGTGGGAGTTGTGGCTGCCCAGGCGAGAATCCGGTGGGCAAGGGCGGCATTGTCACCGTAATAGGTCCCGATGCGCGAAACGTAGTGCAAAACGTGTCTGCTCTGGTCTCGGTCCTCAATGAAGTCATTCAGTCGTTCCTTCACCTCCGCCACCGAGATCTCCGTCCCTGCGGAGGCCTGACCCTCTGAGTCAAACTGCAGCAGGTCGAATAGGCTTTGTAGCAGTGACGGGATTCCATTGGTCAACCTAACTGCCGTCTGAACTGCCTCATCACCGATGGGACGGTCTATCCCCAGTGCCAGCCTTCGCGCAAGCTCGGCTGAGTCCGTCGCATTCAGCGGCCCGAACTTCAGTGGGTCGAGGTCGTTGTTCACGTCCTCCGTGGCTCCACACACAGAGAGCACGTGGTGGAAGCCGACCGAGCCAGAGACGATCCACCGCAAGTGTTTGGTTTCGTTGCGAAGATGACGGAGCCTCTTCAACAAGGTGTGTGCTTCTTCGGGAGTTTGCCGCTTGGCAATTTCTAGCACTGCGTCCGCGACCTCGTCCATGGCGATGACGAGAGGCCCACCATCGTCCTCTTTCACGTCGTTGTCAAGCTGTCTTAAGAGCTCCTCAAGCAGTTCCAACGAAGACTTGGATGCCCGTTGGATCGACTTCTTGATCGTGATCGCGCCCGACGCGCCCAATTCGACGTTGTCGAACCAGCCTTTGAGTCGCTTGAGGAACCTCTTTGGGAGTCTCTGGTAGGCCGCGAGTGCCCGAACCGTGTACGTCAGAAACTCATCTAGCGAGTTGGCTCCTTGATAGTCGATGAACACGACTCGATACTTCTTGGCCTGCCCCTGCCTGGCAGCAAAAGTCTTGATCCAGAAGGTCTTCCCCATTCTGCGAGGGTCGTTGAGGATAATGCGTTGGCCGACTGCGAGCATTCTGTTCGCCGCTTCCGTGACATCCTGCCTGCCCACAAAGTTGTCAGGATTGAACTCAGATCCCGGGTTCGGGATGATGGGCTTAAGTTCCATAGGAGCGCCTCCAAGTTGTACGCGAACTTTCGAGTACAACTGTACACGAAAAGTCGAGTACAAACGTACACCAATTTCCGTGTACAACGAATCAGCCCGCGAGCGAGAGTCTTGGCGGTGGGGGGTTTAGTGGCATTGACAAAGGCTTGCTGGTTGAGCTGCCAGGGTCAGGGATGACTAGCGCAGGACCGTGGCCTCTGTCGACGCGAAATCCATCAGCAGGAAACTTCGATCACCGATTGGGCGATTGTTCATGTACGTGGACCAGGTGTCGCAGGCCCAGACTTGGTCGCCGTTGTCTGTGGTGAGGTGTTGGCATGTTGTCTGTGGCGTGTGGCCGATGACTTGGTTGATTCCTGGAAAAAGGTTGCTCGTCAATTCGTCGAAATCGGCCCACAGTGGGCCTGGGATGCCGCGCCCGCCTCGCAGGTAACCCACGGTTTGCAACTCAGCTCGGCCTTGTGCCGTGGTCACCATGGCGTTCAGGCTGTCGGCAATGACTGTCACGTCGGGATTGGGAGAAGACATGTCATTTGCCAGATACCTCTTGGCCCAGTCTTTCGTCAGTCCGGCATGAGTGAAGAGCCAAGGTGAGCCAGCCGCATCCATCGCATCCTCGGCCACTCTCATGATGTCGGCATTGGCCTCAAGAGACTCTTTGATCAGTAGGGCCGCGCTAGCGTTGTACCCAAAGCCGTCCATGACTGGCGGCCACTCAAGGTAGCGAAGGTCGTGGTTGCCATACAGTAGCGTGACAGTGGCGCGCCCCTGCTTGTTCACGAAGTCAGCCAGTTGTTCGAGGCCACGGTCGTAATCCAGCGCAGCCGCATCCCAGTCGTCCACCAGATCGCCCAAGAACACGATCCTGTCGGGCTGATGGGTGTCAGCCAACCGTTTCAGGGGTTCAAGCATCTGTGGCTTGAGGTGGTAGTCACCCGCAAACAGGATTTTCATGGAACTGGCTTTCGATAGACAATGTCCATCATACGTCCAGACAATCGTGACCGCTGGCACCGCGTTGGCGCGAACGGGCCAGACGTAAGGTGCAGGATTTCTCTACAGAATCCGGATGGACGCTGTGTTGGAGTTGACGAAACCGAGGACGGCGGCGGTGAACTCTGTGGGCTTCTCGTACATGGCCGCGTGGCCGCAGTCGGAAATCAGCACATGCCCAGCGTTGGGAATCTTCGCCAGAAGTTCCTGCTGATTGGGCAGGGGGGTGATGAAGTCCCATTCGGCGGAAATGACCAGGGTCTCAGCGGTGATATTGCCCAAGTTGGCTCGCTCGTCGTGGGTCTCGGCTGAACGAGTGAGCCTTGCGAATGCGTCGTACACCTCCGCTGAGAACATGCGGACGAACAGTTCCTCCCGCTCATGTGCCCACTGCTCGTGCTCCTCGTAGAAGTTGGGGGAGTACACCGTGGGGATGCACGTGGCGAAGAACTGGTGCCCATCATGGCTGGCCATCGCATACTCCCACGAGTGGCCGATGTCTTTGAGCCAAGCCGACGTGTGGGCGCAGGTGTTCGACAAGACGAGCTTCTCGACACGTTCTGGATGATGGGCGGCCACCCTGATGGCGACCTCCCCGCCATACGAGATGCCACAGATAGACGCCTTCTCCAGGCCCAGGTGGTCGAGGAAAGCCAGTACCACCCGCTCTTGGAGCTCCTGGGTGTATTCATGGTCCATCAGCCCGGACTTGCCCTGGTCCGCCAGGTCGAGCAGCAGCAGACGGTTGTGCTCGGTGAACGCGGGCACGAAGGCCGCCCAAGAAGCACAGGACATGAAGATGCCATTGAGGATGAGCAGGGGAGTGCCCGAACCACGGTCCTCGTAGTAGAGATCGATTCCCTCGTAGGTGAAGGTTGCCATTACTCACTCCTTATCAGTGGGTCAATATGGAGGGTTGGGGGAGAGCTTGGGAATTGCTGATTCTCGGCCAACGTGTCCGTCATCCTGCGCGTAGTCGCAGGATATACACCTGTCAGATGGATTCCGCGACTACGCGCAGAATGACGAGGGGACCTGGTCAGTGGGTCCTCAAGTCCTCAGACCAGGTACCCAAACTCGCGGGCGGCCGCGAAGAGGCCGTCACGGAAGTCAGGATGCGCAATGGAAGCAAGCAACTGGCAACGTTCGCGCACCGTAGTCCCACGAAGGCGGACAGCGCCATACTCAGTGACGACCCAGTCGACGTCGTTGCGCGACAGGGTCACGCCAGCGCCAGGCCTCAGTGTCGGCACAATCTTGCTCGTCACCTCGACTTCGCCGGTCTCGCGGTTCTTGCGCTCGTTGGTGGAGTACAAGGCGATGATGGAGCGGCCACCCTCGGAGTTCTGCGCTCCGATGGCGGTGTCGGCCTGGCCACCCGAGCCGGAGATCTGTAGGGTGCCAATCGATTCCGAGCAGCACTGGCCGGTCAGGTCCACCTCGACCGTGGTGTTGATGGACACCTGGTTGTCGTTGCGAGCGATGACATAGGGGTCGTTGACTTCCTCGCCGCGCCCAGTCCACAGGTCCTTGTTGTGATCCATGAACTCGTACATTTCAGGCGAGCCAGCAGCGAACGCGAAGACCGTCTTGCCGACGTCCACCTGCTTGCGTGCATTGGTGACCACGCCAGCTTTCATCAAGTCCATGATGCCCGTGGTCATCATCTCGGTGTGGATGCCGAGGTCTTTCTTCTCGTACAGCGACTGGCACACCGCATTGGGGATGCCGCCGATGCCGACTTGGATGCAGTCGCCATCGTTGACCAACTCGGCGATGATCTTGCCGATGGCTAGGTCTTTCTCGTTGGGCGCAACCGAACCGATGGTGCAAGGCGCGGCATCCGACTCGATGATGTAGTCGATCTCGTCGAGGTCGAAGTAGTTCTGGCCATAGCACCAAGGCGCATTGGGGCTTACCTCCAAGATGCGATATTTCGCGCGCTCGCCAATCTTCTCTTCGTAGGTGTTGCCACACGCGAAGCGGATGAGCCCGTCAGGCCCAGGCGTGGAGGCCAGCGAGATGTCGATGGCGGACGGCCGGTGGAAGTTGCGCTTGATGCCAGCGAAGTGGAGGTTGTTCGGGATGTACGACACCCGACCCGTGTGGCTCAACTTGCGCAGTGGGGGAGTGGAGAACCAGGAATCGATGTAGAACGTGCTCGCCACATTTTCTTCCTTGAGGTAATCTCCCTCCACCAGGGGCAGGCAGTTCGAGATGGTCACGTCTTTGACGCTCCCGACGATGCGGTGCAGGTTGGACAAGAAGGCCGGAGGCTCGTTGGCCCCCAAACCGACTGTGATGAGGTCTCCGTCCTCAATCAGGTCGAGAGCCTGATCGACGGAGATAACTTTGGACTTGTAATCGAACATCGTCGTTCCTAACTGTTTCGTTCGAATGGTAAGTGGTCAGGCCCTGCCCCAGCGAATGCAGGTGGAGGCCCAGGTGTAGCCGATGCCGGCAGCGATCAGGGTGACCAGGGAGCCACTGCGAATCCTGCCTTGCTCCAGCCCTAGGTGGATGGTGAGCATCTGGTCGACTTGGCCGATGTGACCGTAGTCTTCGAGGTAGACCGAATTGTCTTCCGTCAGCCCCATCTCGGCCAGGATGGCCAAGTGCTGAGACTTCTTGAAGTGCAAGACACCCAGATAATCGATGTCTGCCCTTGTCAGGTTACCTGACTTGCGCAGGGACTCGTCAATGCAGTGGTACCAGTTCGGCAGGGACGTCTCATTGAGGCGATTCTTCATGGTGGTCGCATCCAGGAGTCGCAAAGACTTGTACCCTTCGTCCACATTGTCGGGGGTGAAGGGCTTGACGATGCCGCCAATCTCCACGCCCGCTGTGTGGACCAAGGAGCCGTCCGCCATGATGTGCGTGCCGAGAAGAAGATTCTCCTCCATGTTCCTGCGCACGATGAAGGCCCCGCCACCAGCGGCGAGGTTGAACATCATGGACACAGCAGAGTCGGTGTAATCAATGAAGTCGCCGTTGCGGTAACCGCCAGCGATGAGGATGGTGTTGATTTCCGGGTCGGCGTTCAACATGTCCTTGGCCATCTTGAGGGCCGTCAGCGTCGTGCAGCAGCGGTTCGCCACGTCAATGCCCCAGGCATTCGTCGCGCCGATGGCATTTTGGATGTACAGCGCAGAGGTGGTCAGGCCGTATTCTTTCCATTCCTCACCCACGCACAAAATAACGTCGATATCTTTGGGGTTGACCCCTGTCCGCTTCAGAGCGTCGAGAGATGCCCGAGCTCCCATTTCCTGGGTGCCGTCTTCAGGGCCGGGGATGGGTTTGGAGATGATGCCCAACTTGTTTTTCACGGCGTCCTCAGACCATACGCCATTTGTTGCCTCAGAAATCTGCGCCGCTGACATACGTGTTTCAGGAATATATAAGCCATAGCCAACGATTCCGATATTCTCGCCCATGTGTCTCCTTCCGATGTGACATCAGTGTCATCTTGACGCACAGCATAGCACCGATTTGGCGGGATGCAAGGGATCATCGTGACACGGGTGTCACAAGAGATTATTCCCTGTCCTTACCCTGTTTGGCTAGGAATTATAACCATTCGGTCACAATCTTGCGGAAGACGATTGACAAAGTGACAGCCCTGTCATAGCCTGGTGCCACATTCGAGAAAGGACACGGTGCGGTGGACCTATTTGTACAACCGCTACTACGCAGCCTGGAGACAGGTTCGGTCTATGCGTTGGCTGCCTTGGGCATCGTCATCGTGTGGCGAACCTCCCTGGTCATGCATTTTGCGCAAGGCTCTATGGGCATGTTCTCCGGCACGGCAGTGGCATTCGTCCTCAACCATTGGGGCCTTCCCCTGTGGCAGGCGGTCCTCTGCGGTGTCGTCGTCGCTGTCCTGTGTGGCTTCCTAGTTGACTTCGCCATCATTCGACGTCTGAAACGGGCGACCTCAGTCGGCAAGGAGATCATCACCTTGGGGTTGATCATGGTCTTCTTAGGGTTGGCGCCGATCATCTTCGGCACTGACCCTATGCTTGTGCCTAAGGCTATCCCATCCGGTGATGTGTCCCTGGCTGGGGCGAACATCTCCTACAACGGCATCTTCAATATCTTGTTGGGCATCGCCATCGCAGTGGGGCTGTACTTCGTGCTTCAGAAGACCAAGATCGGGTTGGCTGTGCGGGCCACTGCGTCGAACGAACCGACAGCCCGTCTCATGGGTATCCCGACGAGGACAGTCACTCTCTTCGCATGGGCTGCCGCCGGTGTGCTCGGCATGCTGGCTGCCGTCATGATTGCTCCGACGACCACTGTGACCCCAGTCTTCATGAACGCTGTCCAGGTTTCGGCCCTCTTCGCTTGCGTCCTGGGTGGGTTCCAGACCTTCTACGGCCCGGTGTTCGCCGCGTACATCATCGCCATCGCCTCGAACTTCCTCAAGCTCCACGTCTCCTCGGTGTGGGGCGACCAGATCATGTTCGGGCTCATCCTCCTCTTCCTGCTCATTCGTCCCAACGGTCTCGTGGGCAAGACATTCGTGGCGAAGGTGTAGTTCCATGAGCATCTTCACAAGAATCATCAAGAATCCTCACCTGCAATTCCTCGCGTTCGGCGTCCTGCTGTGCTTGCTTCCCACTGTGGGCAAGTCCATGGGTATGAAGTCCTCCACCTTGCAGACCTTGGGCTTCATGCTCATCTTCTCCATCGTCGCTTTGGGCCTCAACCTCCTATTGGGATACTCGGGCCTCATCTCCCTGGGTTCGGCTGGCTTCATGGGACTGGGCGCTTATCTCGCGTCCTATGTCCAAGACGACCTGAACCTGGGATTCTGGGTGGCCATCCTCTTGGCGGTGGTCCTCCCGACCTTGATCGGCTTGGTTGTGGGCGTCATCTCGTTGCGCATCCACTCCATTTACCTAGCCATTGCCACTTTGTGCATCTCGGAGATTCTGCTCAAGACCTTCGAGCAGTTGGACTGGTTCACGCATGGAACGGCCGGCAAGCAGTCCAAGTACCCCATCATTTTCGGAGTGCAGACTGACCGAACTTTGGTGTTCATCCTGATTGTGGTGTGCCTGGTCATCGTCATGATGTTGACGTACAACATGGTCCACGGACAGATGGGGCGCGCTTTGCATGCCATGCGTTCCTCCGAGGTCGCAGCCAGGGCCATGGGCGTGAATGTCCTGAAGTACAAGCTGTTCGCCTTCTCCATCGCCACTTTGTACGCGGGGCTGGCCGGGTCGCTGTACCTGTTCTTCCTCAAGTCGAGCTACCCGACGACGTGGAACATGTTCATGTCGCTGAACATCATCGCCATGGTGGTGGTCGGCGGACTGCGCTCCATTTACGGAACGATCGCGGGTGCCTTTGTCATTTGGGCAGTGCCTGAATTGGTGCTGAAGAAACTGCCCGTCATCGGAGACGTGTCGGGTCTGCCGTACATCTTCTCTGGGGTGTTGATCATTGTCGTCATCATGTTCTTCCCACAAGGGATCAAAGGTCTGGCTGATATCGCAGTGCGCGGCGTGCGTAGGCTCTTTCCGCGCAAGGACCAGGCGAATGTGGCGAACAAGGAAAATCAGGAGGTGATGGCATGAGCGACACGACTGACTCCATGAGCGAGGCGCTGGCCGACGGCGACATCTTGAAGATTGAGAATCTCTCCATTAGTTTCGGTGGGCTGAAGGCATTGGACGACCTGTCCTTCTCCATTCATGACCGCGAGATTTTCGGACTCATCGGCCCTAACGGTGCGGGCAAGACGACAGGGTTCAATTGCATCACGCAGTTCTACAAGCCCGACACTGGCACGGTCCTTTTCCGGTATGACCCGGCTCGTCTTCATCACAAGAGCACGACAGCGGATTCTGATTCCGGCGAGCCGGTGAGGGCCCTGACTCAGGTCATTGACTTGGTCGGTCGCCCTGTGCATTCCATCATCAAGTATGGCTTGGTGCGCACTTTCCAGAATGTGGAAGTCATCCCCGAGTTGAGCCTCATCGACAACGTCCTCATCGGAGGCCATGTCGACTTCCGGGCAACCATGGCTGAGCAGGTCTTCAGACTTCCTCGGGCGAGGAAAGAAGAGAAGCTCTTCCGTGAGAAGGCGCTGGGAGTCCTTGATTTCCTCGGATTGATTGGCCTGAAAGACCAATTGGCAGGCGGGCAGCCTTACGGCGTGCTCAAGAAGCTGGAGATGGCGCGTACGCTCATGGCTGAGCCCACCCTCATCATCTTGGACGAACCTGCCGCTGGTCTCAACGACTCCGAGACAGAGGACTTGGCTCGAACCATCACCCAGATTCGTGACCGCTATGGCTGTGCGATTCTTCTGGTGGAACACGACATGCGACTTGTCATGAACGTCTGCGAGCGAATCTGCGCCATCTCGTTTGGGAAGTTCCTCGCT
>JAISJO010000095.1 GCA_031261485.1 Propionibacteriaceae bacterium | reverse complement strand
CGGGGCTTGTGACTTCTGATTCGATGATGCCGCTGAGAGCATTGTCACGTGGAGAGGGTGTCCTGCGCCGCCCGCACGTTCCACAGCACAGAATCATGGCCCGCCGTCCTCGTGTGGTGCGTTCTTCACCTGGGCGTTGGCTCGCAGTGCCACGAGAGGACACTCCTGACACTCGGAGATTGTTCGATGCTGTCTCGGTGGAACTGAATCGCTACGGCATTCTCACCAAAGGGTCGGTTCTCAGCGAGGCCCTGACACCGACATATGCAGATGTGTACCGGATTCTTGCCGCGATGGAAGACCAAGGGGCGACTAGGCGAGGGCTCTTCGTGGACGGGTTGGGTGGCGCCCAGTTCGCCCTGCCCGGTGCGGTGGATTCCCTGAGAGCAGGTGATAGTTCGGGCTTGGTCCTGCTCGCTGCTTGTGACCCGGCGAATCCCTGGGGTGCCGCCCTGCCGTGGCCTCAGTCGGACGCCCACCGACCCAGCCGCAAAGCCGGGGCACTGGTGGTCCTGGATGATGGAGAGCCAATCCTCTACATCGAGCGTGGCACGCGCACCATGATGACCTTTGGAGATGCGGATATCTCAGGAGCCCTGCGACTGCTCGGCTCGTGGGTGGATTCAGGCCGACTCGACACCCTCACGGTCACTCGGCTCAACTCGGCTCCCGTCCTGGAACAACGCGCATGGATTCCTGTCATGGAACGAGCGGGATTCGTCATGATTCCCCAGGGGTTCCAGCGCAGGGCGGGAAGGACGGTGCTATCTGAGGTGCCGTGAAGCGGGCAGTGAGATGAGTACGGCGTTGAGTTGCGTCGGTGTGTTCACGCCTGATGCATAGCGCAACAAGCATTGACGTGTGCCGCCAACCTCAGGGGAGCGCTAGCCTCTGCGCAGTTTGTTGAGTTTCTGGAGAGCCTTTCGCCCCAGAGGCAGGCCAGTTTCCCACAGGTTGTACAGGGGAGACAGCGGGCGGTCATACGTCCCGATGAAATGGGTCTCGGTGGACGAGAAGCCGAGTTTGAAGTTGCTGACACCGTCGTTGAGTAGGCCATTCAGGTCATACGAACGCACGCCTTCTGAGCGTTTCTCGCAGATGACTGTCCACTTGAGAATGTAGTTCGCGCGCAGGTCCTGGCCTTCGTCGTTCATTCCTCCATAAAGTTCGAACGCGGTGCTTGGGGTCGTGGCCAACCACAGAAACGACAGCGGTCGACCCTCGAACTCAGCCAAGTAGAGTTGGCTGGCGTCGCCCAGGAAGGTGTTCATGTCGTGGTAGTAGCTGTCGGCATGCAGCGCGAAATCAGCTCGCTTGGCCGTCTCGTGGTAGATACCGAGGGCGGCGGCGACATCAGTCGGGTCGCACGTGCGTCGAACGGTCACTCCAGCGCGCTCCGACTTGTGAATGTACTGGCGAGTCTTCTTCGAGTTGGCCGCTAGGAGTTGTTCCTCTGTTTGCTCCAAGTCGAGCACGATGGTGCGCGGAATCAGAACATTGTTGCCCGATGGCCGGAACTCGTCGACGCCGTCCGACTCGCACCAATCCGGCTCAATCTTCAACTCGACCGCACCCTGGGATTTCGCCCACCCAGCGAGGGCATCAAGAACTTCTCTGCGATTCCCTGCGTCCGCCACGAATGGACCGCGGGGGACATAGCACAACTTGCGAAAGGGCACTGGGAGCTTGCGTGTGAGAACTTGCGCACCGCCCAGGTCACCAACCTGGATTCGTGTGGCCGTCCAAGGCCCGTGAGCGGATTTCAGTTCTCCCCAGCCCCACAATTGCAAAGGATGCCCACCCGATCGAGAGACCAGTTCATCCCATCGGCCTTGGTCGTCCAGAATCTCAATTCTCAACATATCCCCTTCGTCGCCAGAGGGCCGCGATGCCCGCCGTGTACGACCAGGTGTCGCCTTGGCTCGTGAAAATGGGCCGCCACAGTGACTTCTGGGAGTCTTCCCCGGCAGGGGTTGGGAGGAGGTGAGGTGCGTACATATCAACGGTAGACTACCAGCCCGGCAGTGAGCCCTGGCCGAGAACCCTCCGACCGTGTCGGTGGATTCAGGACTAAACTCAGAACTGCACCTTGCCCCCGCACAGATCAGCTGGCTATGCACCATCCGAATGCGCCGGGGGATTCGCACTCGTCCAGGAAGGCGTAAGACATGGGCTGTGATCGTGCTCCGCGTGAGACCGACCAGAGGGGCCGCCCTGCAATGCTGCTGTCGAGCGCTCGTCGCCTAAAACCACACACGGAGTCCACGCTGTGGATCGCAGGGGGGAAGAGTGACTCGTTCCACGTTGACACTGAGCCGTGTCTGCGCAGAGAAGAGATTTCGTGATTACCCTTGGCAAGACGCTCGAAATCCTGGAAAAGGATGGCAATTTCCGTGAAATTATCATAGGTGGCGAGTATTTCCACGACAGTCCACGTAGTTTGACTTTCGAAAAGCTGTCCTACGACAGCCGCGACGTGACTAATTCAACGCTATTCTTTGCCAAAGGGCTCGCTTTCAAAGCAGAGTATTTGTCGGGCTTAGCCGCGCCATTCTATGTGTCGGAAATTGACTATGGAGTGGAAACTCCCGTCATCATGGTGAACAATGTCAAACGGGCGATGAGCCTGCTCGCCATGGAATTCTTTGGGAATCCACAGGACAAGTTGAAGATTGTTGGGTTCACTGGGACCAAAGGCAAGACGACTGCGGCGTATTTCGCCAAGCATATTCTTGACTCGTCGACCAAGAATCGCACAGCGCTGCTATCGACGATGAACACGACCCTTGACTCAGTCCACTACTTCAAATCGACGCTCACGACACCCGAGAGTCTGGACCTGTTCGCCATGATGGCAACGGCGGTTGCTAACTCAATGACCCACCTAGTCATGGAAGTGTCGTCCCAGGCGTACAAGACCGCGAGAGTCTATGGTTTGCGCTTCGACGTCGGTGTCTTCCTCAACCTCAGTCCTGACCATGTCGGGCCGATTGAGCATCCGACATTTGAAGACTATTTTTACCACAAGCGCATGCTTATGGAGAACAGTGATTTCGTTGTGGTGAACAGCGAAATGATGCACTTTGGTTTGGTCAAGTCCGAAATCGGCCAGAACCCGGCTATTTATTATGGTGAAAAGTCTGACAATAGAATCGTCGAGTCGTCCGCGTCTTCATTTTCAACAATGGGCGATGTGGCGGGAAAGTTTGACATCAAGTTGCTTGGGCGATTCAATCAAGAGAATGCGCTGGCGGCTGCTCTGGCTTCCCAGCATCTGGGTGCGAGCCTTGCCGACATCACTTCTGGAATCGCGCAGACGACGGTTCCAGGTCGAATGGAGCTACTGACTCAGACGAATGGCGCCAAGGTGTTCATAGACTATGCCCACAACCGCTTGAGCCTGTCGAACCTCATCGATGTCGTGACTGAGCACCATCTGGGCGACGTCACTCTGATTCTTGGCGCTCCAGGAAACAAGGGGGAGAGTCGGCGCCGCGACTTTGGCGAGTTGCTTGAGGCGCGCCCAAGAATTCGTGTGATTCTCACGTCGGACGATCCCAATCAGGAAAACCCGGAAGAGATCGCCGACCAAATAGCTCGGCATATTTCTCGCCCTGTTCGCAAGATCATGGACCGGGAGACTGCGATAAAGACGGCCCTGTCAGAAACGGCTGGCTCATCCGACGCCGTCATCATCGCGGGAAAAGGCGCCGACGCCTATCAAATCATCCAAGGCGCCTATGCTGAATATGCTGGCGATGTTGCGGTGGCGCAAGTCTATCTGTAGGTGTTTCAGCCCTTGAGGGCCACCAGCAACCCGTCCCCGACCGGGATGAGGGCCGTCGTCAGATTATCCATGCCCTTCGCTGCTTCCAGAGCGTCTCGGACAATCATGGTGTCGTCGTCAAAGTTCGTCTCGTCAGCAATCTTGCCGCCTAGGAGAGCATGGTGGAGGATGACCAAACCGCCGGGACGCACAATACGCAACGCCTCTTCTAGATACTCGGGGTATTCGATGAAAGTCCCGTCGATGAAGGCCAGATCGTAGGCAGAATCAGTGAGCCGAGGCAAGACGGACAGGGCCTCTCCGGCGATGAGGCGGTACTTGGTGTGGGCTATCCCACCCTCGCGGAGAGCCTCCTTTGCGGCCATCTGGTGCTCGGCCTCATTGTCGATGCTTGTCAGAATGCCATCGCGGGACATACCGGCCAGTAAGGCGAGCGCGGAGACTCCAGCGCCAGTTCCGACTTCCACGACCGCTTTGGCATCCAGGAGCCTCGCCAGCAGCGTCAGGGTCTTGGCGGTGGCCACGGAAACGGGGGCTAGTCCGAGGTCGATGGAGGCATGGCGGGCCACTTGGGACGCTTCAGTCTCGGGGACATAGTGTTCGGCGTATAAAGTCATGTCGGCGCGGGTATTCGTCATGGGGACAACCCTAGTCCACGCAAGGGTGGATGTTAGCGCGACACAGGGAGCAGCGTCGAGGCCGACTAAGCAAGCAATCTCCGCAAGCAATGAGACGAGAACTGGAGTCGGAGACACACCAACTAGAATGATTCCATGACCACTCCCACTTTAGGTCGCCTGATAACGGCCATGATTACCCCTTTTGCTCCTGATGGTTCGGTGAACCTCGACGAGGCTCGCCGACTGGCTGCCTATCTTGTCGACACCCAGAAGATGGACGCTTTGGTCATCAACGGGACCACGGGAGAGGCGCCCACGACCTACCACGGTGAGAAGTCCGCATTGCTCAAAGCGGTCGTCGCCGAAGTGGGGGACCGCGCGAAGGTCATCGCCGGAGTGGGTACCAACGACACGAACCACACCATCGGACTGGCGAAAGAAGCCGAAGACGCGGGGGCGGACGGGCTGCTCGTGGTCACGCCCTATTATTCTCGGCCTCCGCAAGACGCCATTGCCGCTCACTTCACCGCTGTCGCCGACGCGACATCGACCCCGATCATCATTTACGACATCCCTCATCGCGCGGGAACTGAAGTCGCGGAGTCCACGCTCATCTCGCTTACCGCTCATCCTCGGATCATCGGCGTCAAGGACGCAAAAGGCAATGTTGCATCGTCAGCGCGTGTGATGGCTGCGACCGGCCTGGACTATTACGCCGGCGACGACGCGATGCTGCTTCCGCTGATGGCTGTGGGAGCAGTCGGGGTCGTGGGGACCTCCACGCACTTCTCCGGCGCGGGCACGAGAGTCGTCATCGACAGGTGGCTGGCGGGGGACCATGACGAGGCTTTGCGGGTGTACCGCGAACTGCTACCTGTGTACACCGGGGTCTTCGCAACTCAGGGGGTCATGTTGGTCAAGGCTGGGCTGGCTGCGCGAGGGTTCGCCCCAGGAGGGGTAAGGCTGCCGCTATTGCCTGCTAGTGCTGAGCAAGCCCAGACGTTCGTTGCGGTCTTGGATGCTGCCGGTTTGTAGGTAAGTTCGGGTCTTTGCTCTGTAGTCAATGGCCCTGGCTGAATAGGCTTGTCAGGTCGGTGTGTGCTCCGGACGCGGACACGCGATGAGTCGCCACCGCATCCGCCCATGTCAGGTCACCGTCTACTAGGGCCAGGAACGTCTCGGGGCCCATCTCGACCACCGCTGGGGGAGTTCCTCGTCTGTGCGTCGGCCCCGAGTCCTCGGAGCCTAGTTGGACGGCGATGTAGGGCGGGATGCGTAACTCCACCGAGCGCCCAGGCCGGGCCAAGGCCAGACGTTTGGCCTCAGTGCGCACACGGGCTGCCAGTGAAGAATCCATAACACGAGAGTAGCCGGGCGACGTGAACCCCTCAAGCCAAGCCTCGTGCGGTATCGTTCCCACTATGGCTGTGACCAGAGCTGACCTGACACGCATGGGGTACTTGCGCCCAGACAAGGCCGAAATCCATGTGGCGGCCCTCAATGGGCAACAGGGCGGTCTGGGAGAAACAGCAGCGAAAATGTGCTCTATGGGGGCGGACCCCGACCAAGGTTTGTCGGCTCTTTCGGACCTGGTGAACGTTGCCGATCTGAGCCAACTCGACCCATCTGCGCCTTGGGTCAGGCTGGTGGCGCTCCTGTGCGGCTCCCAGGGCCTAGGGAGGTGGTTGCGTTTGCGTCCTGCCGACATGGACGCTGTCTTGAGCGACCCCGCTCGACAGTCATCCAAGGCCATTCGCGCCGACATGCTTGCCCGCGTTGGGTCTGACGGATTCTGCGCCTCGGCCTGCGCCACGGACGAGTTGCGCTGGGCTTACCGTCGCCATGTCATGCGCATTGCTGCCCGCGATCTGGCTTCCCCTGATCCTGCCGGTCTCCTGATGGACACCTGTGGCGAACTGGCCGATTTGGCGGACGCCACGGTGGAGGCCGCGCTGCACATCGCCCGAAGTCAGGTGGCAGATTCCGACAAGGTACGCTTCGCGGTTGTGGCCCTGGGAAAGACCGGGGCACAGGAACTGAACTACATCTCCGACGTCGATGTGCTCTATGTCGCGGAGCCAGCCCCAGGAGCAGACATCGCCGCAGACGAAGTTACTGGCATTGCCACTCGCCTAGCCGTTGCTCTGACCCAGATTGTCTCGACGTACACCCAGGCCGGGTCCATCTGGGACCTCGACGCGAATCTGCGACCGGAAGGGGCTGCCGGGCCGCTTGTCCGCACACTATCGGGCATGCGGAGCTATTACACCAAGTGGGCGAGTAATTGGGAGTTCCAGGCGATGCTCAAAGCCCGTCCCATGGCCGGAGACCTGGACTTGGGACTGGAGTTCGTGGACATCGTCGCGCCCCTTGTGTGGACCGCCGCCGAAAGAGAAGGATTCGTTGCTGAGTCTCAAGCGATGAGAGCAAGGGTCGTGTCCCTCATTCCGGCTGGTGAGAAGGGGCGGGAGATCAAATTGGGGGCCGGAGGGCTGCGGGACACGGAGTTCTCTGTGCAGCTGCTCCAACTCGTCCACGGTCGCGCGGATGAACGTCTGCGGGTCAAGGCGACCTTGGATGCACTGGCCCAATTGGTGGACCATGGGTACGTCTCGCGTGCGGACGGCGCAGAACTGGACAAGGCCTACCGTCTCCAGCGTGTGCTGGAACATCGCGTCCAACTGGACCACATGCGCCGCACACACCTCATGCCAACAGGCGAAGAAGACCTTCGCAGACTCGCTCGCAGTGTGGGTCTGACAAGTACTGATGATGTACAAGCAGCGTGGCGGGCCTCAGCGGTGACCGTCCAGAAACTCCACTCACGCCTGTACTACTCGCCCCTGTTGGAGGCCGTCGCCCGCATCCCGTCCGAGCAGATTCGCCTCACCCCCGAAGCCGCCAGCGTCCGTCTCAAGGCCCTCGGGTATGCAGACCCTGTCGCTGCTTTGCGCCACATCGAGGCGCTGACTGTCGGAATGACGAGGCGTGCGGAGATGCTGCGCCAACTCCTGCCTGCCATGCTGGGGTGGATCGCGGCTGGGCCGAACCCCGACATGGGACTGCTCGCCTTCCGACAAGTCGCCGAAGCGCTAGGAACAACGCCATGGTTCTTGAGGGCTCTGCGCGACGAAGGTGAGACTGCCCAGGACCTCGCCACTGTCCTGTCCAGCTCCCGGTATGCGTCCATTCTCCTTCAGCGCTCGCCGTCTTCCGTGGAATTGCTGGTCGGAGAAGGGGTGAGGACCCTGCCGAGCCGCGACGTCTTGGAGGTGGAGTTCGCCTCCATCGTCGAGCGCCACGGCGAGGACGGCAAGGGTCCAGAGATCGTCAGAGCTACGAGACGGCGCGAGTTGTTGCGCGTTGCTATGGCCAATATCCTGGATCAGGCGGATGTGGGTGCCGTTGGCCGGTTCTTGTCCATGTTGACCGACGTGACCATTGACGCCGGGCTGGCCTTGGCCAAGAGGGCAGTGGAGAATCCTCCGCGCATGGCGATCATCGCTCTGGGACGTTGGGGCGGAAAAGAGATGTCGTTCTCCTCGGACGCCGACCTCATGGTCGTCCTCGCAGACTCCGACGACCCGGACAATATCCGAAAAGGCGCCCAGATATTGTCGAGGCTGCGCTCCATTCTCAAGGTTCCTGGCCCGGACCCCGACTTGGAACTCGACACAGACTTGCGGCCTGAAGGCAAAGACGGCCCGCCTGTACGCACCCTGTCCAGCTACCGCTCGTACTATGAGAAATGGTCGCTTACCTGGGAAGCACAAGCCCTCTTGCGAGCCCGTCATGGGGCAGGGGACGCCGAGTTGTCCGCCCAATTCCTGGAATCCATCGACCCTCTGCGCTATCCCACGCAAGGGTTGACCCCGACTCAGCTCACGGAAATACGGCGTCTCAAGGCGCGGATGGAGGCCGAACGTATCGGGCGGGGCATCGACCCCAAGACCCACGTCAAACTGGGACCCGGCGGCCTCTCCGATGTGGAGTGGACCGTTCAGATACTCCAAATGGACCACGGGCACGACATCGAAGACCTTCAAGTGAGCTCCACGCTGGCCGCCCTAGCTGTGGCCAAGGACCACGACCTGCTGACTGAAGCAGACGAGTCCGCTCTGACGGAGGCCTTCATCTTTGCGTCCCGCATCCGCAACGCCATCATCCTGCTGCGCGGCAAAGGCGCCGATATGCTGCCCAGCAATGCCATCGACCTGGGACAGTTGGCCCAGACCCTGGGTTACCCTCGGGCCGGAGGCTCTCACCTGGACGAGGCCTGGAGGCGAGTGTCGCGGCGGGCGCGTGGCGTCGCCGACCGTCTGTTCTGGGGGGAAGAGTAAAGGTCCTTGTGAGACTGGCGGAAATTGGCCGTCCAGCTTGCCGATTCTGCGCTCATGTGGCTACGTTATGTCAAGGAGGTAGGCCATCATGGAAGATGAGACAACCAAACAATTCGCTCCGACGAACGACGACGCACAATTACGAAACATCGCTCGACTGATTCGCCAAGATATCGTGAAGATGCTGGCCACTGCCGGGAGCGGTCATAGCGCTGGCCCCCTGGGGATGGCCGAGCAGCTGACCGCGCTGTTCTTCAACGCCATGCGCCACGACCCCAAGAACCCGGATTGGCCTGACAGGGACGTGTTCTTCCTCAGTAATGGGCATACTGCGCCCGTGCTCTATGCCGCATTGGCGCGGTCGGGGTACTTCCCGGTGGAAGAGTTGAGCACGCTGCGCAAGCTAGGTTCGCGTTTGCAGGGACATCCCGAGCGTGGGGCTCTGCCAGGCATCGAGTCCACTAGCGGCCCACTCGGTTCGGGGCTGTCCCAGGCGGCTGGGTATGCCCATGTGTTACAGAACATCGACCACGTCAAGAACCGCTTCGTCTACACAACAATGGGCGATGGCGAAATTGATGAGGGCAACGTGTGGGAGGCCGCGATGTTCGCCGGGAAGTATCGTCTCGGCAACCTCATCGCCCTGATCGACCGCAACAACATTCAGATCGACGGCGCCACCGAGGACGTCATGCCGTTGACCAATTTGCGCGCCAAATGGGAGTCGTTCGACTGGCACGTCCTCGACATCGATGGAAACAATGTTCGAGCCGTGGTCGACGCTATCCAGCTTGGCAAGGCCGCGAGTTGGGCGCCCACGATGATTCTTTGCAACACGGTGCCCGGTAAAGGTGTGCCGTTCATGGAATACGACCATAAGTGGCACGGTATGCCACCCTCTCCGGCCCAGGCTGAGCAGGCCCTCCAAGCACTGAAAGGTGGTGCCCCAACATGAGTGGCTACCCGATTGACCCCCATGCCCTGACTGAGCCCACCCTGGAGCCGATCCGATTCGGCTTCGGACGTGGCTTGTTGGCCGCAGGCGAGGCAGACGAGCGCGTTGTTGCCCTGTGTGCCGATCTGACTGAATCCACGCAGATGCATCTGTTCAAGAATCGCTTCCCCGACAGGTTTGTCGAGGTCGGAATTGCCGAGCAGAACCTGGTCACTGTTGCTGCCGGTATGGCCCATGCGGGCAAGATTCCTTTTACTTCTTCGTACGCGGCCTTCAGCCCTGGACGAAATTGGGAGCAGATCAAGACCACGGCGTCGCTCAATCGGCAGCCGGTCATTATCGTTGGCTCGCATGCAGGAATCAATGTCGGCTTTGACGGCGCGACACACCAGATGTTGGAAGACATCGCGATCATGCGGGTGATGCCCAATATGCGCGTGATCGCCCCCTGCGACTCCCTGGAGGCTGAGCGGGCCACTGTGGCGATTGCCGCAGACCCGGCGCCTACGTACTTGCGGGTCGCGCGCGACAAGACGCCGATCATCTCCACCGCTGATTCTCCTTTCGAGATCGGCAAGGCCTATGTCCTCACCGAAGGCAAGGACGTGAGTCTGATCGCCACCGGCACGATGACCTATCACGCCCTGGTGGCTGCGAGCCTGCTCGACAGTCGTGGAATCTCGGTCGAAGTCGTGCACGTCCCGACCATCAAACCTCTCGATGAGGAAAGGGTCTTGGCCAGTATTCGCAAGACCGGGCGCGCAGTCACCGTCGAGGAGGCACAGGCTGTCGGCGGTTTGGGAGGCGCCATCTGCGAACTCACCGCCCGCGAACACCCCGTCAAGGTTCAGCGCCTCGGCATGCAGGATCGCTACGGAGAGACTGGATCACCCTCGGAACTGCTTGAGAAGTTCCGCCTGACTGGCAAGTACATCGCTGAAGACATTGAACGCGCCTTGGCGTCGCAGTAGTTCCAAGCGCGACAATGGCCGCCCACGGGGGACGGCCATTGCCACATCGAAGGAGTTGACTAAATGTCGTAGTACATTTCGAACTCGTGAGGATGGGGGCGCTGACGAATCGCATTGATGTCAGCCCTCTTCATCTCGATCCACGTGTCGATGAGATCGGGGGTGAAGACGTCGCCCACGGTCAGGTAGTCGTGGTCGGCTTCCAGAGCGTCCAAGACGGCGTCCAAAGACCCAGGCACCTGGTCGATGGCTGCGTGCTCCTCAGGAGGCAATTCGTAGAGGTCCTTGTCAATCGGGGTGGGCGGCTCGATCTTGTTCTGGATGCCATCCAGACCGGCGAGCAGGCACGCCGCGAACGCGAGGTACGGGTTGCTCGACGGGTCGGGGCAGCGGAACTCAAGACGCTTGGCCTTGGGGTTCGAGCCGGTGATCGGGATACGGATGCACGCCGAGCGGTTGCGCGAGGAGTACACCAGCATGACCGGGGCCTCGAAGCCGGGGACCAGGCGGTGGTACGAATTGGTCGTCGGGTTCGTGAAGGCGAGCAGCGACGGGGCGTGCTTGAGCAAGCCACCGATGTAGTAGCGGGCCAGGTCGGACAGACCGGCGTACCCAGCCTCGTCATAGAACAAGGGCTTGCCATCGGCCCACAGGGACTGATGGACGTGCATACCGGAACCGTTGTCGCCGAAGATGGGCTTCGGCATGAACGTGGCGGTCTTGCCGTTGGCCCACGCCGTGTTCTTGATGACGTACTTGAACATCATGACTTCGTCGGCAGCCCTCAGCATCGTATTGAAACGGTAGTTGATTTCGGCCTGGCCAGCAGTGCCGACCTCGTGATGCGCGCGCTCGACGGTGAGCCCGACCTTGGTCAGGTTGGCCACCATCTCGTCGCGCAGGTCGCCGCCATGGTCCACGGGCGCGACGGGGAAGTAGCCACCCTTGTACTTGATCTTGTAACCACGGTTGGGGCCGCCGTCTTGTTCGGCCTCGACGCCTGTGTTCCACGCGCCCTCTTCAGAGTCGATGAAGTAATACCCTGCGGCTTGCTTGGTCTCGAAACGCACGGAATCGAAGACGTAGAACTCGGCCTCAGGGGCGAAGAAGGCAGTGTCGCCAACGCCGGTGCTGGCCAGGTAGGCCTCAGCCTTGCGCGCGATATTGCGTGGGTCGCGGCTGTAGGGTTCCTTGGTCAGCGGGTCGTGGACGAAGAAGTTGATGACCATCGTCTTGGACTTGCGGAATGGGTCGATGAAGGCCGAGGCGACATCGGGCATCAGTGCCATGTCGGACTCGTGAATCTGCTGGAATCCGCGAATTGACGAGCCGTCGAATGCCAGACCGTCGGTGAAAACCTCCGGGCCGAATGATTCCTTGGGGACCGTGAAGTGCTGCATCACGCCAGGTAGGTCACAGAAGCGGACGTCGAAGTTCTCGACACCTTCCTGCTTCGCGTAGGCCAACAGATCGTCGGCATTGCTGAACATATTTCCTCCGAGAGTACGTATTGGAACGAGGCAGGCCAGCGGGTCCGTCTCTATGGGTACCCTTCCACGCTGGCATGAACCAGCGGTTGCATGGATGTAACGGAAGTGTAACGGCTTGCAAAACAAGTAGGCAGAGGTATTGCTGCGCGGCGGGCGGCTCAATTAGAGCGCGGCGATGATGGCGTCCCCGACCTGAGAGGTGGTCCTCGTCAGGCCAAGCGTGGCGCTGATGTCGGTCTCCACAGCCTCGCGGATACGGGCGGCGTCTGGGCCGAAGCCCAGATGGTCGAGCATCATCGCACCGGAAAGGATGGCAGCTCTGGGGTCGGCGATTCCCTGGCCAGCGATGTCGGGAGCGGAGCCGTGGACAGGCTCGAACATGGAGGGGTACGTTCCCGAGACATTCAGATTGGCCGAGGCTGCCAGACCGATGCCTCCGGTCACTGCGGCAGCTTCGTCGGTCAGAATGTCGCCAAAAAGGTTGTCGGTGACGATGACGTCGAATCGGTCGGGATTGGTCACGAGGGCAATGGTCGCTGCGTCGACATGGGAGTAATCCGTTGCCACTTGCGGGTATTCCGCCCCGACTTCGGCCACGATCCGCCGCCACAGACCCCCGGCGTTGACGAGGACATTGTGCTTGTGGACTAGGGTCAGCTTGCCCCGTCTCTGTGCGGCCAGGTCGAAGGCGTAACGTACGACGCGCTCGACTCCGTATGCGGTATTGATGCTGACTTCGGTGGCGACTTCCTGGGGTGTGCCGGTGCGAATCGTGCCGCCGTTGCCGACGTACAACCCCTCAGTGCCCTCGCGCACAACAACAAAGTCGATGGTCTTTCCAGCGGTCACGGAATCGGCCAGGGGAGTGGGGACGCCAGGGTACAAACGAGACGGACGAAGGTTGACCGCATGGTCGAAAGCGAAACGCAACTTGAGCAAGAGTCCGCGTTCCAGCAAGCCAGAGGGGATTTGGGTGGAGCCAGGCGCTGCGCCGACCGCGCCGAGAAGAATCGCGTCGGCCTGAGCCAACCTGCCGAGGGTCTCGTCGGAGAGGACTTCGCCTGTGTCCAGCCAATGCTGTGCGCCCAAGGTGTAATGCTCGAACTCCAGCCCCGGGTGTGCGTGGTCGATGACCTTGACGGTCTCGCCGATGACCTCCGGGCCGATACCGTCGCCCGCGATTACTGCAATACTCATGAAGCCAGCCTATCGGGAGGCCATCGCGGGACCTGGAGCTGTCCGAAGAGCAGTATTTCGTGGTGGAACGCGGGGTCTTGCGCGGCATGGGCCCTTCGGTGCGTCGTGTCCCGCCGCCAGGAGCGCTATATACGTATTGCCACTTGGCTTCTGTCTTGAACGACAGCAATCCTCTTCACCGGCGACACAGTTGCATTACCATAGAACGCATGGCTTTGACTTTTGACCTTGTCCCGAACACCACGCGCACTCCCGCAACGGACATCGCCGCGATTTTCGAGAACCCCGGATTCGTCAACCACTTTTCGGACCATATGGCGATTGCTGAGTGGACGAGCGAGGGCGGCTGGGACAAGGCACGAGTCGTGAACTACGGCCCCTTCCCTCTGGCGCCAGGCGCGGCAGTGCTCCACTATGGGCAAGAGATATTCGAGGGCCTCAAGGTGTACCGCCACGCGGACGGCTCCCTGTGGTCTTTCCGCCCCGAGATGAACGCACGCAGGTTCATCAAGTCGTGCGAGCGCATGGCCCTGCCCACGCTGCCCGAAGAGGATTTCCTGGCATCAATTCTGGCTCTCATAAGGGCCGATGAGGCCTGGGTGCCGTCGGGTGAGGAGATGAGCTACTACGTGAGACCGTACATGTTCGCTTCCGATGCGTTCCTGGGTGTACATGCGGGCGCCAAGATCACTTACGCGGTCATCGGTGGTCCGGCGGGTGCGTATTTCTCCTCTGGATTGGCGGGAGTGGACATCTGGGTGACGACCACGTACTCCCGCGCGGGCGAAGGTGGGACAGGCGCGGCCAAGTGCGGCGGCAATTATGCGTCCTCACTCATCGCACAACAGGAAGGGGCCGAACACGGCTGCTCGCAGGTCCTGTTTTCCGACGCCGCCTCGCATGAGTGGGTCGAAGAATTGGGCGGGATGAACTTCTTCGCCGTCACGACCGATGGGCGACTCGTGACTCCTCCGACTTCCGGGACGATCCTCGACGGCGTCACACGCAATTCGGTCCTAACTTTGGCGCCCGAGTTTGGCCTCACGCCTGATGTGCGGCCTTTGTCGTTGTCAGAGTTGTACGCCGGTATCGACTCGGGAACGATTGTGGAAGCGTTCGCTTGTGGAACGGCTGCCGTCATTACGCCCATCACTTCCCTGGTGTACGAGCGCGAGGGCGCGGAATCCAAACTCACCCTGCCCAACCCCGAGGGGGAGAAGACCCTGGCAATTCGGGCCGCCTTGGTGGATATTCAGTGGGGACGAGCCGAAGACCGTTACGGGTGGATGCACAAGGTGAGCGCGTGAGTAGCCTCGTCAACCTGGTCCAGCCGACCCCTTTCCATGTCTTCGACACGACCCTGCGTGACGGCGCCCAGCAGGAGGGATTGCACCTTTCAGCCCATGACAAGATGAGAATCGCGGCAGAGTTGGACGGCTTGGGTGTGACTTTCATCGAAGGCGGCTGGCCTGGCGCCAACCCCAATGACACCGAGTTCTTCGCCACCGCTGCCCGAGAACTGACCCTGCGCAACGCCACACTGGTTGCTTTTGGCGCCACGCGGCGGGTGGGGATGACCGCCGAAACTGACCCACTTACTCAAGCATTGTTGGATGCGAACACCGAGGTGGTGTGCCTTGTCGCCAAGTCCCATGACCGTCATGTCACCCAGGCGCTCAAGACCACGCTGGAGGAGAACCTGGAGATGATCCGGGACACGGTGACCTTCCTGCGCTCGCACGGACGGCGAGTCTTCGTGGATTGCGAGCACTTCTTCGATGGGTACCTCGACAACCCGAGTTATGCGAAAACTGTCGTCAACACGTGTGCGGAGGCAGGTGCTGAGGTCGCCATTCTGTGCGACACGAACGGAGGCATGGTGCCGTCGGCTGTCTCGCAGATTGTGGCCGATGTCGCCACGCTGGGAGTCCCGCTCGGGATGCACTGCCACAACGACACGGGTTGCGCTGTGGCCAATACCTTGGCTGGAGTCGAGGCGGGGGCCATGCATGTCCAAGGCACGGTCAACGGATACGGCGAGCGAACAGGCAATGCTGATTTGACAACGGTCATCGCCAACCTGAAGATCAAGTACGGGTGGGACATCGTCTCCGATGACGCCCTGCATTCCCTGACGCACATCGCGCACTCCGTGGCCGATATCTCGAACCAGTCGTCGGGCGCTCGCCAGCCCTATGTCGGGATCTCTTCCTTCGCGCACAAGGCTGGTTTGCATGCCTCGGCCATCAAGGTGGACGCGAACCTGTACCAGCACATCGACCCCGAGATCGTCGGTAACGGGATGCGCATGCTCATCTCCGACATGGCTGGGCGGGCCAATATCCAAATCAAGGCCGAGCAACTGGGACATGACCTATCGGATAAAGCCATTGCTTCTTCATTAGCTGAGAAGGTCAAAGAACTGGAGGCTCAGGGGTACTCCTTCGAAGCCGCCGACGCGAGTTTCGACTTACTCATTCGGGCTGCCCTGGGCCATGATATGTCGCCGTTCGTCGTGGATGCGTGGCGGGTGTACACGGATCAGCACGAGGATTCCCAGGCGGTCGTGCGGGTCCGGTTTGCTGAGGAAACGGCCAAGCCGTATGTGGGAGAGGGCAATGGTCCCTTCGACGCCCTCGCGCAGGCTCTTCGTTCCGCGCTCACCCCTGTTTACCCAAACATTGTCGATGTTGAACTGATGGATTACCATGTTCGTTTGATGGACAACGGCCATGGCACGGACGCCACCACGCGAGTCCTCATCGACTGGCGCTGGGGTGCGAAGTCCTGGACGACCGTCGGCGTGGGGACCAACGTCGTCGAGGCGTCGTGGGAAGCGCTGGCTGATTCGTACACCTACGCGCTGGTTTTGTGAGGATGTAAGACATGTCGCAGTGGCCCACCTACCCGCTTGATCCGTCCGACCCAGAGCCTTCGGGATTGGTGCCGGGTTCGCAGGAACCCGGTGGTGTGCCGAGACATGTCGAGCCTGTGCCGCCAGTGCCCCAGGGAGTGCCTCAGGGGGCGGTTCCGGAGGGTACGGCGGCGTCCACATGGAAAGAAATCGGCGAGGCGTTTGGTGACGCTGTGAGTTCCTTCTTCACTGCGTCGTCTGTTCCTGAACCGACTCTGCCCGTCATCGCGGCTGCCCCTGGATACGACCCGCGCGCGCCGATGGTGTACTCCGCTGGTGGGGGGACTGTGCGAGTGTCCGGGGAGTGGACTGTTCCGCCGTACATGACGGTGCGCGGGGGCATGGGGTCCATCGTCTTGGATATGCAGCGGGCGACTGTGGTAACCGATGTTGTCTGTGTCACTGTGCGCGGCGGGATGGGCTCCATCCTCATCGTCGTGCCTGATGGGTGGGCGGCGGATGTGTCCACTGTGGGAACCGGACTGGGCTCTCGAAAGTCGACTGTGTCGCAGAAGCAGCTCGTGGGGTACCCGATTCTACTTTTCACAGGGTCCATGAGCACGGGGTCGATGCGCATCCGTTACCCCAATCGCTGGGACCTGTGGCGGCGCAAGCGCGAAGAGCAACGCGAGAAGCGGATAATCGAGCGGGCGTACCGCTGAATCGCGGTTTCAGTTGTTGTCCTGAGGATGTGTTGTCATTCTGAACACCGCCGAAGTATGTGGATTTTCACTTCTCGGCGTCGCCCTGCTGCGCCTTTTCCCCGCGACATCTTCAAACGCTGGCTTGCGTCTCGTCATTCTGCGCGTAGTCGCAGAATCCATCTGACATGCGCGGATGAGGCGTGGATCCTGCGACGTCGCGCGGGGTGATGGGGGTTTTGCTAGTGGTCGGCGTTTCCTTATTGGTTGACGATGCGGATTTGTCCGATGTGGAGGGTGGTGGTGGTTCCTGTGGTGGTGAGGGTGAAGGTGCCGG
>JAISJO010000053.1 GCA_031261485.1 Propionibacteriaceae bacterium | reverse complement strand
CGTCCAGTCGGTGGAGTCGGTGACGGCGTCGTGGCCGCATATGGACACGGTCGTGAATCTGTCTTTGTCGGATGGGTTGGTGGTGGAGACGACTGCGTCGCATCCGTGGTGGGTTGAGTCTGAGCGGGCGTATGTGCGCACCGACCATCTCGACACGGGTGACCGGTTGTTGTTGGCGGATGGGTCGACCATCACCGTGGCGGGCATGTCGAAACCTCGGGGGGAGCAGTTGGTCTACAACCTGACTGTCACCGGCCCGCACACGTACTATGTCGCAACCGACAGCATCCTCGTCCACAACTGCGGACCTGATCTTGATTCTCTGTCCCAGTCAGGGGCCCGTCCTGTCGGAAAGGGAGACCAGACAAAGGTCGGTCAGGAACTTGGCAAGCATGGCGGTGAAGGCCTCTTTCCTGAGGCCGTGGGATCAGCTTCCCACAAGAATCAAGTCGCCCAAGACGTACTTGATGATATCCTGATGGACCCAGGAACGGTGACGCGCCCAATCACCAGCGGGAATTTCACTGGTGGAACCTACTTCGTTGCTCCCGACGGTCGCGGAGCGGCTTTTGATGCCCTTGGACAATTCCAGTACTTCGGGATATTGACACCATGAGCGTCGATGTCTTTCCTCTTGGTGAGGTGTTGGCGCGAATTCAGTATGAGTTGTTCGATTGGGAGGATGTTCCTTCTGAGGCGGATGCTGTTGATGAGGTCAATATGGCGATCACTCTGTCTTGGGGGAATGCGGCGTCCACCAGGATTAGGTGGGCGAATCCTGGTTGGTGGGACGTGGAGGGCCTGGAGTTCGGTGGAGAACCGCGTCGTGGCCTTCAGTTGTTCGATGCCAGCAAACGATGGGCCTTCCTCATCGGTGAGACTTTGGAGGACGTTTCGTTTTCTCGGACGCCATCGTCTGTGGATTTGGTGTGGGCAGTGAATCTGGGATTTTCCGGTGGTAAGCATCTTGTTGTTGCTCTTGGCGAGTTGGTGGATAGTGTTCCGTCGTACATGCCCGACACGTTGGTTGTGACTTCGTCGGAGAGTGTTGCCAGGAGTTATTGGCCGACGAATCGAGATGGTCGTTGGACGCTTGGCCCGGCATGGGGAGATGTCTGATTGTGGGGGTTTGAGGAGAGCAGGGTTGAGAGTGAATAGTGGACTGTCCCGGTTCGGTGATGACTCTCGGCCCGAAATCTTGCGGTCCTGGGAGGATGTTGGCATGGGTCGCTGGTTGCGGCAGAGGGGCTTGTCGGCGCTCGTGTCGACAGCATTGCTCATGTGTTCGGCGGGGTTTCCTGTTACAGTTGAACTTGGTGCCGAGAACATGGATTCATCTACCGGCTACCCGGCCCTTCCGGCGAGTAGGAATTCTAGGGCGTTGATTTTCTTGATTCCGTCGAAATCAAGCTCCTCTTCGTCGAGAGTGACGAGGTATTTGGGGTTGTTGTCTAGGTTTCGTAGCGGTCTGAGTTCGCGCTCCAGGGTGGATTCTTCGCGTGCGGTGTATGCGACTTGGTAGTAGCTCTTGTCTCCAGATGGGTGAGTGGCGACAAAGTCGATCTCGTATGCGTTTGACTTGCCGATTCTCACCTCGCAGTGTCGCCTGATCAGTTCGAGATAGATGACGTTCTCCAGCAGATGTCCGACGTCTTGGGCGGAGGGGCGCCCGAGAAGCATTCGCCGCAACCCCATATCGACCAAATAGTACTTACCTTGCGTTTGCAGCAGTTGTTTGCCCCGGACGTCGTAGCGTTCGACTGGATAGAGAACGTAACTCTCGACGAAGGTGCCGAGGTAGGAAGTCACTGTGTGGTTGGAGATTTTCTGCCCGAAGGATGTCATGGTGGCAGCGATGCTGCGAGGAGTTGTTGTGTTGCCAACATTGTGGAACATGAACCTTGCCAGCCTGTCCAACGCGGCCGCGTCACCGATTCCTTTGCGGCCCATGATGTCTTTGAGGAGCACAGTGTTGTAGATGCTGCGCAGGTAGTCGGTGACGAGAGTCTCACTTTCTCCGTGAAGCTCGACAGCCTGCGGAAACCCGCCCCAGGTCAGGTATTCATCAAACTTCTTCCGCAGATCTGACGAACTGCCTCTCATGGCGAGGTATTCCTTGAAGGAGAACGGCAGCACCGGAATCTCGACATACCGCCCCGACAGCAGCGTGGCCATTTCCGAGGACAGGAACCAGGCGTTTGACCCCGTGACGTACAAATCCACGTTCTTGCGGGTGTGCAGACCGTTCAGCAGTCTTTCGAACGAACTGATCAATTGGGGTTCGTTGAGGAGGATGTAGTTCATGCCATCATCGCTGAGTTCGTCAGTGATCGTGGCGAACACTGCTCTCCAGTCGTCTTCGACTGCCGCGTCTGGGTCTTCGAAGTCGATGAACTGCACGTTCGATGGCTCGACCCCTTGGGTCAGCAGCCAGTCACGGTAGAGCTCCAAGAGTGTGGTCTTGCCGCATCTGCGCACCCCAGTCATCACCTTGATAAGGTGCTTGTCCCGGTATTGACGAAGCCGGTCGAGGTAGTCGGGCCTATCTATCATGTGGGAAATACTATTCCCAAACTCTCACAATAGCAATACTTCGGGAATTGTGATTCCCATAATCCTTTGTCTGGAGGGCGAGGCTGCTGACGGACTTGACCTGCCTGTCGGGGCCGAACCAGGATGGCTGCCTCTTTCTGCCTGCCGCGTCTGCTCGCAGATTGTTATCAGACTGTTACCTTGTCAGGGGCATATTGGATTGAGAATCTGTCTCAAGGTGTGAGATGCTAGTTTCACTATATGGAAGATTCACGTCGATTTGGCACGGGCTCGTGCTCACAATCACTGGATCACATCGGAACAAGGAGTAAGTATGGCTTTCAAGAAGAAGGCTCTGGCGGCCCTGGCTATTGGAATCGCCGCAGCTACGGCACTAACGGGGTGTGGGCGCGTTGACGACACGCCGACCGCTGCCAACACGCAAGCAGAGACAGGCGCGCCGAGCGACGCAGCCCCTGGCGCTGCGTCGATCATCATCGGAACCACCGACAAGTCCACCAGCCTCGATCCCGCAGGCTCGTACGACCACGGCTCGCTTCTCATTGATACCCAGGTCTATTCGTTCGTCTATGCGTTCAAGGGGGATTCCAAGGTTCCCGAGCCTGATGCCGCTGAGAAGTGCGAGTTCATCTCGGACACGGTGTTTAGCTGCACCCTCAAGCCTGGCCTCAAGTTCGCCAACGGCCATGATCTGACAAGCTCGGATGTCAAGTTCAGCTATGACCGCCTTGTGGCTATTGATGATCCCAACGGCCCCGCATCGCTGGTCGCCAACCTGGCTTCGGTCGATGCTCCGGATCCCCTGACCGTTAACTTCAACCTCACGGCCGCCAACGACCAGACCTTCATGCAGGTTCTGGCCACCTCCGCTGGCCCGATTGTGGATGAGGAAGTCTTCTCGGCAACCGCCCTGACACCCGAAGCAGTCATCGTCGACAATAAGGCGACATCTGGGCCTTACGTGATTGATTCATGGAAGACCAATGACACTGTGGTGTTGAAGCCTTACGCCGACTACAAGGGTCTTTCCCCGGCACCTGCCAACTCAGAGGTCACACTGAAGACCTACACCGACGCGACCAACCTCAAGCTGGCCGTCACGACAGGTGAAATCGACGTGGCTTACCGCTCGCTGACCCCCACCGACATTGAGTCCCTCCAGGCCGATTCTTCGGTCAAGGTGTGGCAGGGCCAGGGTGGCGAAATCCGCTACCTCGTGTTCAACCTTCAGACTCAGCCTGGTGGCACGGATGCGGAGAAGTTCGCCATCCGTCAGGCCATCGCCTCCTCTATTGACCGTGAAGCACTCGCTACGAACGTCTACAAGAACCAGTACACCCCGCTGTGCTCCTGGGTTCCGGATGGCTACCTCGGGGCAACCAATGCCGCGTGCGACGCTTACCCTCTGGATAAGGCTGCTGCTGCGAAGTTCCTCGCTGACGCTGGCGTGACCACACCTGTGGCCCTCAACATTCAGTACAACCCGGATCACTATGGTTCGTCCTCCGACCAGGAATACGGCCTCCTCAAGCAGCAACTTGAGGCGACCGGCCTGTTCACCGTCAACCTCCAGTCCACTGAATGGGTGACCTACAACAAGGAGCGCGTCCAGGACACCTACCCGATTTATCAACTCGGATGGTTCCCGGACTTCCCGGATGCAGACAACTACCTGACACCGTTCTTCACAACGAACAACTTCTTGAAGAACCACTTCGATGTGAAGTCTGTCAACGACGCGATCCTCGGCGAGGCCACTGAGGTCGACGCCGCTGCCCGCGAAACCCAGATCAAGGACATCCAGACCGATTTGGCCGCCCACTACCTCTCGACTCTGCCTCTCTTGCAGGGTTCGCAGTGGGCATTCTCTTCGACAAAGGTCACTGGAATCGAGTTGGGCGTGGACGAATTGCTCCACTTCGCTACGATTTCCAAGTCGTAACCGCTAAACAACCTAGCCGGACGGGCATCTCTTGGACTTAGTCCAGGGGGTGCCCGTTCGCACGTTCTCTTACCCAGGCTTGCCATTGCCCAGTATGAGGGCTGTAACATACCCAGTCAGGGGGTCGCGTATACTCCGAACTTGAACACAGGAAGGCGATCATGGCGAAGAGGGCAGTCAGCGCGCGTACAGCGTTGCTGAAATACCTGGCGCTGAGGCTCGTCCTCATTATTCCCACCGTGCTGATCCTGGTAACCGTGGTCTTCTTCTTCATGAGAGTGACCGGTGACCCCATCACGGCGTCGATGGGAGGGCGTCTTCCGCCGGAGGAAATTGAGCGACGCAAGGAATTGGCCGGATACAACGATCCTGTCATTGTCCAGTACGGACGCTTCTTGTGGGGCCTGCTCCATGGTGACTTTGGCCGTACAACGGACAATCAGGCTATTTCGGACATCCTCATCACCTATGGCCCTGCCACCTTGGAATTGGTCTTCTGGGCTCTCATCGTCGCTTTCGCCGTGGGGATTCCGCTGGGCAGGCTGGCTGCTCGGAAGTACAACAAAGTGGCCGATATCTCTATCCGCTCCTTTGCTGTCTTGTTCTATGCCGCGCCGGTCTTCTTCGTCGCCCTCATCTTGAAGCTGGTCTTCTCCATCAAGCTGGGTTGGTTCCCGGTCTCGGGGCGTGCGTCGGTCACTGTTCAGACCATCTTGGAGTCCAAGGTCAAGGTCAATACGCACATCTATATCCTCAATGCCATCCAGTATGGCAAGTGGGAATACATCGTGGATGTCCTGCGCCATGCGGTGCTGCCTGGTGTGGCCCTCGGCTTGCTGACTGCTGGAGTTTTCATCCGGCTGACCCGCATCAACCTCCTCCAAACAATGCGAGCCGACTATGTCACCGCGGCCCGGGCCAGAGGAGTCGCGGAAAACAAGGTCGTCTCGAAGCACGCTTTCCGCAACGCACTCATCCCCGTGGTGACCGTCATGGGTATGCAGATCGCCATGATGCTCGGTGGAGCCATCCTCACCGAGACTACTTTCGAGTGGCAAGGATTGGGTTACTGGCTGAGTCAATATCTACTCAAACGCGACTTTGTGGCCGTCCAAGGAATAACAACGGCTATTGCAGTCATTGTGGCTGTGGCGTCCTTCATCATTGACGCCATCAACGCCTTCATCGACCCGAGGGTGAGGTACTGAGATGTCGCTCCTCGCATTTGACTCCATTGATTCTGTGGCTCTCGCCCCTGTTGGGAAGAAGCGTTTCCGCATTCCTGGAGCGGCGCTGCTCGCAACCACCCACGGTTTGCAGCGGACCATGCTCCTCATCGGCGTCGTCATCGTGGCCATCTTTGTCGTGGTCGCCCTCTTCGCGCCTGTGCTTGCGCCCTATGGTTTCGCTCAGATATTCACCCCGCAACTGCCCATGTCTGCCAAGCACGTCTTGGGAACGACAGTGGGCGGATTTGATGTCTTGTCGCGCATCATCTTTGGAGCGCGCACGGCTGTGGAAGTCATCCTTCTGGCCGCCATCTTGTCCATCTTCATCGGAGTGCCGTTGGGTGTGATTTCCGGGTATGTGTCGGGGTGGCTGGACCGGATTCTTGTGCTCATCATGGACGCTTTGTACGCCTTCCCGTCGCTCTTGCTGGCCATCGTGGTGTCCATCATGGTTTCCGCGGGCCGTTCGGGAGCCTTCGTGGGCATCTTGTCGGCGGCTGTGTCCATCATGGTGGTCTTCGTTCCGCAGTACTTCCGGGTCACGCGCAATGCCACGATCCAAGCGAAAGTCGAGCCGTACGTCGATGCCGCCCGTGTGGCGGGAGCCAATCCTGGGCGCATCATGTTCGGGCACATCCTGCCCAACGTGTCCCAGTCGATCCCCGTGCTGCTGACGCTGAACGCTTCCGAATCCATCCTCACCTTGGCTGGCTTGGGCTTCCTCGGCTTCGGTATCGAACCCAACTCCGCTGCTGAGTGGGGGTACGACCTCAACAAGGCCCGCGCCGACATCTCGAATGGCATCTGGTGGACAGCAGTGTGGCCCGGCGTGGCCATTGTGCTCATCGTCGTCGGCGTGACCCTCATTGGGGAGTCCCTCAACGACGTCCTCAACCCCTTGCTGCGCACCCGTGGCGGGGCGACCACCGCTGACGAAGAAGAGGTCGCCGAAGTCGTGGAGACTCGTGGGCTGGGTGTGGCCGCCGACCTCGCTGGCATGGTGGAGGACATTGAGTCCGATATTCGGGCAGTTGCCTCCGAGTCGCCGCCAGACCTCGGCGAACCTAGTCCCAACGAACTCAGTCCCGACTCTCCTGACTTCGCGCCTCAGGGCGGATTGGTTCCTCCGAAGCCGTCTTCCGCACCCGTCGAACCTGGGTCCGACCCTGGGGAGGCATGATGAGCCAAGCAACGCTGGCCAAGGCCGAGCTTCTTCGGGTGTCCAATCTTCATGTCTCATTCCGCACCGACGGCGCACCCGTCCAGGCAGTCAAAGGCGTCACCTACGACCTAGTTCCCGGAGAAGTCCTTGCCATCGTCGGTGAATCGGGGTCGGGCAAGACTGTGGGTTCCCGCGCGATGGTGGGTTTGCTGCCGGAGACTGCCACGGTGAGCGGTTCTGCGAAACTGGAAGAGACCGAACTCATCGGCATGCACGGTGAAGCCATCCGCAAGGTGCGGGGCGACCGCATCGCCATGATCTTCCAAGAGCCCTCGACTGCCCTCGACCCTGTGCGCACAGTCGGCTGGCAGATTCGTGAGGCCATCCAGGTCCACCACAAGGTCTCCACCAAAGCCGCCATGGCTCGCGCTGTGGAGTTGCTCGACCTGGTGGGCATCCCGGAACCAGAATCGCGTGTCCACTCTTACCCCCATCAACTCTCTGGTGGGCAGAAGCAGAGGGTCATGATCGCCATGGCCATTTCTTGCGACCCGGAAGTCATCATCGCCGACGAACCCACGACTGCTCTGGACGTGACAGTGCAGGCGCAGATTCTCGATCTGCTCCACGATCTCAAAGACAAGTTGGGCACGGCCATCATCCTCATCACGCACAACATGGGTGTGGTCGCCGACATGGCAGACCGCGTGGCCGTCATGTACAGGGGTGAGCTGGTGGAAACGGGGGAAGCGAAGGACATCTTCGAACGACCCCAACACCCGTACACGAAACACCTCTTGGGCGCCGTGCCCTATCTGGGCCGTCCGCGCCCCGAGTCCATGAACACTCCTGCTGAACATGTGGGAGCCGAAGTGGTGATGAGTGTGCAGAATCTGTGCGTGGACTTCCCCGGACGTTTCGGGGCGGAGCCTGTACACGCTGTGGCGGATGTGTCCTTGGATGTACATGCGCACGAGATCGTCGCTCTGGTGGGCGAGTCGGGTTCTGGAAAGACCACGCTGGGGCGCTGTACGGCGGGCCTGCAGGAGGTCACCTCCGGTCAAATCCATGTGCTCGGCACAGACATCGTCACCGCCAAGGGCCATGTCTTACGCGATGTCAGACGCAAGATCGGTTTCGTCTTCCAGGACCCGGCGGCTTCGCTGAATCCGCGCATGACAGTGGGGGACTGTATCAGCGAACCCATGCTCATCCATGGGATTGGAACAAAGGAACAACGCATCGAACGCGCGCGGGAGTTGCTGCACGAGGTGGAACTGCCCCAAGATTACGCCGAGCGTTACCCTCACGAACTCTCAGGTGGACAGCGCCAACGAGTCTCCCTTGCTCGCGCCCTGGCGACGAGCCCAGAGTTCGTGGTGGCCGACGAACCCACGTCCGCTCTCGACGTGTCGGTCCAGGCTCGCGTCTTGGAGGTCTTCGTGCGCCTCCAGCACCAGATGGGTTTCTCCTGTCTGTTCGTGACCCATGACTTGGCCGTCGTGGATCTTCTCGCGGACCGTATCGCCGTCATGCAGCATGGCCGTATCGTCGAGTTGGGCACCCGTGAAGAAATCCTTCGCAACCCCCAACAGACGTACACCCAGGAACTCCTGGCCGCCGTCCCTGTGCCCGACGCCGCTGAACAACGCAAACGCCGTGTCATCCGGCGTGAAGGCCGCGTCCTGTGACTCGTGTGCTCCCACACCGCATCTGATCGCCACCAGAGGTGACTCGTGATTGATATGGTGCCTGCGGTGACTGTGGTCCTCTTGTGCGTCGCCGCGCTGGCGGCGGGCTGGGTCGATGCCGTCGTCGGTGGTGGGGGAGTCATCCAACTGCCCGCTCTGCTCGTGGGGCTTCCGAACACTGATATCGCCTCCATTTCGGGGACCAACAAGATGTCGAGTTGCGCCGGGACAGCAGTGGCGACAGGGACGTACTTGTCCAAGATCGCCGTTCATGTCCCCACCGCCGTCATCGTCGTCGTGTGCGCCTATCTCGGTTCGACAGGAGGTGCGCACCTCGTCCAGTACGTTCCGCGCGTCGTGTTCACGCCCTTGGTGGGGGTGGCTGTGGCCGTGATCGGGGTGTACGTCTGGCGCACCCGCACTCTGGGGCAAGAAACCCATTTGCGCTTGTCAACAGCGAAACATCGCCTCAGCGCAGGAGTCATCGGGCTCGTGTGCGGAGTATGGGACGGGCTGGTCGGCCCCGGCACAGGCATCTTCCTCGTCCTCGGATTCGTCGTCATCCTGGGGTACGGATTCTTGCCAGCGACCGCCCTTGCCAAGGTCGCCAATCTGACGACGAATATCGCCGCGCTGGTTGTGCTGGGAATCCAGGGACATGTCTTGTGGGGATTGGGCGCCTGTATGGCTGCGGCCAACGTCGTCGGCGGTGCAATTGGCTCCCGCATGGCCATCGCCAAAGGGAACTCCTTCATCCGCAAGGTCTTCCTTGTCGCCGTCGGCTTGGTGGAAATCAAGTTGGTCTACGACACCATTCGTCTCATTCTCGGTTGACCTGCGGCTCGCCCACGGCCATCCCACCAACTCGGAAAGTTCGCTGTGTTGGTAGTAACATCGTGGACAACAGGAGAAAGGACTCCCCATGGCTTACGTGATTGCGCTTCCTTGCGTGGACGTGAAAGACAAGGCATGCGTTGAGGAATGCCCAGTTGACTGCATCTACGAAGGTCCCAGGGCTCTCTACATCAATCCCGATGAATGTGTGGATTGTGGAGCGTGCCAACCCGCTTGCCCGGTTGACGCGATTTTCTATGAAGACGACCTGCCCTCGGAATGGGCACAGTTCGCTGAGATAGACGCCTCCTTCTTCGCCGAGTTGGGTTCACCCGGTGGAGCATCGCGGCAGGGTCCACTGGACAAGGACCACCCAGACATTGAGGCTCTTCCGGCTCAGGGCGAGTGAGTCTTCCCTAGGCCAAGGCGACAATCAGATTGTCTGGCGCTAGAATCGACGACACCACAGAGGGGACAACCATGCAGTTCCACGTACCCAATCTCCCGGATTTCCCTTGGGACACGATTGCCGAAGACGATGCTCTCGCGCGCTCGCACCCCGAGGGCATCTGCGACTTGAGCGTGGGCACTCCACCCGACCCCACCCCAGACATCGCGCGTGCCACTCTCGCTGTGGCTGCCAATGCTCACGGATACCCAGCGGTGTGGGGGACTCCTGCTCTGCGTGAGTCGATCTTGGCCTACCTGACATTTCGATGGAAGGCTGTGCCACTTCAGGAACGCAACGTCGCTCCCATCATTGGTGCCAAGGAGTTCATCGCCTGGCTTCCCACCATGGCGGGCATCGGCGAGGGTGACACTGTGGTCGTTCCCGAGGTTGCCTATCCTACGTACGCCGTGGGTGCCGACATGGTCGGCGCGAGCGTGGTGAGGGCTCGCACCCCAGACGATGTCCGTGACGAATCACCCGTTCTCGTGTGGATCAATTCGCCCTCCAACCCATCGGGGCACATCGACACTCTTGAGGAGGTCAAGGCCTGG
Source organism: Propionibacteriaceae bacterium (assembly GCA_031261485.1). GTDB lineage: Bacteria > Actinomycetota > Actinomycetes > Propionibacteriales > Propionibacteriaceae > WQYJ01. Next base: position 3,488 of record JAISJO010000053.1, on the reverse strand, counting down.
GTGGATTATGCCCGTGACAAGGGCGCATTACTCGCGTCTGATGAGTGCTACGGAGAATTCGGATGGGACGGCGAACCCATTTCTGTTCTTGACGGGCGCGTCAACGGTGGGTCTGTCGAGTCACTGCTGGGGGTCTTCTCTCTGTCCAAGCGCTCGAACCTTGCCGGGTACAGGGCCGGGTTCGTCGCGGGCGACTCGGAGATCGTCATGGCTCTGGTCGGGCTGAGAAAGCACTTGGGTATGATGGTGCCCACGCCCGTGCAAGAGACAATGGCGGTCCTCCTTTCCGACCAGGAGCATGTCGAAATCCAGCGCGAGAGATACGAATCGCGTCGACGCTATCTGTCAGACGCCCTAGTCAAGGCTGGTTTCACCATCGACGATTCTCAGGGTGGGTTGTACCTGTGGGCCACCAGAGGCGAGGATGGGCGCGCCACGACTCGCTGGTTCGCTGAACGTGGCATCCTCGTGGCCCCCGGCGATTTCTACGGCGAGGCCGGGCGCGAGCATGTACGTGTGGCACTGACCGCCATCGACGAGAGAATCATGGCTGCTGCGGCGCGCATCGTCGAAGGGGTTACTGAAGCCCCTGAAGTGCCCGAAGCCGCCGAGTCGTCTGCGCCAGTGGAGGACTTGGCTCCTGACGCCGATGTGCCTGCGCCACCTGCGGAGATCGACTTGAGGGTGGAGGAACCCGAAACCGCTGAAGGTGCCGACGGGCTATCAGAGGAAGCTCCATCACAGGAGGAAGAAACGTCTGCATCGCGGTGAGGCAGGCCCTGGTCTGATGCCGTGGCAACCCGACAAGGAACCGCCTACACTTGAGCGGTGACCATGTCTGTGACCTTCGTGGATGCGTACGCCCGGTTCCCCCAACTTCAGGGGTTGCTTGTGGCAGAGGCAACCCGCGACTGGTCCCATTTGCGAAGCGTCATTCACGCTGCCCGACGATCAATCCTTCACCCGTCCCATGTCCCAGGGGTGCTCACCGCGCCCAATCACGCGATGTTCGCATGGGTTCTGTGCCAAGGCGAGCATTGGGCTGATGCCTGGCCGCATTTCCAGTGGCTTGGAGGTTTTCCTGCCAAGTCGAGCACGTGGGAGTATGTGACGACTCCTGAGGCTACGTACGCGCGATGCTACGAAACAGCCAGGCAGGCGGCAGGCGCATGACCGACCACAACGGCATACCCGTTTTTCTTGCTCCCACTGCTGCGAACGGGCAGGTCCTGGGCGCCATCACTTTCCGTGTGGGGATGGCTGACGAGGACTTCGGCAATCATGGCATCACTCACCTTGTGGAGCATCTGGCTTTCACGGGGGTCCTCAATTCATCAGTCCACGCCAATGGAACGACGTCTGAGGCGTACACCTGCTTCTACGCGGTCGGCACTGCTGACGAAGTCGTCACTTTCCTGAACCAAGTGACGGCAAACCTGGCTGACTTGCCCCTGGAGAGAATGGAAGCCGAGAAGGACATCCTTCGCACAGAGGCGACCAGTCGCGGAGGAGTACTCGGTCGGGCGGCCACAGTGCGCCATGGGGTGCAGGGCTTCGGCTTGCCCGGCATCGTGGAACTCGGCCTCAACAGGGTAACCGCAGATGAGGCGGCATCGTGGGCGGCCCGCTACTTCACTGCGGGGAATGCGGCAATCGCCCTCGCGCTGCCGGAAGTGCCCGAGGGCCTCCATGTGAACCTGCCTCCTGGTGACTTGATTCCCGCTCCGCAGGTGACCACCAATCCGATTACCATCCCGACGCCTGCGTCTATCGGAGTGAGGGCCAATGTGGTGGCGATTGACGCCATCGTGGAGCGCTCTAGGGCGGCGTGGGTGGCTGAAACCCTGGGGGCCAAGCGGTTCTTCCGGGAGTTGCGCGAAATCGATGCTCTCTCGTACAACGTGGATGTCTCCGTGAAGGGCTTGTCCACAACCCACGACCGGTTCACCATCACGGCGGACACTGTCTCTGACAAGGCAGAGGCCGTGGCGGGTGCCCTGGTGGACACCCTTGCCGCTTTGGCCCTGGGGCGCTTCTCGGACGAAGACTTCGAGGCGGCGAAGGCCGAACAAGTCAAGACCTGGAGTGCCACTGACATTGAGACTTCGTCTATCCTCAGCAATGCCATCAACTACTTGTGGGGGAGGCAGACGAAGACACCCCAAGAGCTGTTGGCTGATATCGAAGGTGTGACCCGCCAGGACGTGACTCGCGTCTTCCAGGCGGTGCGCGACAGTGCTTTATGGGTCGGCCCGGTCGCGTCATTGGAATGGGCGGGGATACGCCTCGTGGACTTCACTTCCAAGCCGACATCGGGCCACGAGTTTCCCCAGATTGGCGCGTCGGGCAAACTTGTTGTCTCTGACAGGGCATTGAGCTGGGTGGGTGGAGATGGCAGTGCGCTTACCGTTCCCTTTGAGCGAGTTGCTGGAGTGGCGGTATTCCCTGATGGGGGTCGAGAGGTCGTTGGACTCGACGACGTCACCATCTCCCTGGAGCCGACCTTGTATCAAGGGCTAACGGGGGCCCTTGCGAGTGCTCTCATCGACTCCCGAGTGCCGAGCACAAAGATCGTTCCTCTTCCGATGCGCCGCCCCGAGGACATTCCATCTCCGCCCGAGGTAACCGACGAGGTGCCCGCACCCCAGGCCTGGGCGCAAGAACAGTACGCACCCAGTCCTGCCTATACTCAGACTCCCGACTATGGCCCAGCGCCGGATCCGACCCCTTGGGGGTACCCGTCGACTCCGTACTCCGATCCGACGATCCAGACATATCCGATGGAACAGCTCATCCCGACACAACCCCAGATGCAGGTGATGCCACCGCAGGCGTATCCCTCCTTCCCAACCGCTCAGGTGTCCTATCCGAGCCAGCCCTCTAGTCCACCTGCCCAGAGCTGGCCGTCACAGCCTAAAGGTCGTTCCTCGGCGGGGCTTGTCGGCTGGATTGTGCTGGCGGTCATCTTTGGCATGGTCGCGGCGTTCTCTGCGCTCTTCGTGATATTCACTGCGGCAACGTGGTCCGATCCGAACTCGCCGACAGCCTTCTGGGTGTTCTTGGTGCTCCTCGTCATCACGGGCATCCCAACAGGGGTTTTCATTGCCATGGCTGTGCGATGGAACAAGCGATGACGCGAGTCCGCCGTTTCCAACACAGAAGCCAGTTCGACGTGACGAGAAATGACCAGTAGACTATTCCATCGTGGTCTTTTTGACCTAAGCTGTTCTGTGCCTTCCGCAGGATAGCAACCCACAGGGCGATGGCTCAATTGGCAGAGCAGCGGTCTCCAAAACCGCAGGTTGGGGGTTCAAGTCCCTCTCGCCCTGCGAAGGAAGGCGTGGATCATCAGATCGAGAAATGGCCGCAAGGCCACGGACGAAGGAAAGTGCAGTGGCTGAAGAAGAGGCCAAGGGCCCCGAGGAATTGCCCACCGAGGGCGACGAACTTGAGGCTGGGTACGAGGCTGCCGTTGAAGAGGCTGCTGA
>JAISJO010000041.1 GCA_031261485.1 Propionibacteriaceae bacterium | reverse complement strand
ATCTCCCGTGGCATCATCACCGCGCTCCAGGGCGTAGGCATGGGCCCGACGATTGCCAAGGGCCTGCCCATCGTGACTGGTCAAGACGCTGAAATCGCCTCCGTCAAGCTGATTAGCGACGACGTGCAATGGTCCACCATTTTCAAGGACACCCGCAAGCTCGCCGACCAGGCGATCATCGCTGCTCAGGCCTATCTTGAGGGCAAGACCCCCACGGCCAACGACACCACGACATACGAGAACGGCATCAAGATCGTTCCGTCCATGTTGCTTGAAGTCGACACAGTGAACGTCGAAGACATCAAGCCTCTGCTGGTTGACTCCGGGTATTACACCCAGGCCCAGGTTGATGCTGGTCAGTAAGTGACACGATTGGGGGAGGCCCACAAAGCCTCCCCCAACCCCACCCAAGCAAGAAGGAATCGGGAAGGAACAAGGTCCATGTCTGACAATATCCTGGAAATGCGCTCCATTGTGAAGCGCTTCCCCGGTGTCATTGCCCTCGAAGACGTGACGTTGACCGTCAAGCGAGGCGAGATCCACGCCATCTGCGGCGAGAACGGCGCCGGGAAGTCCACCTTGATGAAGGTCCTGTCGGGCGTCCATCCCTATGGCACCTATACGGGTCAGATCATCTACGAGGGCGAAGAGGCCCGATTCCACTCCATCAACGATTCTGAGCGCCAGGGAATCGTCATCATTCACCAAGAATTGGCGCTGAGTCCATACCTGTCCATCGCAGAGAATATCTTCATCGGCAACGAGCGTTACAACAAAGCGCACCTCATCGACTGGAACAAGACCAATGCCGACGCGGAAGCCCTGATGCGCGAAGTCGGCTTGAGCGAGAACCCCACGACTCCGGTCAGCGCCATCGGTGTGGGCAAACAACAGCTCGTCGAAATTGCCAAGGCGCTCTCCAAGGAAGTCAAACTCCTCATCCTGGATGAGCCCACCGCCGCTCTCAATGACCAGGACTCCGAGCATTTGCTCAACCTGCTTCGCGCTCTGAAAGCCCAGGGCATCACCTGCATCATGATTTCCCATAAGTTGGGTGAACTCATTGAGATCGCGGACACCATCACCGTCATTCGTGATGGCCACACCATTGAGTCCATCGACAGGAGCGAAGCCACCCAAGATCGCCTGATTCGGGACATGGTCGGGCGAGACATCTCCAGCCGCTACCCGCCGCGTGAGCACCACATTGGCGAGGAGGTCTTCAGAGTTGAGGATTGGACGGTTTACCATCCCACGCAGGCGGGCCGTCTCATGATCGACAATGTCTCATTCAATGTACACGCGGGAGAGGTTGTCGGTATCGCGGGCCTCATGGGCGCGGGCCGTACAGAATTGGCGATGAGCCTATTCGGCAAGTCGTACGGCATTGTCTCAGGCGGGCGCATCTTCATACATGGTGAACCAGTCGCGCTCAATTCAGTCTCGGATGCCATCGACCATCGCGTGGCGTACGTCTCTGAGGACCGCAAGCGATACGGCCTGAACCTGCTCACCGACATCAAGACGAATATCTCCGCCGCAGGCCTGAGAAAACTGATGAGCACCTTCCTCGGCTGGGTCAATGGCAACGAGGAACTGAAAGTGGCCGAGGACTATCGCGCTGCCCTCAACATCAAGACTCCTTCTGTCCTGGCCCCTGTTTCCAAACTTTCTGGCGGCAATCAGCAGAAGGTCGTTGTCGGCAAGTGGTTGTACACCGATCCTGAGATTCTGATTCTCGACGAGCCGACGCGCGGCATCGACGTCGGAGCGAAGTACGAGATTTACACCCTGATCAACGAGATGGTTGCCCAAGGCAAGGCCATCATCGTTATCTCTTCCGAACTGCCCGAAATCATGGGCGTCTCAGACCGCATTTACACTTTGAGCTTTGGCGCGATGACAGGAGAAGTGCCCATCGCTGAAGCCACCCAAGAAAACCTCATGGAACTCATGACTCGAGAAAAGGAAACAGCCAAATGAGCACTATCTCAGATTTCGACGTCCTGCCGCAGAGCGCGAACACCGGCTCCTTTGGCCGATACGTGTTCGACAATCTTCGCAAGAACGGCATCCTCTTGGCTTTCGTCGTGGTTGTGATCGCCTTCTCCATCATCCAACCTGCTTTCCTGAGCCCGTCGAACCTGACCAACCTGGTTCTGCAATATGCCTACGTGCTGATTCTGGCTCTGGGAATGTTGATGGTCATTGTTCTGGCTCAAATCGACCTGTCCGTCGGTTCAGTCATCGCCCTGACCGGCGCTGTGGCTGCTGTCGTGTGCGTCAGGGGCGGGGCGCCGTGGTGGGCCGGCGTGGCAGCCGCTCTCGCCGTAGGCCTCCTTGTCGGGGCATGGCAAGGTTTCTGGGTGGCCGTGGTCGGTATACCGGGCTTCATCGTCTCCTTGGGCGGCATGCTCATCTTCCGAGGCCTCGCCCAGTTGATCCTCGATTATAAGTCCTTGTCACCCTTTGGTGGGACGTATTACAACATTGCCAATGGCTTCATCAACGGAGTCCTAGGAGGACCGGGTTACGATGTATTCACCCTCGTGGTCTTCGCCATCGCCGTGGTCGGTTTCGGGTTCTCCCAGTGGCGCACGCGCATGGGCCAAATCAAGTATCAACAGCAGGTGTCTCCACTGCCTCTGTTCATCCTCAAGATCGTTGCTGTCGCGGTCATCGCCATGGCTTTCGCCTGGCAGATTTCCCACAACAGAGGCCTTCCTTTCATCCTGATTCTGCTGGCCATTCTCATTCTGATCTATGGCATGGTCATGGGCCGCACCGGATTCGGGCGCAACATTTACGCCATCGGCGGCAACCTCCAAGCCGCACAATTGTCAGGCGTCAAGGTGAAGTTCGTGACGTTCTGGACCTTCGTCAACATGGGTTTCCTCGCTGCTGTCGCAGGTGTCGTCTACTCGGCGCGTATGAACGGCGCACAGCCTGGCGCAGGCACCAGTTTTGAGTTGGATGCCATCGCCGCGTGCTTCATCGGCGGCGCATCCACCACGGGCGGCATCGGGCGTATCGGTGGCGCCGTGATCGGCGGTCTCATCATGGCTGTCATCTCGAATGGCATGCAGCTCATGGGTGTGTCCCAAGGTGTGCAGCCTGTCGTCAAGGGGCTCATCTTGACGCTCGCTGTCGCTTTCGATTTGTTCAACAAGAGACGTTCCGCGACAGCCGCGTGACGGTTT
>JAISJO010000101.1 GCA_031261485.1 Propionibacteriaceae bacterium | reverse complement strand
TGGGGGCGGCCCTGGCTGTCCTGCTGTTCGTCATCATCATCCCCGTCATCGTGTACAACGCCCGCCAACTTCGCAGATCGGAGGATGTGCGATGAAAACCAAAGAACGCACCCTGACGCGGCGTGAACGCCGCCTTGAGGACGCTAAGACCAAGCTGACCTCCCCGTGGGCGTCGGTTGTCGCTATTGTGCTGGCCATCGCCTGGACTGTGCCGACCTTCGGGTTGCTCGTGACGTCCTTCAGAGGCAATCGCCGAGCCATCTCCACAACCGGTTGGTGGCAGGCTCTTCTCCCGTCCAATTGGGGAGACTTCTCCCTTGTCAACTATGAGACCGCCCTCGGGGAACAGAACAGGCTGGGGGAGTACTTCGTCAACTCCTTCGTCGTGACCATCCCGTCGGTTCTCATTCCCATCTGTCTGGCTCTGCTGGCCGCCTACGCCTTCGCCTGGATTGAGTTCCCTGGCCGCAACGCGCTGTTCATCGCCGTCTTCACCCTTCAGGTCGTTCCGATCCAGGTCACGATGATTCCCCTGCTCACCCAATATGTGAAGTGGGGCCTCAACGGGTCGTATTGGGTCTTGTGGCTCTCCCACACCATGTTCGGACTGCCTCTGGCGATCTTCCTCCTGCACAACTTCATGCGTGAGATCCCCAAAGAACTCGTCGAGGCTGCTCGCGTGGATGGGGCCGGGCACGTCGGGGTCTTCTTCCGAGTGATTCTGCCCCTGATGACGCCTGCCATTGCGTCTTTTGGTATCTTCCAGTTCTTGTGGGTATGGAACGACCTGCTGGTCGCCTTGGCGTTCGCAGGTAATACTCCTGATATCGCCCCTCTGACTGCCCGACTGTCTGACATGGTGGGCTCGCGTGGCTCGGCTTGGCATCTGCTCTCCGCTGGTGCGTTCATCTCCATGGTCGTGCCCATGGTCGTCTTCCTCGCGCTGCAGCGCTTCTTTGTGCGCGGCCTCCTGGCTGGGTCGGTGAAGGGATGAAGTCTGCCCTCAACCGCAAGATGAGCGAACTCAAAGCCGTCCTCTTCGACCTTGACGGGGTGCTCGTTCCCACTGCTGCCATTCACATGCGGGCCTGGCAGGCCTTGTTTGACGAGGTCTTTTCTGCCAAGGGTTGGGGTCCTGCTTACACGGACGCTGACTACTACGCCTATGTCGATGGCAAGTCGCGCTATGACGGAGTGGGTGCCGTCTTGGTCTCACGCGGAGTCGAATTGCCGTGGGGGAATCCTCAAGACCCTGGCGACGTTTTCACGGTGTGCGGCTTGGCCAATCGCAAGAACGAGGTCTTCCACACTCTGCTGGATGGTGCTGGCGTCGAGGCGTATCCCGAGGCACATCGCGTCTTGTCTTCCCTTGCCAAGCAGGGAAAGAAAGTCGCAGTCGTGTCGAGTTCGGCCAATGCCCGACAGGTCTTGGCCTCCACCGGGCTCTTGTGTTTCTTCGAGTGTGTCGTGGATGGCGTGGTGTGCGCAGAACGCGGATTTCCGGGAAAGCCGGCCCCTGACTCCTATTGGGAGGCGGCTCGTGCACTGGGCTGCGAACCGGAGGAATGTGCCGTTGTGGAGGATGCGCTATCGGGAGTCCAAGCGGGGCATGCCGGAGGGTTTGCCCTTGTCGTAGGGGTGGACCGAGGTGTAGGAGAACAGTCTTTGCGCGATGCTGGCGCTGACGAGGTGGTGACCTGGCTCGATCCACTCGCCCCTTTTGACCCACTCGACCGCGACCGTTTCCCTGTGGATGAGTGGAAACTCGTCGAGCGGGGAGTGGAGGGCGACCGTGCAGTCTCGGCCACCTTGTTTTCCCTTGCCAATGGGTACATTGGCGTGCGCGGTGATGGGGACGGCACTCGTGGGTTGGGCCATGGGACCTTCGTCAACGGCTTCCATGAGACCTTTCGCATCCACCATGCGGAGCAGGCGTACGGCTTCGCCAGCGTGGGTCAGGTCATCCAGGGTGTGCCGGACGCGGTGGCGTTCGAGATTCAACTGTGGCCGTGTGGCGTAACAGTGGATTCGCTGGGGGGTGCGACTGACTGTGGTCAGTCCGAGTGTCGGTCTGCGATGGCGTCGGATGTGGTTCGCCTGTCCGCCCCAGAATCGACCACCCAAGAGGTGGACTTCCGCACGGGCGTGTGGACGCGAACGGCCATCCACACGACTGTTCTGGGACGAGTCCAGGTCGAAGAGCAGCGCATGGTCTGTCTTGCCAATCGCCATTTGGTCGTGGCGTCCGTGGAGGTGACTCCTCTCGATTCCCCTTGTCATGTCAGTGTGCGGTCCCTTCTCGATGATGTGGTTTCCGCGCAGGAGCGGTCCGATTCCCTCGACCCCCGTGAGGCTGACACCGTCCAGGAGGGCGGGCTTGACCTCAACCAATCGCGTACGGACGATGTACGGACACTTTCTTCCTACCACTGTCTCAACTCGCGCCTCGGTATCAGCGTGGGAACCCATGCAGAGAAGACTTTGTCCACATCGACGCGCGTTGTGACCTATGTCGCGTACCACGGTGACGAAGTGCCCCCAACAGGAGTGGTCGACTGCCTGGCCGTCGTTGGCGACCAAGATCCAACCTCGCGTGAGGCTGATTGCGCCCGCACCCTCGATTGGGCGTGTAGCCAGGGATGGGACGCCATCGCGGCGAGCCAAGAAACCTACCTGGCTGACTTCTGGGAACGGGCCGATGTCATCGTGGACACGGGCGACGAGACGACTGGTCCCATCCAACAGGCCACGCGCTGGGCCTTGTTCCAATTGGCTCAGGCTTCGGCTCAGGTTCAAGGCCACGGGATCAGCGCCAAAGGCTTGTCCGGGTCTGGCTACTCCGGGCACTACTTCTGGGACACTGAGCTCTTTGTTGTGCCTTTTCTCACCTACACCAATCCGACCGCAGCCAAGGCTGTGCTGGAGTTTCGCCACGCCATGCTCCCAGCCGCCCGCCGCCGGGCCGCCGAGATGGACGTGGCCGGGGCACTGTTCCCTTGGCGCACGATCAACGGGGAAGAGGCGTCGGCCTACTATCCGGCCGGGACAGCCCAGTACCATATCGATGCTGACATTGCTTATGCGGTGAGTCAGTACGTCGGCGTCACTGGGGACACGCGCTTCCTGGTGGGTCAGGGGTTGGACATCCTTGTCGAGACTGCGCGCATGTGGGTTGACTTGGGATTTTACGGCGATGACGGATACTTCCATATCCATGGCGTGACTGGGCCTGATGAGTATTCGGCTGTCGTGGACGACAACTTCTACACCAATGCCATGGCCAAGTTCGCGCTGGAAGCGGCTGTTCGGGCCGCGACCGCGCGGCAGACGACGTCCCAGAGCGAGGATCTGATTTCGGTTGAGTCTGCGGTGGCATCGGCCGAATCGGGCAGCACCCTCAGTGGGCCTGTTGACTGCGGCGAGGTCGAATCCTGGGCCAAGGCCGCAGCAGCCATGTGCCTACCGGTCGCCGACGGCATACACCCCCAAGACTCCCATTTCCTGACCCGCGAATCCTGGGACTTGGCCGCACTGTCGAAGGACCCGCGTCCTCTCCTCTTGAGGTACCACCCGCTCGTCATTTACCGGCACAAAGTCCTCAAGCAATCCGATGTGGTCCTTGCTCTCCACTTACTCTCGGATTGGTTCACCCCAGAAGAGAAGGCCGCTGATTTCGCCTATTATGAGCCGCTGACAACGGGAGACTCAACGCTGTCCGTGTGCACGCAGACGGTCATCGCAGCGGAGGTCGGCCGAGAAGACCTGGCCCTCGAACACTTGAGAGACGCCCTCTTCGTGGACCTCGCCAACTTTCATGGCAACACGGGTTCGGGGGTACACATCGCCTGCGCAGGGGGAGTGTGGACCGCTCTCGTGGCGGGGTTCGGCGGATTGCGTGACTGCGGGACCAAGCCCGCGCTCAGCCCTCGGTTGCCGTCGTCGTGGAAGTCCCTGACCTTCCCTCTGCGCATCGGCGAGTCGCAAGTGCGCGTGAGGGTCACCCACGAAGGGGCTCAAGTCACCGTGGTATCAGGCGACGACGTGGACCTGCCTGTAGCCTGAGGCAACGCTGATTATCGGGCGCCGGCCGAGTCATCCTCTGCAAGCAAGCACAAGCGCCTCGCGTCAGACCCGAGGGCCGGTGGACTCCCGCACGATGAGGTGGGTCGGGAATACTACCTGGTCAGCCCACCGATTGCCTGAGCCGATGAGGTCCAGCAAGATACGGGCCGCTTGGGCTCCCTGCCCGTTGACGTCTTGCGCGACCGTGCTCAGCCCCGCGAACTCCCCGATGTTATGACCGTCAATGCCGATGACCGATATGTCTCGGCCCACGACAAGGCCCTTCTCGCGCACTGCCCGAATCGCGCCAATAGCGGTCTCGTCGGAAGAAGCGAACAAAGCAGTAATGTCGGGGCGGCGTTCCAACAAAGCCAGCGCGGCGGCGTACCCTCCTGCGAGCGACATATCGGCAGGGTGCTCCAAATCGGGGGCGGCGTCGAGTCCGGCCGCCTTCAGAGCGGCCCGCCACCCTTCCCGACGGCGAGTGGTGGGGGCCGATGGGCTCTGGTCGGACGCCAACCCGCAGATATGGCCTATGACTTCATGGCCCAGCGATATCAGGTGCCCTGTGGCCACACGCGCGGCCGCGTCGTCATCGATGCCCACATGGGGGAATCCGGGCTGGATGACCGACACGAAGACGGCAGGCACGCCCAGGGAGGACAGCGCCTCGACTTCCTGCTCGGAGAAGTACATCGACGCCACCATGACGGCGTCCACGCGGGAGCGCAGGACGTCCGGGTCGAAACGTTGACGAGGCGGCACAGAGTCGGGCAAGGAGTAGAGCAGTGCGTCATAATTGGCCGCGCGCAAGGTCAACTCCGCGCCTTCGAGTAGGGAAGCGAAGAACCAGCGCGAAATCGCGGGCACGACCAGCCCGACAGACTTGGTGTGTCCGCTCGCCAGCGCGGACGCCGACCGCGACGGGACATACCCCACTTCGGCGGCGATTCGCAGCACTGCCGCCCGCGTCGCGTCTGTCACATTGGGCAAGCCGCGCAGTGCCCTCGACACGGTGGCCGTGGACACGCCCGCAAGCCGGGCAACATCGTCGATACTGGGAGTCACGCCTCCATTGTGCCTGATGGCCTCACAGAATGTAAGCGCTTGCCATCTGATGTCGGAGCCCGCCCAGGGAAACGCTGATCAACGCATCTCGTCATTCTGCCCGAAGTCGCGGAATCCACCTGACAAGCATAGATCCCGCACCCGCGTGCTGGATGACGGCTGAAGTGCCGATAATCAGTGATTCCTCAGGGAGGTGTGGTGTGGCCGGGGAGGCAGTGTCATGTGGTCATGCCGCAATGAGTCGTCCGATATCACAACATTGGTGCCCACCGCTAGACTAGAGCGCACCTGGATTGAGAGAGGCGCGGATGAGCGGGATTGTGTTGGAACCTTCTGGAGTGCCGGAGCCCTTTGTCCCTCTCGGCCTGACGTACGACGATGTCCTCCTCCAACCGGTCGAGTCTGACGTCATCCCCTCCGAAGTCAACACGTCCACGCAGTTCTCTCGCCGCATCGAACTCAACATTCCCCTGGTCAGCGCGGCAATGGACACCGTCACCGAGGCGAGGATGGCGATCGCGATGGCCCGCGAGGGCGGTATGGGCATCCTGCATCGCAACATGTCCATCGAGGACCAGGCGCATCAGGTCGATCAGGTGAAGCGCTCTGAGGCCGGTATGGTCACCGAGCCCATCACCATCACAGCCGACCGCACCATCGGGGAAGTCGACGAACTGGCGGGCATCTACCGCATCTCCGGCGTCCCCGTCATTGACGAAGGCGGTCACCTCATCGGCATCGTGACCAACAGGGACATGCGTTTCGAAGACAACCCGGACAAGCTTGTACGTGATGTCATGACCCCCATGCCCTTGGTGACTGGCTATCCCGGTATCCCTTCCGAAGAGGCCCTGGCTCGAATGGCCGCGCATAAGATTGAGAAATTGCCTCTTGTTGATGAGAACAATGTTCTGACTGGCCTGTTCACTCTCAAAGACTTCGTGAAGTCCGACAAGTATCCCAACGCCGCCAAAGATTCCGCTGGAAGGCTGAGAGTGGGTGCCGGTGTGGGCTTCTTCGGCGACGGTTGGACGCGGGCGATGACCCTGGTCGAGGCCGGGGTCGATGTCATCATCGTGGACACCGCCCATGGGCATTCCCGGGCAGTTGTAGACATGATTCGGCGTTTGAAGGCCGAACCTGCGGCGTCTGATGTGGATATCGTCGGCGGGAACGTCGCCACGTACGAGGGTGCGCGGGCCTTGGTGGAGGCAGGCGCCGATGGGGTCAAGGTCGGTGTGGGTCCGGGCTCCATCTGCACCACGCGCGTGGTCTCTGGCGTGGGTGTGCCCCAGGTCACGGCCATCTACGCGGCAGCCCAGGCTTGTCGGGAAGCTGGTGTCCCGGTCATCGGTGATGGCGGCCTGCAATACTCGGGCGATATTGCGAAAGCCCTTGTCGCAGGGGCAAACTCAGTCATGTTGGGGTCGCTGCTCGCTGGGTGCGAGGAGTCGCCAGGCGAGTTGGTCTTCATCAACGGCAAGCAGTTCAAGTCGTACAGGGGGATGGGCTCTCTGGGGGCCATGGCTGCACGCGGGCGCAAAGCGTCGTACTCCAAAGACCGTTACTTCCAAGCTGACGTGACCAGCGACGACAAGTTGGTTCCCGAAGGCATCGAGGGGCAGGTGGCCTATCGTGGGCCTCTGGCTGCCGTGGCGTACCAACTCGTCGGCGGGCTGAGGCAATCCATGTTCTACACCGGCGCACGGACGATCCCCGAGTTGCAGACCAATGGACATTTTGTGCGCATTACTCCTGCAGGGTTGAGGGAATCCCATCCGCATGACATCCAGATGACCGTCGAGGCCCCCAACTACGCTTCGCATCAGTGAGAAGCGCTGGGCGTTCACGAGCAGGGTTGTGTGCGGTCGAGTAGACTCTCTTGGGAATTGCTGACTAGTCACGTGGTTCCCCAGGGTTGTCTGAAGGAGTTGCATGTACGACATTGGCAAGAGCAAAAGGGCTGAGAAGGCGTTCGCCCTCGATGATGTGGCCATCGTCCCGTCCAAGAGGACGAGGGATATCGACGATGTGGACCTGACCTGGAAGATCGACGCTGTGACGTTGGACTTTCCCCTTGTCGCGGCCCCGATGGATTCGGTCATGAGCCCTCAGACGGTCATCCGCATGGGCCAGTTGGGCGGCTTGGGCGTTCTCAATTGTGAGGGTTTGTGGACCAGGTACGAGGACCCGACCCCTGTTTTCACTGCGTTGGCAGCCATCGAGGACCCACTCGCCGCGACCAAGAAGCTCCAAGAGGTGTACGCCGAGCCCATCAAGCACGAACTCGTCACCTCGCGCCTAGAGCAAATCAGGGCAGCAGGCGTGCCCTTCGCGGGGTCCGTGAGCCCCAAGAATGCCCGTGACCTGGCCGAGGTCATTGTGAAATCAGGTGTGGACTTCCTCGTCATCCGAGGCACGACCGTGTCTGCGGAGCATGTCTCCACTTCGACGACTCCGCTGGACCTCAAGCAGTTCATCCATACCCTTGACGCGCCTGTGCTCGTGGGTGGGTGTGCGAATTACCACACTGCTTTGCACCTGATGCGGGCTGGAGCGGCGGGTGTGCTTGTCGGTTTCGGCGGAGGCGCACGCAGGGCAACGCGCAATGTCTTGGGCATTGAGGTGCCCATGGCCACGGCGATCTCCGACGTCGCAGCCGCGAGGCGCGACTACCTGGACGAGTCCGGTGGCCGGTACGTGGGGGTCATCGCCGACGGTTCGCTGGCCGGTTCCGGTGACATCGCCAAAGCGCTCGCCTGTGGCGCTGATGCGGCCATGGTCGGTGTGCCTCTCGCCCGTGCGATTGAAGCCCCAGGTCAGGGGTACCACTGGGGTCCCGAAGCATGGCACCCCACCCTGTCGCGCGGCCTGAGAGCCCATTTTGAGCCAAGTGGCACGCTGGAAGAGATCCTGGTCGGCCCCAGCTCCGTCGCCGATGGTTCCATGAACCTGGTCGAGGCGCTGCGTCGTACATTGGCGTCCACCGGTTACACCGATGTGAAGTCCTTTCAAAGAGCCGAGTTGGTCATCGTCTGAGTCCCAGAGAACTGTGGGCTCTGGAACTGGGCTAGGCTGCGAGCCGGTGTTGGTACGCCTTCGTCCGCGTGGTGGACAACAGGGCTGAGACTACGGCCGCCGGGAGGCGGCAGCCTCAGCGCGTACCTGGTCGAGAAGGGCAGCGTCGGGAGCGAAGGCAGGCAGCGCGTGGGGTGAAACAAGCCCCTGCGTCACGACATCATGGACCTCGCGCAGCGCGAGACGGCGCGGGGTCTGATAGTGAGTCGGTAGTGTGATCGCTGATTCGGCGCTGACGCTTACCACTGCTCCGGGAGCGGCGGTACGCGGGTCGGCGGCGAAGGCCCGGATGGAACCGTCGGGGCCGAAAGCCTTGAGATGGGCTTCAGTCTTCGACAGGGGTGTACGCACGCAGGAAATATGAATCGCGGTGGCGCCGCAGACACCGTCGGCGACAACACCAAACGCCCCGAAGGTGGTGCGGGCAAGCCTGGTCACAGGCAGACCGCTGACGCGCAGCAGGGTGATCGCATCCCACAGGTCGGTCACAAGCTTGGCCGAGGAGGGAGCCGAGTCGGTGGCGGTGACCAGCAGTTCGGCCCACTCCAGGCTGGCTCTGCTGGCGCTGACGGCTTGGGCGAAGGCCGTGAACTGCGGGGCATGCGAGCGCGGACCTGCCAGAATGATCGGCGCCGGTGCGTCGCTGAAGGCCCGGATGTCTTCGACGGTGATGGCCTCGGGGCTGTCGAGCACGACCACATCCGCTCCAGACTCCAGTGCTCGGGCTACGACACCTGGCCACAGTCCGTCCCCTGCCAGCACCCAGGCTGCGTACGGCTTTGTGGGCGCGGCGGTGAGCCGAAACCAGCCGGGCAGGGTACCGACGGCGCTTCGAACACAGTCGGCGTCTCCAGGGCGTCCCTCGCCGACAAGGGTCAGGTCAACGCACGTGACGAGAGAACTATTCATGAGCGTTCCTCCTGCGCTGCGGCGG
>JAISJO010000046.1 GCA_031261485.1 Propionibacteriaceae bacterium | reverse complement strand
GTGGAGCGGAGTTCTTCTTCCTTGGGACCAGGAACTTAATCGCTGGGGGTTTCGGGAACCTCGGGTATCTCCTCGTCGCCTGACTCAAGACCCTCGGGTGTTTCGGGCTCGTCGGACGGTTCTGGGTGTTCGGGCTTTGCCCTGCAACCCCTTCCTTGACTTCGGCAGACCAACTCTTGAGTTGCTCTGCTCTCAGTCTTCGTCGGGGTATTTCACTTGGAAATGTAGGCCGTCGGTTCTGTACAGGCGAATGCCTTGGCGGATGAACAACCACCAGCACACGGCTGCGAAAGTGATGATGATGGCGATGGCGCCGACCCAGATGGTGGCCCTCGCACCGAGGAGATCGCCGACCCAGCCGAGGAGGGGGGAGACGGCGGGGACTAGCCCCATGACTGCCACGCCCCATAGCGCCATGACTCGACCGCGAATGTCTTGAGGCACGCTGATTTGGACCATGGAGTTGGCGATGACCATGACCGACACTGAGCACAGGCCGATGGGGACCATGATGAGAGCGAAGCTCCAGAAGGTCGGCACCACGGCTGACACGGCGAAACACACCGCGAACCCGCCGAGGAAGCCCAGTATGTGCCTGATGCGTGGCTTTTCCCGACGCGCCGACAGCAGTGCGCCCGTGAGGGAACCGATGCCCATGACGGATCCCAGCAGTCCGTACTCGCCTGGTCCTTTGTGGAAGACGGAGGTGGAGATGAGCGTGTTGGTGATGTTGTAGTTGAAGGCGAATGTGCCCATCATGAAGGCGATGAAGAACAGCAGGGCGATCTCGGGGCGCGAGAAGACGTACCGCGCGCCAGCCATCATGCCGCCCTTGGGTTTTGCTGCCCGTGTGGCTTGGTTGAGTATCTGGGAGGTGTCCATGCGGACTAGCAGGACGATGAGTACAAGGAAGGAACAAGCGTTGATGGCGAAGGCATAGCCGGTCCCGATGGCCGCGATGAGCAAACCGGCGGCAGCTGGTCCCAGCAGACGAGCCGCATTCCAGGACGCGGAGTTGAGCCCGATAGCGTTCGGTAGCTTTTCCCTGGGGACTAATTCGGACACGAAAGACTGGCGGGCGGGACCGTCGAATGACCCAACGGTTCCGTCGAACAAAGCCAGTGCGAAGACGTGCCACAAGGCGATATGGCCGGACAGCACGAGAATCGACAAGGTGGCTGCAGAAGCACACAGCAATGATTGGGTGAAGAGCGCGATGGTGCGTTTGGGCACACGGTCGGCCAGCATCCCGCCGAGTGGCTGAAGGATGAATTGGGGCAGGAACATGAAGGTCGTGAGCCACCCCAAAGTGGTCGCCGATCCGTTGGTGAGTTCCACGAGGACCAGCCAGGACTTGGCCGTCATCGACATCCAGTTACCTGTGTTGCCCGATAGGCAGCCGATGAAGTATTTCCGATAGTTGGGGATGGACAGAGAGGAGAACATGCCGGAATTCATGACCGACTTCCGTTGGGGAAATGCTGGTTTTCTCGTCTTGTCATTCTGCGCGAAGTCGCAGAATCCATCTGACAAGGGGAGATCCTGCGACTTCGCGCAGGATGACGGTTACTTTTCGCAGAATGACAATGTGGGCTAGACGGAACTTTAGGGCGCAGGTGTGACCCCCAACACTTCGCGCGCGCCATCACAGGGAACGAAGGAAATCGGGATCGTCGTCGGGGGCTGTCGGCGGGGAGGGAGGCACATCGGTGAGGAGCGGGCGACCAAAGATCCACCAACACACCGCACCCAGGCCAGGAAGGACGAGGACGGCCAGCAACCACACAGACTTGGGCAGGTAACGCACGCGCTCCGAATCGGACTGCACCACCACAACAGCGGAATAGATGATCAGCGCAATCAGAATCAGGATAGGAATAACTCGGCCCACGCGACTATCCTACTCGGGTGATACCAGTTCGCCGCGCCTCCATCGCCAATCTGACACAGGTCGTCGCCGCTCTGCTGGGCGGAGAGGACATAGTCGTCATTCCTGAGGGGGTTTCTGTGGAGGAGCGGGACCTTCCTGAGGGTTTCGTGGGGGCGGTGGTGTCGACATCCGGCTCGACGGGCGATCCCAAGTCGGTCATGCTGAGTAGGTCGGCACTGCTGGCGGCGGCCCACGCTTGCCATGAGCGTTTGGGTGGTCCAGGGGTTTGGGTCAATCCTTTGTCGGTGCTTCATGTGGGCGGACTCATGACCGTGGTACGCGCAGTCGTCGCTGGGTGTCCGTACGTTTGTACGGACAGTGACCTGGGTAATCTACCGAAAGCACAGGGGCGTGCTTACCTCTCCATCGTGCCCACACAACTGCATCGCGCGCTGTCTAACCCGACAATTTCTGCGACCATGGCGACGTATTCCGCTGTTCTCGTGGGAGGGCAAGGGCTCGATCCGACCCTGCGAACTCGAGCCGAAGCGGCAGGAATACGGGTGGTCGAGACGTACGGCATGTCCGAAACCTGCGGAGGAGTGGTGTACGACGGCGTCCCATTGGCTGGCGTCGTGCCCTTCGTGGAGACCGGACGTATCGGGTTGCGGACCCCGACGGCCTTCACTGGATATGTCGGCCTTCCGGAACTCACTGAGACGATTCTGCGCGATGGGGCCGTTCTCACGAGCGACCGGGGAACCTGGGATGGGCACGCTCTCACAATCACAGGCAGGGTGGACGATGTGGTCGTCAGTGGGGGAGTCAATGTGGACCTCGCGGCATTGCAGCGCCAGTTGGACGACGTGTTCCCTCAAGAAACCGCCTGTTTCGCCGTGTCTGACGAACAATGGGGAGTAATCATTGCCGTTGCCTCGACTGGACCAGACCTGGCTTCGATCCAAGCCGGGCTCGCCGGGCGTGTCGAATCGGCGGCACGACCTCGGCTCTGGATGGGGCTCGACGCGCTTCCCAGCACAGATTCTGGAAAGATGGACCGTAGAGCATTGGTCTCGATGTGGAAGGACGAGTATGGCGAGCGCGCGTGAGTGGCTTGAAGGAGCGCGTGTGCGTACCTTGCCCGCCTCTGTCGCTCCGGTCATCGCGGGCTCAGGTGTGGCGTGGTTCGCCTCCAAGGTTTCTGCGCCGACCCTGTTCACCACGGGCCGCTTGAGTCTGACCGATTGGCTCCTGCCCTTGCTGTGTCTGGTTGTGGGAGTATATGTCCAAGTCGGCTCGAACTTCGCCAACGACTATTCCGACGGAATTCGCGGAACAGACGATGTGCGCGTTGGCCCGCAACGACTCGTGGGCTCTAGGGCGGCGACTCCGCGTCAGGTGAAGATCGCTGCCTTCGTGTGCTTCGCCATTTCCTGCCTGGCTGGGCTCGGCATCGTGGTGGTGACCGGGCAATGGGAACTCATCATCGTCGGTGCGGCCTGCGTGGCGGCGGCCTGGTTCTACACCGGAGGCAGACACCCTTACGGCTATGCCGGGTTGGGTGAGGTCTTCGTCTTCATCTTCTTCGGCCTTGTCGCCACCCTCGGCACCGTGTACGTCCAGACTCGGTATGTCTGCCCCGACTGCACGGCCGAGGGGTGCCCAGCGTGCTTCCAGGACATGCCATGGGTGACGGGAATCCTTGTTGCGGCAGTCATGGGTTCCTTGTCGGTTGCCATCCTTGTGGCCAATAACCTGCGCGACATCGACACGGACAAGCAGGCAGGCAAGCACACCCTCCCGACCCGGTTGGGGGATCGGGGCACGCGAGTGTTTTATGTTTCTCTCGTCGCATTGTCTGTTGTTGGAGTCGTGGCCGTGGGGGGATTGGTTTCATGGTGGGCTCTGCTAGGTCTGGCAGGGCTGGTGCTTCTCATTGAGCCAATTCGCCTTGTTGTGCGGGGAGCGAAGGGTCGAGACCTCATTGTG
Organism: Propionibacteriaceae bacterium; assembly: GCA_031261485.1. GTDB lineage: Bacteria > Actinomycetota > Actinomycetes > Propionibacteriales > Propionibacteriaceae > WQYJ01. Next base: position 9,187 of record JAISJO010000046.1, on the reverse strand, counting down.
GTTCTCAAAGCAACGGGTGTGGCAGAACTAGTCACTGCTGTGGGGTTGTTGACCGGATTCGCCATTGGGTGGTTCCATGGATGAGTCTCCTGTGATGGTGCCCGGTCGCCCCGTGCACGTGTACTCCATCGGGATGCGTGAGCGTTTCCGGGGCATCACTGTGAGACAAGGAATGGTGTGGCAAGGCGAGGTTGGCTGGGCCGAGTGGAGCCCATTCCTGGACTATTCGCCGCTTGAGTCTCGCTCGTGGCTGAAGGCTGCCCTTGAGATGGCCGACATCGGCTATCCGCCACCTGTCCGTTCCCGTATTCCTGTCAATGTCACGGTGCCTGCCCTCACGCCTGAGAAAGCGCGCGCCCTGGTCGCTAAATCTGGATGTTCCACAGCGAAGGTCAAGGTCGCCGAGAAGGGACAAAGCCTCACGGAGGATATTGCTCGCGTGGAGGCGGTCAGAGACGCCTTGGGTTCGGCGGGCAAGATTCGGGTGGATGCCAATGGGGCGTGGACGGTGGATGAGGCTGTGGTCGCACTGACGGCATTGGGTCGTTTCGATTTGGAGTATGCCGAGCAGCCCTGTGCCACGGTCGAGGAATTGGCTGAGGTACGCCAACGGCTGAAGGGGAGGGTCCTCATCGCGGCGGATGAGTCAATCCGTCGAGCCGACGATCCGTACAAAGTACGGGCACTGGACGCGGCTGATATCGCCATTCTCAAAGTGCAACCTCTAGGAGGGGTACGGGCCTGTCTGGACATCGCAGAACGTATTGGCTTGCCAGTGGTGGTGTCTTCCGCGCTGGAGACATCCATTGGATTGCGGGCCGGTATCGCGTTGGCTGCTGCTTTGCCCGAATTGCCGTATGCCTGCGGGCTCAATACTGGACCTTTGCTGACTTCCGACCTTGTGTCGGACCCTTTGGCCGCACGCGACGGGTATATCGACGTCCGCGATGTACACCCCGATCCGGCCTTGCTCGTGGGCGCTGGCGCCGATGCGGAGACAACCGCCGCATGGCAGCAACGCCTGGCGGACACGATGGCTCAAGGCAGAAGGAGTCCGCAATGAGTGATCTACTGACTCAGCCTGGTGCGCCTTCCATGCGCTTGGGAGCCGTCGTCCTAGACGAATTGGCCGCCCTCGGACTGACCGACGTCGTGGTGTGCCCAGGATCACGCAGCGCGCCTCTGGCTTATGCGGCGCTGGCGCTGGAACAGGCGGGGCGCATCAGACTCCACACCCGCATCGACGAGCGCTCGGCATGTTTTCTCGCTCTGGGAATCGCCAAGGCGTCGGGAGTTCCAGTTGCCATCATCACCACGTCCGGGACAGCGGCGGCCAACCTGGCCCCGGCACTTCTGGAAGCCCGCCACTCCTATGTGCCCGTGATCGCTCTGACGGCAGACCGCCCATCGACCCTTGTCGGGACGGGTGCGAATCAGACAACCGACCAGGTGGGTTTGTTGGGCTCTGTTCCGCGTCTGGTTGCCCGACTGTCTTCCGCCGATGACAACACTGATGCCTGGAGAGCGGCGATTCGTCGGGCGTTCACCGCCTCCACTGGGCGGCTGACCCGCCTGGCCGGCCCTGTGCAGGTCAACATCGAACTCACCCCACCCCTGTCCGGCGACCTGGGAGAAATCCCGACAGGAGTCTCATTCTCCGTGGAGCCACCGGCCAACCCGAGGCCGACACGCATCGATCCAGGTCGCCGGGCCGTCATCGTGGCGGGGGACATGCCTCCTCACGCGGGCAGACTTGTGGCGCAGGAGGCGGAGCGTGCGCATGTGCCTCTTCTGGCCGAACCCAGCAGCAATGCCCGTCGAGGCGAGGCCGCAGTGAGCACGTATCGTTACCTCTTGCCCGGTTTGGCGCACATGGTGGAGCGCGTCATCGTTGTGGGCCATCCGACCTTGTCACGGCCTGTGGCGTCGCTCTTGGCTCGCAAGGATATCGAGATCATTGTTGTCGGCGACCATGGAGAATGGGTCGACCCAGGCTGGGTCGTCTCCCGCGTCGTGTCGTCAGTGTCGCTCAGCCCGGGAGACCCAACATGGCTGGCATTGTGGAAGCAGGCCGACCGAGACCTCCGTACAAGGGCAGACCAAACCATTGCTCCTTGGGAGTCAGTCGCATGGGCGGTGTGGGCGTCCCTGGGGGAGCAGGATCCGCTTGTCGTGGGGGCGTCGAGTGCCATCCGTGATCTCGACATCGCCCCCATCAGCGCCAACCCGCCGGTCGTGTACGCAAACAGGGGTTTGGCTGGTATCGATGGGACGATCTCTACGACCCTGGGTGTGGGGATTGCCACCCGCCGTCGCGTCACCGCTCTGCTCGGAGACCTGACCGCTTTGCACGACGTGGGCGGACTCGCCATCCCAGTCCTGGAGGAACGCCCGGACGCGACTCTCATCGTCATGGACGACCAGGGCGGCTCCATCTTCTCCACTCTGGAATACGGGCGCGCCAGCGAAGGAGACCAGGAAGCCTCTGACGGTTTCGAGCGAGTCTTCGCGGTGCGGATGGGTGTTGATTGTGCAGGCGTCGCCGAAGCGATGGGCTGGCCCGTGGCAAGGGCAAATGCCGAATCGTTCCCGCAGGTCCTAGGTCAGGGAAGCGGGCCGCGACTGATCCATGTACAAGTGGAGCGCGACTCCCGAAGAGCCCGAGACAAGCAGTGGGCGGCCTGGGGCCGAGCAAGTGCCCGAGGTGTGCTGGCCTAGTTGTGTTGCGCTTCGCAGTGGAGCATGGAGCGTGGCACATCTGTACACAAGATGGCGTACAATGGGCATACGAAGGAGACACAATGACAGCCATTGAGATGGATCGCATTAGCACACGAGTCAATCGACAGGTGAAGCGGGATGCTGAGTCAATTCTGGAATCGCTGGGGCTGAACCTGTCCGATGCCGTCAACATCTTCCTGCGGCGAGTTGTCGCTGAGCGCGGGATTCCCTTCGCCCTGACCCAGACTCGCAGTCAGACTCTCGGGGCGAAAGCGGCGGCCTTGGAATCCGCAGCAGCCCAGGCGGTGCGCGACGACATCGACTGGAAAGCGACTGCCGGGGCACCCATCGCTCGTTATGACGTGGCTGCTCACCGCCCCTACCTGGAGTATCCCGACGGCCGCAAGGTTTACACCCTTGACTCGTAAGCCTATTGTCCTTGTCTTCGCAGGTCCGAATGGATCGGGAAAGAGCACTGTCACCTCGGGCATCGGCATCGTCGGCACCTACGTCAACGCGGACGACATCAAGACTCGCGCTGGACTGACTGATCTGGATGCCGCGCGCGAAGCGGAGGCGGTACGAGAGCACTGCCTAGCTCATCGCGAAGATTTCACTTTCGAGACTGTGTTGTCCACCGACCGGAATATCGACCTTCTGAGCCGCGCGGTCGAGGCTGGGTACGAGGTGCGCAGCGTGTTTGTGCTCACCGCCGATTCAGAACTCAATGCATTCCGTGTGAGTTCAAGAGTGGCCACGGGCGGGCATGACGTCCCGCCTGACAAGATTCGCATGCGGTACCACAAGTCTTTGGCTAATCTTCCAGTGCTGGTCGCCCTCAGCACTGAATGCACTGTCTTCGACAACACTCTCGATACTCCGCAGGTGATTTTCCACAAGAGTTCTGGGGAGACGGCCATCTTCCCCAATGTCATGTGGGACGAGGAAACCGTTGAAGCACTCGTTCGGGCCGAACCTGCGCACGGTTGAGCAAGTCGTGCTTCCAGGGGCGAGTGACGGCGAAGGCGTAATGGGGCATGTCGATGCCGCGGTAGTGCTTGACGTACCGGGTGCGTATTGTCATCTGATTGCGGATGGCGACGTTCATTGACGCCAGGTTGGTGACGCGCACAGTGGAATAGACCTCGTCGACGCCCAGGGTGGTGAAGGCGTAATCGCGGCAGGCTCGGGCCGCCTCGATGGCGTAGCCGTGGTGCCAATAGGCTCGGTTGAAGAGGTAACCGACTTCCACCACCTCGGCATCACCGATTTGCTGACGGGTCAATCCGCACTGGCCGATCATCCGGTCTTCCGAGGTCAGAATGACCGCCCACAAGCCAAAACCGTCCTCGTGATAACGCTGAAGCTGGCGATCAAGCCAGTCCTGAATCTCGACATCGGTGAAGGCACCTTCGTAGGCCGTCATGGTGATCGGGTCAGCCATGATCTGAGTCAGGGCTGGCAGATCGGCCTGTGTCATCTCGCGCAGCGTCAGCCGGTCGGTGGTGAGGATCATCCGGTCGTTCATGCGGGCGTGAGTGGGGTGTACAGCAGGTTGACGCCGTCGTCGCTGTACATGCGGCAGGGCAGCCCGCGAGGCTCAGGCACACCCTCCAACTCTCCAGCGGCCAGTTTCTCGGCGACCACGCGCGTGCGGCTTACCCAATCTGAAGTTAGGGAAGTCGAGCCGTGCCCAGTGTGGATGGTATCGAAGGCGGGTGTCAGGTCCTCCAGTTTTCGCAGGCTGGCGATGAGGGCAGGCAGGCTGCGTCCTGGGCCGAACATGAAAATGGAGCGGTCGGAAATGGTGTCGCCCACATAGAGGCGGCGGGCCGCGCGATCCAGCAGAGCGATATGTCCCGGAGTGTGCCCCGGAATCAGCACCGTCTCAAGGAGTGTACCTCCCAGGTCAAGAACATCGCCCTCCCACAGCGGGAGTACAGGCTTGCCAGCGTTGCCCTTGGAGACGTAGTAGTCGTATTCGGCTGGGTTCAGCATCGGGGTGCCAAAGAACTCTTGTGCGCCCGTGTGGTCGCCGTCAGTGTGCGAAAACACCAGCTGTACAGGCTTGTCAGTCAGCGAATCCACGGCATTCTTGAAAGAGACCCCGCCAGAAAGGCAGCAATCGAACAGGACGGCCCGGTCCCTGCCCTCAATTAGGTAGGACTGCACAAATGTCTCATCAATAGACCAGACCTGCCCAGCCAACGACGCAACTCGATATTCCACTGCGCTCATGCCTCCATTATGCCGCCGAACTTTGCCCGGCGCCTGCACGTCAGACAGTCAGTACCGAATCCCCAGAAGGGCACAAACTGAGAATGTGCGCCTATCTGTCCGACGCGAAACGCTGCTCCTCTGGGCTTGCCGTCGGGCGTCGCGTTTGCTCGCTTTCCGTGGCAATGGTCGCTAGAAGTTCCTGTGGATGGACCCCCAAGCCGTCCGCCAATTTGACGATGACATCAAGCGTCGGATTACGCCTTCCGCGTTCAAGACCACTGACATAGGTACGATCAAGGCCGATGTGATGGGCAAATGCCTCTTGCGATTGCCATCCGCTTGCACGACGCAGTTCTCGCAGGTGGTCACCGAAAGCCATTCGGTGTGGCGGAATTGTCACATGCCCACGATTCCGCTAATGTGACTCTTGGTCTACGGACTATGAGTCACATTGTCATCGGAGATGGGGAGTGGTCAGCGGAGGTCAGCGGAGGGGAGAAGAACAGGGGTAAGTCATGCCAGCAGTCAAGGAAGATGCCTATGACATCTTGGGTGTGAGCAAGGAAGCTACATTTGACGTAGTGAAGAGTGCGTACCTTGCTCTCGCTAAGGAGCTTCACCCTGACCGCTACACTCGCAACCCGTTGCAGCACTTGGCGGAGGAGCGCTTCAAGAGTGTGACCGCAGCATTTGACCAGCTTTCCAAGGTCTACGAGAGCAAACGCCTTGAGGCAGAGCGTATTGAGAGGGAAAAGGCTGATCGAGCTCGACGTGAGAGGGAAGACCTAGAAAGAGCTCGCTTTGAGCGGGAGCGGGCTGAGAGGGAGAGGCTAGAGCGCGAACGTGCAGAGCGAGAACAATCTGAGCGGGAGCAGGCTGAGCGTGAACGCCTGGAGCGCGAACGCCAGGAAGAGAAGCGTCTTGAGCAGGAACAGTTCGAGCGGGAAAGACCTGAGAGGGAACGCATTGAGCGGGAGCGCAGTGAAAGGGTGCGCCTTGAGCGGAAGCGCAAGGATCAAGTCGAGACCGTCAAAGCGCTTCTCATTGGTATCGTGGTGGGCCCTCTGTACGCAGTGCTAATCTATGCTTTCCTATGGGCGGTTACCTTCGTATTCTTTCGGGTCTACGACGGCATCGGTGGCATTGTCATCTGGGGGATTCTTGGCGCTGTTATGGGTGGATGTATTCTTGCTGGCGATGTCGGAGAGATCTGGGCAGGCATCGGCTTCGGGTTTATTGTCGGGGCTGTTTTTTCCTCTTTAGCATTGCTCCCGTTAATCTGATTATTGATTCTGCCGGTCCGTTCGTTGCTGCGCTCGTCTTTGGGACCGCTGCGGGAGCCGCCATTGGTGGCTGCATTCACTTTGGCTTCGCCCGAGATTGGGCTGGCTGCATCGGAGCTGGCGTGGGGGCGGTTATTGGGGTCATCTTCTGGGCATTCTTTTCGTTTGGCCCTGGGTTCTTGATTGGGCTGATCTACGCTGGCGTCATTGGAGCCATAGTCTGGCCTGTCGTAGTCGTCTTTGGGATCGTCACTAGGGTGAGGGACTGAAGCGAGGCTGCAGAAGGTCCTTTTGGACGGAAGTGGACGCTCTTGGTCTGGCGCATCGGGGAGTGTCGACGCGAGCCGCAATCTTAGCTGTTTGTGTGCATGAGCCATTCGAGGATGCCCATACGCCGGATACCGTCGTGTGTCTGGGGGGCTTCGCGCTCCAGTCAGCAGCCGTGAAGTGAAGTCATGTATGGCTCGCAGCGGGGCCAGTTCTCGTTCCAACGTGGCCGGGTCATCGACCCTTGCTGCAACCTGAACAAAGGTCGGCCCGTGTTCTGATTCCACGACGAAGTCAATTTCTGTGGCATCCGAAGAACCAACGTATATTTGGCCACCGCGACGCAATAGTTCGAGATAGACAATGTTCTCTAGTACATGGCCGATGTCCACCACCCTCGCGCCGAGGAGAGCTCGGCGAATACCTGTGTCGACGACATAGTATTTCGCGCCAGACTCCAGCAGGCGCTTGCCTCGGATGTCCCGGCGGCGCACGAGGTAGAGCAGGTGCGCCTGAGCCAAGCAGCATTTGTAACGTCCGTACCCGCAATCCTGACTACACTTCTCCCCACGTTCCAGGGGAGCGGCAGTTCCATTTGCAGTTGCTGCATTCTGAAGCCTTTCGCGCGATACCGGCTGGAGAACTCAATCTTGAACGTCCGGCTCGTGGAAATCTGGACTAACATCTTGCTCGAAGTCGAGACTGAGCCGTGCCTGAACCCGTGCGGCAGGGGTGAGGGAGGAGAGGGCAGCACGTGTGGCTCGTTCGGCCTTGCGGTATATCTCTTCTTCCTCGTCTTCATCAGACCACCACGTCGTGATATGTCCCGCAAGTACATTCGTCCCCTCGTGCTCGACGATGGTCCAGGAGACTTCTGCCTCAAGACCCTGTTCTTGCGCCTTGTCATAGAAAGTTTCCTCCAGGGTTTCGAGCCACTCCTCTTGTTTGTCCTTTGGTGCGTGAGTCGAGATCCCCTGGAGGGGCAGAATGGCGATGAGATGTGGGCCGTCATCCTCGTCATCGGAGTCGTCAGCCAACATGCCGGTGGCTGCCATGAACAGCCCGGTGTAGCCATTCGGATGCAGAGTGTCCACCCAATCCTCAAGGGCGGCATCCAGGTCGTCTTCTTCGGTGTAGACCGTGGCTACGGGAAACTTGGCACCAACGGTCCAGCCAACCGCTCCATTGGTCTTGTCTCGCAGTGCGACTGCCCAAAGGGGGAGCAGACGTTGTCCGGCGGCGGCGAGTTCGACCTGGGCGCAAGCGATGAACTCCATCCCTGCGATGGTCTCAAGATTCGTGACGAGCTGGTCGAGGTCAGGGTCAGAAGTACGCTCCATAGGCGTGATGATGTATTGCTCAGTGTCGTCTTCTGGGATGTCGTGGAATGCATCACGGTCGGAGATGGTTGGGTTCGTCACAGGCGCCGAGGCGTTGTGGTTATTGGGAGCCGACCTGGGTGTGACAGGACCCTTCTCAGTTGAGTGTTTGGAAGCCATGCCTCAAGAATGCCACATGGTGAAGCGCTACCGAGCAATGGATTCTGCGACTACGCGCAGAATGACGAAATGCGCTAGTCAGTGGTTCCTCAGGGAGCCCGACTTGGTTCCCGGTAAGTAGGAATGACCGGTGATGTACTCGTTCTCTACCCGAGACGCACCAAGAGTAGGAGCGTACCGGCGACGATGCCTGCTAACCCGAGAGCGGATCGGCGGGTCAGCTTTTCGCCGAGGGCGAGACGGGAGAAGACGATGGTGACCACGATGGAGAGTTTGTCGATGGGGACGACCACGGAGGCGGGGCCGATTTGCAGGGCGTGGAAAAAGCAGAGCCAGGACAACCCAGTGGCGATGCCGGAGAGGATGAGGAATACCCAATCGTGTCGGCTGACTTTGGTTGCTTGTTTGGCCTTGCCTTGTACGACGACAATCAACCAGGCCATGACAAGGACAATCACGGTGCGGATGGCTGTTCCGAGGTTGGACTCGACGTTTTCGATGCCGACTTTGCCAAGGATGGCGGTGAGGCTGGCGAAGATGGCCGAACCCGCAGCGTAGATGAACCAGCCCTTCCCATCGGGTGTCTCAGAGGTCACCGCCTGCTTCTCGATCATGGCGTAGGTGCCTGCCAGGATGACCACGATGCACACAATGGTCAGCCAGGTGAAACTCTCGCTCAAGAAGATGATCGCCAAGACCATGGTGAGGACAGTGCTGGCCTTGTCGACGGGGACCACCTTGTTGACCGAGCCGATCTGCAACGCCCGGAAGTAGCACAGCCACGACGCCCCGGTGGCCAAACCAGACAACACCAGGAAGATCAGGCTACGCGCGCTGATCGAGGAAATCGTGTTCTGGGAACCAACGACAAATACCATCAGCCAGGCGAAGATGACGACAACGATGGTACGAAGTGCCGTTGCCAGGGTGGAGTCGACGTTCTTGATGCCGATTTTCGCCAGGATTGAGGTCGCGCCAGCGAAGACAGCCGATGCGAAGGCGAAAACGATGTACACAAGCACTCATTATTCCGCTTCGCTCAGCCGAGCGCGTTCAGAACTCACCTTCAGCGATGGCGTCCAGCAGTGACCGGGAAGGGATAAAGAACATTGCCCCTGTCTCAATGTCGCTGAATGAGAACAAAGCGTCGTGCTGGGTGACCATGTTGTTCAGCATCCGCTTGGTGACAGCCCACTC
>JAISJO010000071.1 GCA_031261485.1 Propionibacteriaceae bacterium | reverse complement strand
TCGCTTCCTGGCGGTCGATGAGGGCGTTGAGCAGTTGGTAATACCTCGGGCCCGACAATCCGAACGTGGAGGCGATGGCATGTTCCTTCTCCACCGGCATCTTCCAGCGCTGGCGCTCGAAGCCCAATATCGCCTTCTCCTGCTCGTTCAAACTCATGGCTTCATCGTATAAGGCACCGCCGACAAAATCGGGCGAGGCGGTGTCGTGTCGGGCATACTGGGCCAGCAGATCCACACTCGACTGACCCGTGCCCGCCGAGGACCACGCCCAAAATCCAGGGCTTCGCTCCAGGGCGCGGGCTTGCGATAAGCTAGATGTCTGGGTGGTACCGCTAGGAACATCGTGGTTCTCAATCCCTGTGGCTTCATGTCTGGGCCCCAGACTCAGCGCGAAGCACCCACCATGGGAGCGAGCGTCGAATCGACGATGCCACACAACGAAAGGATGCCATGCTGGCACTGACTGGTCAGATCCGCGACTACGCTTGGGGATCCCCCACCGCCATACCCGCATTGCTAGGGGCCGAGCCCACCGGCGAGCCACAGGCGGAGTACTGGCTGGGAGCCCATCCCCTCGCCCCGTCAACTGTGAATGATGTGGATCTGGGCACGGTTCTGCAAGACCATCCTGAATGGATTGGAGATCGGACGTACCGGGCTTTCGGCGACCGTTTCCCCCTCCTGCTGAAACTGCTCGCCGCAGAGCGACCGCTGTCCCTCCAGGCACATCCCAATCGTGAGCAGGCTGAGGCCGGGTTCGCCCGCGAGAACCAGGCGAGGATTGCCCTGGATTCTCCAGTTCGGGTGTACCACGACGATTGGCCGAAGCCGGAACTCCTTGTGGCTCTGACGCCGTTCGACGCCTTGTGCGGCTTCCGCAATCCTCACCACACCCTCGCGCTGTTCGAGGCTCTGGGGCTGGGAGCAGACTTGTCTTCGGTCATTGGTCCGCTCGGTTCTCGGCGCGGCTCTGCCGCTTTCGCTGAAGTATTCCTCGACATTCTGAGCCAAGACCATCCCGAGTATGTCAATGAGGTTCTGCACGAAGCTCACCGACATCGTGATGACGATTCCGAGGTGGGTGAGTTCGCTCGAACTGCACTGGACTTGGACGTGTACTTCCCGCACCAGCCATCGATTCTGGCAGCCCTCCTGCTCAATCGGGTTCATCTGGAGCCTGGACAGGGGATGTACCTCGCGCCCTGCACCCTGCATGCCTATCTTCACGGGGTCGGCGTGGAGGTCATGGCCTCCTCTGACAATGTCCTGCGCGGCGGGTTGACGGCCAAGCACATCGACGTGGACGAACTCATCCAGGTCGTTGCCTTCGAGGCTAGCGAGCCGGTGATCGTGCCCACTGAGAGTGATGCGGGATTCGTGAGGTACATCACTCCCACCCCCGAGTTCGCCCTCTGGCGTGGCGATCTGACGAGCAAAGCGGTGGCAATCCCACGCACAGATTCATGCCGAATCGGACTGGTGATCGACGGAGAAGCACAACTGCGTCAGGGTGAAAGTGTCGTCGACCTCACTCCCGGCCAGGCGGTCCTCATGCCCTTCGGCGAGGAAGTCACCGCTTCGGGGTCGGCCACTTTGTTCGTCGCTTCACCAGGAGTGTAAGTGGGACGGGGCCGTAGTGCCCTGTTGGCCGTGGTGCCCTGTTAGGGAGTAATTCTGCGCCTGTCGTCTTGGCACCGAGGCGCCGGATGCCATTTCAGGTGGCACTTGGTGCGCCAACGAAGCGCTGAGTCCTAGGCAGAATCATCTGGGTCAGGAGACGACAAAGCGCACACCCTGACGAGGGCGTGCGCCTAGTGTGCGAACTGCGGTCAGCGAGTTTCGCGGTGCGCTTGATGCTTGCGGCAACGCGGGCAGAACTTCTTCAGCTCCAGACGATCCGGGTCGTTGCGGCGATTCTTCTTGGTGATGTAGTTGCGCTCTTTGCACTCCGTGCATGCCAAAGTGATCTTCGGGCGAACATCGCCTTGCTTCTTAGCCATCGTGTACTCCTCATGTAGTCCGTAGCGGAGGCGGGACTCGAACCCGCGACCTAGCGATTATGAGCCGCTCGCTCTAACCGACTGAGCTACCCCGCCATTAGTCTGAAGGTTTCCCTTCAGACGCCGAGCCCCCATGCAGAATCGAACTGCAGACCTTCTCCTTACCATGGAGACGCTCTACCGACTGAGCTATAGGGGCAAGCCCGAACTACGATACACGAGGAATCAATAGGGCGGCAAGTGGGCGGGGCCGCACGTCGACATCCATCGACATGGGGAGCATTCGCACTTCGGCGGGTGCTCCCTCACCAGACTTCGTCCGATTCGGTCAACCCTGCCGGGTCGTACCCAGAAGAAACCGTCTTGTGGCGGGTGCTCCCTCACCGGGCTCCGCCCAGTTCAGTCAACCCTGCCGGGCCGTACCCAGAAGAAACCGCCTTGTGGCGGGTGCTCCCTCACCGGGCTCCGCCCAGTTCAGTCAACCCTGCCGGGCCGTACGCTACAAGAACCTCCTGTGGAGGTCCTTGTGTGTTTGTGGTGACGTGCGACGACTAGCAAGCGAGCTTGCATCGTCGCACGTCACCACAAACACCGAGAGCCGACTTTCGTCGGCTCTCGAGCGTACTTCTGTGGTGGCGGGTGAAGGGTTCGAACCTCCGTAGGCATTAGCCGGCAGATTTACAGTCTGCTCCCATTGACCACTCGGGCAACCCGCCGAAGTCCCAGAAACTGTAACACCAACAGCCCCCCTCGGTCCACTCGGCATACTCCGGCAAGGAAACACCAGCTATCAATTGGGTGTCCTACACGCACTGCTTTCCTTACCTTTGATAGAATACCTACCATGACTATGATGTATGCAACTGTCAGCACGAAGGGACAGGTCACCATCCCGGCTCCCATACGCGAGGAGTTGGGCATTGAACCTGGTCGACGCATTGGTTTCTCCTTGTCAGAAGGAGAAATCCTGGTGAGTGTACCTCCGGCTATCGAGACCGTGCGCCACATGCTCCAGCAAGAGCTTCGCGCACAAGGGACGCTGGGGGTTCCGTACACCTCAGGCGACGGGTGGACCGAGGCGGTGCAGGAGAGCCATGGCCAATCTTGATACCAACGCCGTTCTGCGTTGGCTGATTGACGATATTCCTCAGCAGACCCGCGCTGTCGAACACCTCCTCAGCGAGTGCGGGGAAGTGACCGTCCATGACGCTGCCCTCATCGAGTGCGTGTACGCCCTCCAAACTGTCTACAAAGCGTCTCGCCCCGCCATCGCCACCGCCCTGAGCACCCTCCTCGGACATGGCGCCTTCCGCATCGATACCGCCCTCTGGCGAGACATCATCGCCGACTACCTCGCCCATCCCAAGTTGTCTGTCGTGGATATCTACCTCACCCACCAGGCCAGACGCGCTGGCGATACCCCCTTGTACACCTTTGACCAGAAACTGGCCAACCAACTTGATGACGCAGAGTTAGTGTCCCCCACAAGCGGACACTAGTCGACATTCGAAAGCCACCTCGACCGATTTCGATGTCCAGGATGCAATCCCTCTCCAACTCGATGTGTACCCCTTGGACCCCCTCGGAAGTCGGTCATTTCTGCTTTCCACGAGGTATCTGTCTCACTATGCGGACAGAAAACTTGCGTCTCACATGGTGGATGGTGTGAAGTTATGCCCAAGCGAAAGAGAACGTTGGGGAATCTCGCAAAGTATCACTGAAACACCTCAAGGCTTGACCGCCCACGGCAATGGCGCCGCTCGTCATTCGAGGAAGGAACGATATGGCAGCGCCCGCTCTGATCATGCTCGCACATGGCAGCACCGACCCTGCTGTGGCCGAGGTGAGCCACCACCTGCGCTACGGCCTCCAGAGTATTCGCCCTGAACTCGAAGTCAACGCCGCCTTCATCCGAGAATGCCCGCCCTCCGCGTCCCAAGTCGTGACGCATTTGGCGTCCAGAGGGGTCACCGAGGTCGTCTTCGTGCCGCTCCAACTCAGTGCCGTCGTGGACCACGACCCCGCTGTGGATGCCGTGGTGGACGCTGTTCGCCAGACCCATCCCACTGTGCGCTTCACGATTTCGCACCCTCTTGGCCCTGAAGCTTCTCTCCTGCGACCTTTGGATGAACGTCTGCGTGTCGCCTTGGGCAATGCACATGCGACCGAATTGGACGGGCTGGTTCTCTTGGCGGAAGGCCCCGGCGATGTGCGCGGCATGGGCATGCTGGCTAGGCGGGCCCGCCAATGGGGAGCACACCACAAGTTACCTTGTTTGATTGCTATGTCCGACGGGTCCGGTATGGGCGTGACCACCGCCATCGAGAGCCTCAACGCGCAGGGCCGTCGCCATGTCGCGGTTGGGTCGTTCTTCCTCTCCCCCGGGGCCCTTTTCGAGGCACAGGCGCACCTGGCCCTCAGACATGGCGCGATTGCCGTCAGTGCGCCCATCGGCGTGGACGACTCAGTCTTGGACCTCGTGCTCGCTCGTTACGCTTTCGCAGCAATGGACTTGCTGGACGATATCAGCGACACCATGGAAATGCCGGAGTTGGCCGAAGCCGTGCAGTGAATCGGGGTGGCCTGGTGGTCATCATGCCTGTTGCAGCCCACACTTTGCGTAGATTTCAGCCAGCATAATTCGACGTTTCCGACGCGCAGTTTGCGGACAGTCACTACTCCGAATGCGCACATACCGTAGCATTTCAGGATGCGCAAGAACGGTAACATTCCGGGATGCGCACGTACGGTGGCATCGCCGGGTCTACTTCTTCTTGGCCTTCTTGTCTTTACTTACCTTCGAATCGTCAGAGCTTACATCTGCAACTGGCAATGACTCATTGACGGCCACAATCTCGGCTTCCACGTCGAAATCACCGGCAGGCCATTGCGGATTCATCTCCTCTAGGGCTTCGAGCAAGAGGGTCGCCACCGCCCAGTCGCGGTACCACTTCTTGTTTGCCGGGATGACGTACCACGGCGCAGCATCAGTGTTGCAGTTGTTGAGCGCGTCCTCGTACGCCTCCATGTACGCATTCCACTTGGCCCGCACTTTCACGTCACCATGGGAGTACTTCCAATGCTTGCTCGGGTCGGCCAACCTCTCCAGCAGGCGCCCTTTCTGCTCGTCAGCGCTGATATTGAGGAAGCACTTGATGATCTTCATGCCTGAATCGGCCAGGGACTTCTCGAAGTCGTTGATCGCCTCGTACCTGGGTTCCCAGATGGCTGGCTCCACCAACTCGTCCACCCGCACAACCAGGACGTCCTCGTACTGCGAGCGGTCAAAGATACCGATGAGGCCACGAGAGGGAAGGTGCTGACGAATCCTCCACAAGAAGTCGTGCGACAACTCCTCTTTGGTGGGCTGCTTGAAAGCGTGCAGCAGGAGCCCCTGCGGGTCCACAAGTCCGAAGACGTGTCGCACAGTCCCGCCCTTACCGGAAGTGTCCATGCCTTGAAGGACGACGAGAACGCTCCGGTCGGGGCCATCACCCTTGCCCTCCGCATACAATCTTTCTTGTAATTCGGAGAGCCGGTCCCCAATCTTCGCCGTCAGGGCAGGACCATCCTCCTTACCTTTTCCTGGGTAACCGGGGGTGGCGTCAGGGTCATAATCTGTGATCGACGAGTTCGGTTTGGCACGCAAGAGGGATGCCACGGATACAGCGGTACTCATGTCCATATTCTGCCACCATCCGATTGTCCCTTTGTCGGCGAGTCCCGGGACTGGAGGATGCGCCCGATAGCTAGCCTTGACGCATGGCCACACAAATCGGCATCCTGCCGCAATCGTTTGCTCTGGCCGTACATGACCTCAGCCAGTTCGACTGGGACCCGCGCATCCTTGTCGCCGAACTGGAGCCCCCAGCCAAACTAGCCGCACACACAGCCGCATTGGACGCCGATGTGCTGGAGGGCGGTGAGCCAGTGGGCTCAGGCCGACTCATCCTCCTTCACGAACCGGACGGAAACGAGGCCTGGCAAGGTGATTTCCGTTGCGTCACCTTCGCCCGCGCGGACGTGTCCCCCGACATGGTCGAGGACCCTTTCCTCGCCCAAGTGGGATGGTCGTGGCTCATGGACGCGCTTGAATCGCGCGGAGCGAAATACGTGGCAGCCTCGGGGACAGTAACGACCACAGCCTCCACTCCCTTCGGCGGCATCGAGGACCGCCAAGCCACCTCCGAGATTGAAATACGTGCCTCGTGGACCCCACTTTTGGACCCCAGCCACCCCTTCACTGACCATGTGGCGGCCTGGCAGGTTCTTCTGCGCGAAGTGTGCGGACTGCCCGCTGATAATGAAGTCATCTCCCTCAACCACAGGATCGCCGCCCGCCGATGAGTGAACCCACCGCACCTAGTGCCTCCCCTGCCTCAAGCGCGCCCACAGTCATCGCCGATGACGAGGCCCTGGCCGCCATCTTGCCCGCTTTGTCGGCGGACACTGGCCCACTGTCCGCTGACACAGAGCGCGCTGCTGGATTCCGCTACTCGCAACGGGCGTACCTCATCCAACTCAAGACCGCCAGCACAGGCGTCCACCTCATCGACCCCATCGATATCTCCCCCGAGGCGATGGCAGCACTCGACCAGGCGGTAGTGGGCAAGGAATGGATACTCCATGCGGCCACCCAGGACTTACCCTCTCTGCAAGAAGCCGGCCTGAACCCCACCGTGTTGTTCGACACCGAATTGGCTGCGCGACTGTTGGGACGAGAACGAGTCGGGCTGGGTCCTCTTGTCGAGGATGTGCTCGGCGTGACCCTCGCCAAAGACCACGGTTATTCTGACTGGTCCACTCGCCCCCTGCCCGCAGATTGGTTGACCTATGCCGGGCTCGACGTGGAGTATCTCATCGAGCTTCGAGACGCCCTCCAGGACGAACTCATCCAGGCTGGCAAGGAAGAATGGGCTCGCCAGGAATTCGCGCACGCTCTGAAGTATGAACCCACGCCACTCGACAACCCCTGGCGGCGGACCTCCGACATCCCCCTGGTACGCACCCGGCGAGGCTTGGGCGTCCTGCGTGAACTGTGGCTGACCCGCGACGAGATAGCCGCCGCCTTGGACCTCAGCCCTCACCGAATCGTCAATGACCGGGCCATCTCGGCCGTGGCTTCCCATGTCGATGACTCCGGGCTCCCCAACTCTCGCCGGGTCTTCACGACCGGTTCCTGGTCTGCCAGAATCGCGCGGAACTACACCAACCAGTGGCTGGACGCAGTATCTCGTGGCATGGCCTTGTCCGCCAGCGAACTCCCGCCCATGAAGGTGCGCCGCGAAGGACCGCCGTCGCCCGGCATGTGGGCCAAACGCGACCCCGAAGCCGCCCAGCGCTGGGACGTTGTACGCCCCGTCATCAAAGACCTAGCCGAAGAAATCACCATGCCCGTGGAGAACCTCATCTCCCCCAGACCACTGCGCGCCCTGCTCTGGAGGCCCGTGGGTACGTCCGTCGAGGCCTTGTCCGCCCAACTCGCCGACTTGGATGTACGTCCGTGGCAGGCCGCCCTAGTCGCCCCCCTCATCGCACAAGCTCTGGCCGACATGGAATACCCCGCCGAATAGTGCACGAGTAAGGGCGGTGCTCTGCTCGGAGGCTGTCCGCACGCCTCAGGACCGTATTCCTGTGGACGTAAGGTGATAATCACACGCACACCAAGTGGATTTCTTTGACTTCATACGTAACCATCCTCAAATGGACCAATTGGGCCGCTCCGCGACGGTTGCGGATGGGAAATGTCGTCCCACGAGCGATTTTGGCGACATTTCCCATCCTCAAACGTCAGAAAGGCACTGATTGAGCACGTTTACGGATGGGTTGTGCACACAGGGCGGCCGCCCGAGGATGTGTGGGGGTTAGCCGAGGCAGGACGGGGATAACAAAGTCAGACCATTGCCGCTTGTACACGTGGCACAATCGCCTCGCGGCTGAAACCCAGGTCGGCCAAGATGGTTTCGCGGCTGCCTTGGGGGATGTACATCGTAGGCACCGCCACACGTACAACCCGCGCTGCGCTCCCCTCGTCCGACAAACGTGCCCCCAGATGCTCGCCCAAACCTCCCACATCGACGCCGTCCTCAATGGACACGACGACCGCACAATTACGCACCAACCCTAAGAGCGACAACGACAGTGGCCATACCCAGACCGGGTCCACCACGAGAGTCCGTACACCCAAGGCTCGCAAGTCCTCAGCAACCTCCATGGCCAAAGCCGCCAAAGGACCATAGCCGATGATGGCCACCTGGGGAGAGTCCTCGTCCACCAAGACGTCCACGCCGTCGACTGAGCGAATGGCCACAGTCGCGGGAGCCACCTCACCTTTGGGGAAACGCACAGTCGTGGGATGTTCGGCATCGCCCACCGCCTCGCGCAGGACACGACGCAGTGTGGACCCGTCTCGCGGCGCGGCGATTCTCATGCCCGGCACATCCGTGAGCAGCGCCAAGTCCCATATCCCGTGGTGGCTGGACCCGTCAGGCCCGGTGATACCGGCTCTGTCAAGGACAAATGTCACCGGCATCTGGTGCAGTCCGACGTCCATGAGTATTTGATCGATCCCACGATTGAGGAACGTCGCGTACACGGCAACGACCGGATGCAGCCCCGCCATCGCCATTCCTGCCGCACTGACCACCGCGTGTTGCTCAGCGATACCGACGTCGAAAACCCGACTCGGAAAGGCTGCCTCGAAAGGCCCCAGACCCACAGGATCGACCATGGCGGCGGACACCCCCACGAGTTTCTTGTCTTCCCTGCCCAGCGCGACCATCTCCGTTGCGAAGATGCGCGTCCATGTCGGTCCGCTCTCCCCGTTCAGCGGTTCGCCTGTCACGGGATCAATGGCCCCGATGGCGTGGAACTTGTCGGCCTCGCACGATTCGGCAGCGGAGAAACCTCTGCCTTTCTCGGTCATACAATGCACAATGACAGGGCGCGCATAGCTCTTGGCCTGGATGAGTGCCTTCTCGACTGCGACGCGGTCGTGCCCGTCCACTGGCCCGATGTACTTCAACCCCAAGTCAGAGAACAACTCCTGAGGAGCAAGAATGTCCTTCAAGCCAACTTTGAGGCCATGGAGCAATTCGTAGGCAGGCATGCCGACCAGTGGGGTCTTCTGAACCACGGCCTTCACCACGTCGAGAGTCTGGTCGTACCGCCTATCCGTGCGGAATCGTGTCAGGTGTTGGGCCAGCCCACCCACCGTCGAGGTGTACGACCGCCCGTTGTCATTGACCACGACGACCATGTGTAAGTCCTTGTGAACCGCGATATTGTTCAGCGCCTCCCACGCCATGCCGCCGGTGAGAGCCCCGTCCCCCACGACGACGACCACGGTGTGCCGGTCGCCTGTGATGCGGAAGGCTTCAGCCAGGCCGGCCCCCCATGACAGGGCGGTCGAGGCGTGGGAGTTCTCCATCCAGTCATGCTCAGATTCGGCTCGACTGGGGTACCCCGACAGCCCGTCGGCCTGCCGCAGCGTGGCAAAATCGCGCTGTCGCCCGGTGAGAATCTTGTGGACGTAAGAGATGTGCCCAGTGTCGAAGACAACCGGATCCTGGGGAGAATCGAAGACCCGGTGAATGGCCATGGTCAGTTCCACCACGCCGAGATTGGGTCCGAGGTGGCCTCCCGTCGCGGAGACCTTCTCGATGAGGAAGGCCCTGATTTGTTGGGCCAATTCGGTCAAATCAGCGGCGGAGAGGTCGCGCAAGTCATGCGGACAGGTCACGTCGCCCAGGGAAGTCATGCAGCCAGTCTAATATCGCGGGGAAGAAGCAGCTAACCTCGCCACTCTTGACTTACCCAATCGTGGCCACACCCACGATCCATACGACGAACTGAAGCACGAGAACTCCCGCCACGATCAGCCTCACGAGACGTGCCCTGACACTTGGCTTCTTGTCGGGGCGGGAATAGGTCAGCCAGGCAGCCAGAGCAGGTATGACCAGACCGGTCCAGGCGAGACCGACAACGTTCGTCTCCACCACGATTTCGCCCAGAACAAGAACAAGCACAGGCACCCACAGGGCCCACTCCCATCCCAGAAGGAATACTCGAGCAACAAGGAACAAGCACCCGACAAGACCGGCGAAGCCCACGAGCACAGTGGAAGCAGGCATGCACCATCCCGCTTCGTCCGCCCGACACAAACCGGTAGCCCCGATCAGGGGGTAGGCGATGGCCGCCACCAGACAAGCTCCGAAAAAGGCCAGCAGCGAAGCCAGGTAGGCGTAGGCGAACCGCGCCGCCCCCCAAGGCTCCTCCCCAATGGTCTTCACTTCGACAGCGACTCCACGACATAGGGAAGGATTCCGCCGTGGGCGAGGTACGCCTCTTCGGTCGGGGTGTCCACCCGTACACGCGCCATGAAGCGAATGGTGCCCTGTGGACCTGTGGCGGTCACCTCGACTGTCGACGGAACCCGGCCAGGAGCCAGCCCCTCGAACTCACCAGAACCAACCCCTGAAGCGCAATCTGGCACCGACAGCGAAATGACTTCCTCCCCTGTCAGCCCCAGAGTCTTCGCCGACGTGTGCTCGGGGAACTCCAAAGGCACGATTCCCATACCGACCAGGTTGGACCGATGGATGCGCTCGAAGCTGACAGCGATGACCGCCTTGACCCCCAAGAGGGCCGGGCCCTTGGCGGCCCAGTCGCGGGAGGAGCCTGAGCCGTACTCTTTGCCGGCGATGACGACCAGTGGAGAACCTTCTTGCCCGTAAGCCTGTGCGGCGTCCCATACCGTCGTGACAGGGCCATCGAGCCTGGTGAAATCCCTTGTGAAACCGCCTTCTTCGTCGACCATGAGGTTGCGAAGTCGCACATTGGCGAAGGTGCCGCGCGCCATGACCTCGTGGTTGCCGCGACGCGAGCCGTACGAGTTGAAGTCAGCTTTGACCACACCGAGCGATTCGAGGTAACGCCCCGCAGGCGACGAAGCCTTGATGTTGCCCGCAGGCGAGATATGGTCGGTGGTCACCGAGTCGCCCAGGAGGAGGAGCACCCGCGCGCCGGTCAGCGCGAAGGGGTCACTGCAGCACTCTTGATCGAAATACGGGGCCCGTTTGATGTACGTGGATTCCGGCCACGAATACTCTGCTTGCGCCGTCACTTCCAACTGCTGCCAGGCCTGCGAGCCACGGTAGACCTCGGCATACCGCGAACGGAACATGTCCGGTGTGACATGGGTGGCGACAGCCAGGTTGATTTCCTCCTCGGAGGGCCACAGGTCGGCCAAGTACACCGGGCCATCCACCCCTTCCCCAATCGGCTCAGTGGTCAAGTCGATGTCCATGGTTCCTGCCAGCGCGTACGCGACGACCAATGGCGGGCTGGCAAGGTAATTCATGCGGACGTCCGGGTTGATGCGTCCTTCGAAGTTCCTGTTGCCGGACAGCACCGAACATGCGACCACACCTTGATCGACGGCCTGCTTGACTTCAAGGACGAGCGGGCCAGAGTTGCCGATACAGGTGACGCAGCCGTACCCCACAAGGAAGAAACCCAGCTTTTCGAGGTAAGGCGTCAGCCCGGCGGAATCAAGGTAGTTGGTGACAATCTGGGAGCCCGGCGACAGAGTCGTCTTGACCCAACCAGGAACGGTGAGTCCCTTTTCGACTGCCTTCTTGGCGACCAGACCGGCGGCGATCATGACTGCCGGGTTGGACGTGTTCGTGCATGACGTGATGGCAGCGACTGCGACGACCCCCGAACTGATTGCGCCTAAGTTCGTGTTCACGGTGTGTACCTTCTTGGCAGGCAAACTGTGGTGGAACTCGGCGCGGGCGTCATGCAGGGTGATGCGGTCCTGCGGCCGCTTGGGGCCCGAAATGGACGGTCGCACTTCACCCAGGTCGATGGTGAGTGTTTCGGTGTACACGACTTCGCGCGTCGGGTCATACCACAGCCCTTGCGCCTGAGCGTAGGCCTCGACAAGCGCGACGTGTTCTTCACTGCGCCCGGTCAGGAGCAGGTAATCAAGCGTGGCTTGGTCGATGGGGAACAGGACGGCAGTCGAACCGTATTCCGGGCTCATGTTGGCGATGGTGGCGCGGGTCTCCACGGACACCGTGGGAAGAGACGGGCCGAAGAACTCAAGGAAGGAGCCCACAACACCGTGTCCGCGCAGGCGTTGGGCGATGGTCAAGACGAGGTCGGTCGAGGTGGTGCCAGGTCTCAGAGCACCCACGAGACGGACCCCGATGACACGCGGCACAGTCATGGAGATGGGCTGACCGAGCATGGCCGCCTCTGCCTCGATGCCACCGACTCCCCAACCCAAGACTCCGAGTCCGTTGACCATGGTCGTGTGCGAGTCCGTGCCCACGCAGGTGTCGGGATAGGCCACGCCGCCAGATTCCATGACGACACGAGCTAAATGCTCAATGTTCACTTGGTGAACGATCCCCGTGTCGGGAGGCACCACCTTGAAATTGTCGAATCCCTGTTGCCCCCACTTGAGGAACTCGTATCTTTCCTTGTTCCGAGAAAACTCCCATGTGCGGTTGATTCCGAAAGCAGCGGCGGTGCCAAACTCGTCGGCGATCACCGAATGGTCGATGACGAGTTCGGTGGGGATGGAGGGGTTCACGCTGGCCGGGTCGCCGCCTCGGGCGTCCACAGCTTCGCGCATGGTCGCCAAATCCACGAGGGCGGGCACTCCGGTGAAATCCTGCATGAGCACACGCGCTGGATGGAACTCAATCTCTTGGTCGCTCACCTGGGGGTTCCACGAACGAAGAGCCTCGATCTGAGCCGGGTCCGCCTCGTGACGTATCAGGTTCTCCAGCAGGATGGCCACAGTCATTGGTAATGCGCGAGCTTCAGCGGGAATAGAGACAATGGTGTACGTTCGTTCTCCCACGTTGAGTTCGGTCATGTGGTCTCCTCAAGGAAGTGTTGATGGATCTGGTCGCCCCCAATTGTACGGGAGGGGGAGGAGAGTCGTATGTTCGTCCACGACACGCCGTGACCTTCTCGAAGTGAAACCCTGATTTACGTATTTCGTGATTCTGCGCGAAAGCCAGGTCGTTGATCAATGAACCCCTAGGGCCTGGCGAGCACGGCCACACACTCGACATGGTGGGTGCGCGGAAAGAGGTCGAAAGCCCGCAAGTTGGCCAGTTCATAGCCATGATTGCCCAACAAAGCCACGTCACGGGCCAGGGAGGCAGGGTCACAAGCAACGTAAATTACCTTGTCAGGCGACATGCGTACCATCCATTCGATGGTTTCACGCCCGGCGCCTGCCCGAGGAGGATCGAGGACCCACAAACCGCCCTCGGTGTCGGATATCCGTGACAACACACTCGCCACATCACCGCGATACGCCTCCACATCGAGACCACGTGTGTTGCGTTTCAAGTCAGCCACGCCCTGTTCAGACCCCTCGATTGCCACAACGCGCCCGCGCTCGGACAGGGGCACGGCGAACAGTCCGGCCCCGCAGTACAGGTCGTATGTCGGCCCAGCAACCTCGCCTGCGCCATCCAGGACAGCCTGGACGAGCGTCGAGGGCGCGTCCCGGTGGACCTGCCAGAAACCGGTCGCCGACACGAAGTACTCCCAAGTCCCGTGCGTGGTCGTGACCTGCTCATGCACAGGCTCCGCGCCCTTGCGTCCGCGCGACTCGACCACGGTCACGACGCGAGACTCACCGCCAGGCGTGGTCACACTAGGGCGCACATAGGACACGCGCTGGTCGGCAAGGAAGGGAATGGACCGATTCCGGGTCGAACCCCCGCCCAGGTCCCGTGCAAGCACGTCTTGGATATCCTCATGCGCGATGGGCATGTCCGTCACCGGCACCACATCATGGGACTTGGGCGGGTGCATCCCCAGACGACCAGCCTCATCAGTCACGAGGGTGATACGGGTGCGCCATGCCAATCCATCGCGTGTTTCATCGTCACCCACCGACTCCACGGCGAAGCCCTCGGGGACGTCGACGTGCCCAATCCTGGCAAGTTGTCCCTCCACGACGCGCGCCTTCCAACGCCTGCTCGCCCCCAGACTCACATGCCCCAGGTCCACCCCCCCGATGCCGGTGCGTTCGGCCAGACTCCAGACATGGGGCACCCGGTCGGGCGAAGGGTCCACGACTTCGACGGTCCGGGCGAACCACAACTTGGAGCGTTTGCCGGTAATCTCCGCGAGCACTCGTTCTCCCGGTATCGCCCCGGACACGAAAATGACCATTCCGTCGTGGCGCGCCACGGCATAGCCCCCGTGGGCGACATCCGTGGGCGACAATTCCAAGACCATGAATCAACCTTCTCACACCCGTGAGCCGCAATGCGCCACCGCTCTACGGTAATCTAGGGGCGTGTCCCCCAACTCAGGCCAACATGGGGCACACCGAGGAGCGCAATGCATTACGTGATTATGGGCTGCGGGCGCGTGGGGTCAGGCTTGGCTCGCGCCTTGGAGAAGCGTGGAATGTCAGTGGCCGTCATCGACGTCAATGCTGATTCTTTCCGCCGTCTGGGAGCCTCTTTCCATGGAACGACGGTCAAGGGTGTGGGATTCGACCGCGACGTCCTCATCGAGGCGGGCATCAAGAAAGCCGATGGTTTCGCGGCTGTCACTGATGGCGACAATTCCAATATCTTGGGTGCTCGCGTGGCGCGAGAATCCTTCGGCGTGACCACAGTGGTTGCCCGCATCTACGACCCCGCCCGAGCACAGGTGTACGAACGACTCGGCATCCCCACGGTCGCCACCGTCAGATGGTCCACCGAGCAAATCCTGGGCAAACTGACCGACATCGGAACAGATTCTTTGTGGCGTGACCCCTCCGGTTCGGTGAGACTCATGTCCTTGTCCTATGACCAGGCGTGGATCGGAATGCCCATCCGCGCCATAGAGAAAGCCGTCAGCACTCCCATCCCTGCTCTGGGGCGTTTCGGCACTGGGATCCCGACGACAGACTCCACAGTCCTCCAAGACCACGACATCGTGTACGCCATGGTCTCGACCGCCAACATGGACGAGGTCAGGGCCCGACTGGCCTCCGTGCCTGCGACCAAGTGACGACCCGACCCAAGAAAAGAGAGACAAAATGAGAGTTTCTATCGCAGGAGCGGGCAATGTTGGGCGTTTTATCGCTCGTGACCTCATCAGCAACGGCCACCACGTCCTCCTCATCGAAAAAGAACCGTCTGCCATCAAGAAGGACTCCGTCCCCCAAGCCGAGTGGCTCCTAGCCGACGCTTGCGAACTCGGGTCCCTCACCGAGGCTCACCTGGAGACCTGCGACGTGGCCATCGCCGCCACCGGTGATGACAAGGTCAATCTCGTCCACTCGCTCTTGGCGAAGACTGAGTTCGGAGTTCCTCGCACAGTGGGGCGAGTCAACCATCCGGGCAATGAATGGCTCTTCGACGATGTCTGGGGAGTCGATGTGGCGGTGTCTGCCCCACGCATCATGACTGCTTTGGCCGAAGAAGCCGTGACGGTCGGTGACCTTGTGCGTTTGTTCTCCTTCAGAAGGTCCGACACTGACTTGGTGGAGATGACCTTGCCCGAGGACTCGCCCTGTGTCACCAAGAGTCTGGGCGATATTCACTGGCCTGAACACTCTATCCTTGTTGCTCTCATTCGTGGTGGCCGAGGACTGCCTCCAGAAAAGGACGTGGTTTTGGAAGCCGGAGACGAACTGCTGTTCATCGCTCCAAAGGACGCGGAACAGGGTCTGAAAACCTTGCTCAGCCCACAAGGCGAACTGCACGTCAGCGAGACGGTTCCTGCTCACGAGGGTCCGGGCACACCGGCCCCGATGAGGGACCGCGACGTTCCCCGAGTCGAGGATGACGCCGACTACGTTCTGTGAAGGGAAAGCGGCGATCAGGTCTGGTCGCCGACGGCCCCGGCCATAGGAGCATCCACTATGCTTGATGCATGACACAGCCTCCCACCTATGGCCAAAACCCTTACGGGTCCCCTTCGCCCCAACCACCCACTGGTTACGGCAACCCTGCGTACGGGCAGGCTCCTGACCCCTCCTATGGCGTCGCGCAGTATCCCGGCGGATACTCGCCGACAGGTTTCCCTCCCAGCACACCGCCTGCCAAGCAGGCCAAGTCGCCTGCGCTCGGTATCGTCGGCGCGGTCATCGCTGTGCTGGGCGGCATCGTCGGAGGCGTGATGGTGTACAAGCTGTACAAGACTATGTACGAAACGTACGGCCCCTCCATCTTCCAGGGAGGCGTTGGATCATTCGACCCGAACGCCTTGCCACCGAGCGCACTGCAAGCCCTCATGGGGTCAGTGATTGGCATCCTCGTCCTCACAGTCGTCGCCATCGTTGGCCTTATCTTGTCCATCGTCGCCACAGCCACCAACCGGGGCCGCGTCTTCGGTGTCATCGGCATCATTTTGGGCATCCTCGCGCCTATCATCGCCGTCATCTCTGCTGTGTTCACGTTCGCGGCCAACTACGGAATCGTCTGACAGTTCCCCCACGCACAAGTCAACGATAGGGGCTAGCTAGCGGTTCCCCGCCGTTCCTGGGTGAGTCGCTAATGCTGCCCCTCAGGGCGAACGCAGTACGCGGGGTTGAAGATGACGAGGCGGCCTCCCGCCGTCACGACGCGCCCACAGACCCGCATGGGGATGCCTGGGGTGATTCCGGGCACATCGGTGCGACCCATCCAAATGAGCCCGATACTCCCCGTTCCATCGGAAAAGTCCGCCTCGAACGCCGGAGGGGCACCAGCAGGCGAGCCGCTCACAGCGGTGATCTCGCCGAGGAATGTGCCTTTTTCTCGTGCTTGAATCCCGGCAACCGTCTGGAATCCCGCATGGGCGTCCTCATTGTCGGCCTCTTCCTCGACAAGGTCGTCATCGTTGGAAACGAGCTTGTGAAAGACCGACTTGAGGGTGGTCAACCCTGGCACGTTCATTTCTTCTTGGCCTGTGTAAGGGGGACGACTCCGCCGGGAGCCATCGCCTCCGTGCCCCGACGCACGACGATATTGCGCACGAACTCCTCCAGTTCGGCGGCGAGGCCCTTGCCCTTCTTGCTCAGGGCAGCATCGCCAAGGAAGCGCGCGTTGAGCACCCAGCGCGGCCCGGCGATCAGCCAGTCACGCATCTCGACCACGGTCGTGCCGCCATCCGCATCGGCCACCTCCATGACTCGGCGAATCTCGGTCCCGAACGGGCCCGGGACCAAGTCCAACACTTTGGCGCCTTTTGACTCGCGCAGGAATTCAGCGCGTATCTCATCACGGAAATCCTCATCGGCTGGGGCCGCGAACAAAGTGACTCTCATCGCTGACTTGGGGCTATTGGCCACCATGAGCGAAGGCCCCACCTGCGTTTGGGGGTCCACGGGCAATTGGAGGACGAGGCCACTTTCAGGCGTCACGATGAGCGCTCCCAAATCGACGCGGTCAATGACATCCGCATCGAGGTCCACCTCTGAAATGTCGAAGGGACCATCGTCTCGCCAGTCCCGGCTCAGATCCAGTTCCATCCACTCATCGACTGGCTCGTCATCGGCATCATCGAAATCGTCCTCGTCGTCTAGTTCGTCATCCTCGTCGAAGTCTTCGTCAATCTCATCAATCTCTTCGATGTCGTCCTCGTCAAGTTCGTCGACCTCGCGCCCACGCTCCTCGTCGCTCGACTCTTGCGGCGCGTCCTGTTTCTTTCGCCCAAACAGTCCCATGTAACACTTCTTTCTGACTGCGTCCTCATGAATAACCGATGAGGATATCTTTCACGGAACCACTGACTCATCAGCGCTTCCTTAGTCGTTTTGCCCTTCTAGCGTACGCCATGCGGCGACTCCGCCCGAGGATCCGTATCCCCCAGCGCCGCGCACCGTGTCGTCCAAAGCCTCGACAAAGACGAACTGGGCGCGCTCCACTGGCTGAATCAGCAACTGTGCGATGCGATCCCCCGCGCGCAACTCAATGGCCTGGTCAGAGTCGAGATTGATCAGACACACCTGGATTTCCCCGCGATACCCGGAGTCGATGGTGCCCGGAGTGTTGACGATGCTCAATCCCGTGCGTGCGGCCAACCCCGAGCGAGGATGGACGAGTCCCACGTACCCTTCAGGGATGGCGAGCGCCAAACCAGTCCCGACGACCTTGCGCTGGCCTGGGTCTAGGCGCACATCCTCCACGGTCACCAAGTCGGCGCCCGCGTCACCGGAATGTGCGTAGGTCGGCAGTGGAACGGACTCATTCAGTCTCACGACGTCGATTCTCGGCCCCACGCGATCCCTTTCTCTCCCAGATGTGTCATTGGTTGTCAGCACTTCCCAGTAGACTACTCGGGTAAGGAGTGACATGGACAAAGCGATCATCGAAAAGATCTACACCACACTGATGGCGGCAGCGGTCACCTTCGTGGCGGGGTTCATCATCAAGAAAATCTGGACCGTGGTGACGGGCGAAGAACCCCCGAATCCCGAAGACCTGGATGTGCCCACGAAACAGGCTGTGACGTGGTTCCTCGCTTCAGGCGTGGGTGTGGGCGTGGCTCAATTGCTCGTGTCCCGCACCATCAAGGCGCGCGTCAAGACTATGGGCAAGAAACTCCCCGCCGCCTGACAAAGCGCGGACCAAGACTCGCTGACGAGCCAATCCGTCATCCCGGCTGTGTGACGTGCGCATACTTGTGGCGCATCTCGACACGAGCGGGAAACAATACCCCTACACGCAGTCGACGCAGTATTCCTGCCCGTCGCGCACTGCCGCGATCTGCGAACGATTCTTCACCAAGAAACAGCCAGCGCAGGTGAACTCATCCGCCTGACGTGGAACCACTCTGACCGTCAACTCTTCGTTCGACAAGTCAGCACCGGGCAACTCGAAGCTCTCAGCAGCCTCTGCCTCGTCTTCATCCACAGAACCTGAGTTCTTGTCGTTGCGACGATTCTTCAGCTCCTCAATACTGTCTTCACTGATCTCTTCGTCCGTCTTCCGCGGTGCGTCGTAATCGGTGGCCATGGGCAACCCTCCTATTTCGTGAGAAAACTGACCGCCCATGTGTACCACAAAGGTGGGTGCAAAGTACATTCCACACGCGCCGTTGAGCACAAAATGAGAGAAATACAGGCAATAACGGCGATGGATTCCACTCAAGAGGGCTTTGTGCGCGATAATGGGGGGCGTGACCAGAGAGGGGATGCGGCATGGACGTGGCTATGACGCCGCGTGAAATCCAGCAGCGGATACGCGCAGGTGACTCCCTAGAGGAAGTCACCGCAGCTTCTGGTCTGCCCGCAAGCAAGGTGGAGATCTTCGCCGCACCGATCATCGCAGAGCGTGAGCACACGACAGCCGAGGCTTTGGCTGCCCCGGTTCGTCGCCGAGGAGAGACTGCGTCGGCACGACGACTGAGCCAAACCGCCGCCGAGAACCTGCTCGACCGTAACCAGGACATCGACTATGTGACATGGGATTCGTGGCGGCGATCCGATGGGCGGTGGATTCTCCAAGGGTCCTGGGCCTATGAAGGAGACCACGTGGCGACATTCGTCTTCGACCCGCGAGGGCGCTTCTCAGTCGCAGACAATGACGAGGCACGCTTGCTTATTGGCGACCTGCCTCTTGGCCGAGCACTGAACCCCGATGCTGAATCCACTGTGGGACTGCCACGCCTGGCCCATTCCGGCGCTTCCAACCTGTCCGACGAGACCACCCTGGGTTTGATGGTCGAGGAGACTTCGGGGTTCCCACCCGCCGCAGACGAGGATTCGCTGCGCTCGGACATCGACTTGTTGTACTCCATGATCTCCACCATTGATGAAGATTCGGTGCGTATTTTCCGTGGGCTGAGACAACCCATTGAGGAATCTGTGGGCGAGGGCATCGACGACAGTATCGGCAAGATCGAGCAACCTCCCCTTATCGAGGCGCCTGAGCCTGTGGTGATCCAAGACGAGGCACCCCATCCCACCCGCAAACGCAAGCGCGCTTCGGTGCCTTCGTGGGATGACATCATCTTCGGCGGACAAGCCTGACTCGCGCCCAGGTAGCGGTAGCGAACCTCTCACATGATGAGTAAGGGAACCAATCGCTCCGCTGTGGTGCAACCACCGTGCATACCCACCATGGTGAACTCTCCTGAGAACGTACGAGTCAGAATCGCCCACTCCCCTTCGCAGACGACCACCACATCACCTATGCGGAATTGAAAGTGGGGTTCGACCGGCCCGAAGACTCCAGAGTCGATGGCCTCTGCCCGCGTCAAGACGTACGCCTGGTCTCCCATGACATCTCGCCAACGGCTTGCCACCCGGTCGGGCCTGTCGGTGTACAAGTGACGGAACCTCGCCTCTCCCCCCACCAGACGTACATCGCGGGCCAGGTCGGGTTTCGACTCAATGACCCACCTGTCGTGGCGAGCAACATTGACCATTCCATGGTCGCCCGTGACCAGCAGGCACACATCGGCGCCCAAGGACCAACGCAGTGTCTCCACGAACCGGTCCACTTTGCCCAATGCCTTGACCCACTGGCTCGACCCCACACCGTCGGCATGGCCGGCATGGTCCAGGCGTGGCTCATAGACGTACACCAACGCCCGCTCGGCCTTACAGGCGTCGCCCACGTATGTCACGCGCTCCTGGCCGTGCATGGAGGTCACAGGGGCCATCGTCGCCCTGCGCGTGCCCATGAGCGTGAACCCTGACTGGACCTGGTCCATGGGCACCACCGACGTCACTTTCACTGTGTCCTCCACGCAGGTATCCAGAACCGAGGTTGGCGTGGGCAAGGGTGTGGAGAGGAACAGCGGCGTGGTGATGTGGGGATAACGAGGGGAAACGATGCGCTCAGCCGCCTCGAACGAGAAACCCAGAACACCGTGGCGACCCGGTCCCATGCCTGTCCACAGCCCGACAAGGCTGGCCGCCGTAGTCGAAGGCAGGTCGGTCACCAAAGGCCTGCTCCCCGTCAGCGCGGCAGCCAGGAAGGGGGCCTCCTTCGCCCACTGAGCCAGGTTCTCCCAGCCCAGACCATCCACGAGGACGACGACGTACTTGCTCGCCTGCGGCAGGCCCACAAGGTCCTCGACGTACCCTGGAACGCCCAAATGGCAGGCCGCCGAGCCCAGCAAGTCGTGGAGAAATGGACCCTCAAGGGTGGGAATCTGGCGTAAATGTGACATCATGACATGTGCAACCTAGTTCAGGCAGGAGTCTATGCGCAACCGACCGTTCATCGCCGCCCGCGTCGAGAAGAGAGTCAATCGGTGGACCGAAAGGCTCTTCCGTAGCTTGCGTTGGCATGACGCCATCATCGCCTACACCGGCTATGGCAATGAACATCGCATGCGCGTTTTGGCCCGCGTCGTCATTTACCCTAGGGGCGCGCGTGCCCTGAACCCGGCCAGAGAGCAGGTCTGGACCCGTCGGCGCGGCTGGCGCAACTTGTACCGCCAACCCGCTGTCAACAGAGCAGTCGAAATCCATGTGGGCGACACAGTCACCCATGCGCTAACCACCCGAGACGGCTATGTGGACATCGCGGTGTCCGACCATGGCCTCGCCCCCGGTTGGCACCATGTCACCATCACCACAGCCGACTCTGAACCCACTCTGGTGCCCATCCTCATCATTTCCGACCAGACTCGGTTCGGCATCATCTCCGACATTGATGACACGATTATTACCAGTTTCCTTCCTCGTCCGCTCATCGCCGTGTACAACGCCCTCATTCCCACCGAGTCAGCGCGTGTGCCTGTGGTTGGGATGGCCGCAATGTACAGGACACTCTTGCGCGAACACCCAGGGGCTCCTCTTATCTACGTGTCCACAGGCGCCTGGAACACCCAGCCTTTCCTGGAAAGATTTGTCGCCCGCCATGGATTCCCGCCTGGGCCCATGATCTTGTCCGACTGGGGACCCACCAACACCGGCTGGTTCCGTTCCGGCCCGTCCCACAAGATGCGGGCCCTGGAATCGCTGGTTCGGGACTTCCCCTCGATTCGCTGGTTGCTCGTGGGCGACGATGGGCAACGCGACCCGTGGCTGTACACCCAATTCTCTCGGCGCCACCCGGACAATGTCGCGGCCATCGCCATTCGCCAACTGCCCATCATGGAACAGGTGCTGGCCCATGGCACCACCGGGGAGCTCGAGGACTCGTCGTCACCGCGCTCGTTGGCTCCTGAGGTGCGTGCTCCCGACGGGCACGTCTTACTTCCTCTCGTCGCAGAGAAACTCAAGGGACTGGACTGAATTGCGGTTCGGGAAGCCCTGCCTGGGCAACCAAGAAGCAGAGGCCAGCCTGGGTTGGACTGTTCCGCCCGCCGTTCGGTGCGCCTTGGGACATGCGGCTCGCGTGGGGGTAATCTATGGGCGGTTCGTCTTATTTACTCACAAATAAGGCACATTGACGAATTGGACGGGAGGCGCGAACGTGGCCAATGGCGACGACGAGGGCGAGCGGATACTCGACGTCGAGGTTGAGGAGGAAATGGAAACCTCCTTCCTGGAGTACGCCTATTCGGTCATTTACGCCCGCGCTCTACCTGATGCCCGCGACGGGTTGAAACCGGTCCAGCGACGTATCTTGTACACCATGGATGACATGGGGATACGTCCAGACAAACCGCACGTCAAGTGTGCTCGCGTGGTCGGGCAGGTCATGGGCATCCTGCACCCTCACGGTGACACCGCCATCTATGACGCACTTGTACGCATCGGACAACCTTGGGCGGAAAGACTGCCCCTCGTGGACGGTCATGGCAACTTTGGTTCCCTCGATTCTGGGCCAGCCGCCATGAGGTACACCGAATGTCGCATGGCTCCCGCCGCACTCGCCATGACGTCCGGACTCGACGAAGACGTCGTGGACTTCCGCCCGAACTACGACGGCAAAGAATCCGAGCCAGTCGTCTTGCCCGCCGCCTTCCCAAACCTGCTCGTCAACGGGGCGTCTGGCATCGCTGTCGGCATGGCCACCAATATGGCTCCCCACAACCTGGTGGAAGTCGTCGGCGCCCTCAAGCTACTCCTGGACAATCCTGAGGCCACCACCGAAGACCTCATGCGTTTCATTCCGGGTCCCGACCTGCCCACAGGCGGCAAGATCATCGGACTGGACGGTATCAAGGACGCCTACGAGACTGGACGCGGTGCGTTCAAGATTCGCGCGACCACCCGCATCGAGCAGGTCTCCGCGCGACGCAAAGGCATCGTCGTCACGGAACTTCCGTACCTCATCGGGCCTGAGAAGATCATGGAACAGGTCAAGGCCCAAGTCGAGAAGAAAGTCCTGACAGGCATCGCCGACATCAAGGACCTCACCGACCTGGCCCATGGGACCCGACTCGTCATCGAAGTCAAGAACGGCATCAACCCCGACGTCCTGTTGGAACAGTTGTTCAAGCACACCAAGCTGGAAGACTCCTTCTCCATCAACGCGGTCGCACTCGTCGACGGGCAGCCCCGCACCTTGTCACTCAAGGAATTGCTGCGGGTCTATCTGGACCATCGCCTCACTGTCACCATGCGACGCGCTCAGTTCCAGCTCGCCAAGGCCACAGACAGGTTGCACCTGGTCAACGGGCTCCTCGTCGCCATCCTCGACATTGACGACGTCATCGCCATCATCCGCACATCCGATGACGTCGCACAAGCGCGTGCCCGCCTCATGGACGCCTTCGACCTGAGTGAAGTACAAGCGACGTACATCCTGGACATGCAGTTGCGCCGCCTCACCAAGCTATCCCGCCTCGAACTGGAATCCGAGCGTGACGACCTCAACGAGCGCATCCGAGGCCTGGAAGCTATCATCGCCGACCCAACACGGTTGAAGACGGTCGTTGAATCCGACCTCGACGACGTCGCCCGCCAATTCGGCACTCCCCGACGCACCATCCTGCTCTCCGAGGCCGGGGTCTCCCCTGTCGTGGCGGCGATGGCCAAGGGTGGAGGAGCCGTGGAGATTGAGGTGCCGGACCAACCCTGCTGGGTCTTCCTGTCCACGACAGGGCTTGTCGCGCGCATGGACACCGAGGATGTGCCCCCCGATTCCGGGCCGCGTCTGGCCCACGACGCTCTGCGGTCTGTGATTCGTACACGCACGCGCTCCGACATCGGTGTGCTCACTTCACGGGGACGGATCATCCGCCTGGCTGCCATCGAAACTCCCGCCATCCCTCCCACCGCCTCGGCAGTCGGATTGGGTGGCGGTGTGCCACTGAAAGAGCTCGTCGTTCTGGAAGTCGGCGAGAAGGCACTGGGGTTGACCACTCTCGACGAGCAGACGTACGGCTGGGCCCTGGGCACCAAACGTGGCGTCGTCAAGCGCTGCAATCCCGACGTGATAACCAAAGACGCCTGGGACATCATGCGTCTCGACGACGGCGACGAGGTGGTCGGCGCAGTCGAGTTGACCTGCGACGCGGTGGACCTGACGTTCATCGCCTCTGACTCTTCCCTGCTGCGTTTCGGAGCCGACAAGGTGCGCCCACAGGGTCGTTCCGGCGGCGGGATGGCAGGTATCTCCTTGTCACCTGGGTGTTCTGTGGTCTTCTTCGGGGCCGTGCCGCCCGAGGATTCCCAGGTCGTCACCGTGGCAGGGTCGTCTGAAGCTTTGCCCGGCACCGACGTGGGTACAGTCAAGGTGACGGCCTACGACCTGTACCCACCCAAGGGCCGTGCGACCGGAGGGGTTCGTTCCCACCGTTTCCTCAAGGGCGAAGACGTCCTCCATCTGGCCTGGGCCGGGCCTGCTCCTGGGGTGGCCGCAGCCGCATCAGGGACTCCCATCAACCTGCCCACACCGGATTCCCGCCGCGATGCTTCCGGCACGCCCGCCGGACAACCCATCACTGCTCTCGGTACACGCCACGTCGGCTGATTTTGGCCTGCCCCGTGCCGACGTTCGTCACTGGCAGGTTGTCCTTCGCTCTTGGGCCCTCGCAGCGTCGGCCAACTTTGGCCCACTCCGTGCGGTTTCACACCTGCGGGTCGAAGTTGGCTCAAAGTTCGCCCAAAATCGGCCCGGAAATCGACTGACTTTGCACCAAGAACGGAAGACACTGCCCAAACCTCACGGATAAGGCCAAAGTTGGACAGGTCTGGTTCGGCTCGGCACCGCTCAGACCGGCGTTTGTACTGCCGACTCGGATGCTGACGCGCTCTTGGGAACGATTTGAGCCACAAGGACCGCGATGAAGACCAACGCACAACCCAGGCTTTCGCGGCCGGTCATGCGCTCTCCCAAAAGCAGCACCCCGCCGATGCAGGCGAAGACCGATTCCAGGCTCATAACGATGGCCGCGACCGCTGGTGGAGCGTGGCGTTGACCGATGGCCTGCATGGTGAAACCGATGCCGGACGACAGGACCCCGACGTACACCAACTGCGGCCACACCTGCACAAGCCCTTGCCAGGTGGGTTCCCCGTGGGTGAAGAAGTGGTCGAGGAACAGCGAAGCGGCAAGACTCAATACCCCTGCCGTCAAGAATTGGACGCAACTGAGGCGAAAGACCTGCGCACGTTTGACGGTGCGGTCCACCACGATGATGTGGACTGTCCAGAAGCACGCGCCGAGCAGGAGAATCAGGTCGCCCGAGGCGATGTGGAGGCCGTCCTTGACGCACAGCAGGTACAGCCCAACCAGGGAGATGGCGACACTGACCCATGCGGTCCAGCGGGTCTTCTGCCCAATCATGAGACCGAAGATGGGCACGAGCACCACGTACATGACGGTCAAGAAGCCGCTCTGCGAAGCCGGTGTGGTGACGAGGCCGACCTGCTGACAACTCGACCCCGCGAAGAGCGCCAGACCACACCATATTCCGCCTCGAATGCTGGTGTCGGCCCAAAGGCGTTTGATCAAGGGCAACCGTGGGGTCGAGAGTCTGGATGGGGTCGGTTCCGGCGAGTCTGCGGACCCAGCAGCAAGTTCCTGTCTGGCCTGACGGGCGGCCACGAAACGCCCCTGCACCCACATGACGACGAACAATACAACAGCACCCAAGACACAGCGGGTCCCGTTGAACAAGAAAGGCCCGACATGCTCCACCCCGGAGCGTTGAGCGACGAAGGCGAACCCCCAAATCATGGCGGTGACAGTGAGCACAAGACTCGCCTTGATCGAGTTGCTCACCTCGTCCACTCCAGTCACCGCATGATTCGCCATTCAGATATCACCGTGTGCGATAGGCGATGTGGCGCACCGCGGCAACCCCGACATCGTACAGGAACGGCCGCATGCCGACCGAGGCTTCCCGCCATCCGGGACGACCGACTGCCCCAGTTCAGGGATGTGGGCTTGGCCAGCGGTCGCGCGGGCCTCTTGTATGACGCCCCTAGCCCTTGCTGCCCTTTGCGCCCAAACGCGCGTTGGCTAGGATATTCGTGTCGAACGTGTACGTCACGTCCTCGGCCTCGCGGGCGCGTTTGAGGGATAGCGAGACGAGCCGGTCCAAGAGTTGCGGGTACGACACACCCACTGGAACCCATAGGTAGAAGGCCAGGGAACCTGGGATGGTGTTGACCTCGTTGATCCACACCTCGCCCGTGTTCGCATCCATGAGGAAGTCCACGCGGGTGACCCCGTTGAGATCGAGGTAACGGAAAGCGTCGACTGCGAGGGTTCGTATCTTCTCGCGTTGCTCGTCAGTGATGTCGGCCGGAATCTTGCGCTTGAGGGACGCCATGCCTGACTTGCCACCCTTGGACGAGTCGGCCGCTTTACTTCCAGGCGAGGACTTGGCCCCCTTGGAGCCGCCCGAGTATTTGTCCGCGTAACTCAGAATCGCATCGGTCATGATGGGTTCTTCGCACTCCGAGGCTTCGGCACCACCAGCGTCCCCCACGACCGAGCAGTTGATTTCACGCAGATTGACGATGGCCGGTTCGACCAGGATGTACCGCGAGTACGCGAATGCCTCGTCCACGCACTGGCGCAATTCGTCGGCGTCGCTGGCCTTGCCGATACCCACCGAGGACCCCAGATTGACGGGCTTGACGATGACGGGATAGTCGAAAGCATCCTCCACGTCTGCCCCCACAGAATCGGCTTGACTGCGATGGAAACGCAAACCCTTCAGGACGGGGAAACCACCGTGGTCGAGCATGACCTTCATGACGAACTTGTCCATGCCGACCGCCGACGCGAGGACGTTCGGCCCGACATAGGGAAGGTTGATGGTCTCCAGGAACCCTTGGAGTGCGCCGTCCTCGACATTGGTTCCGTGGACGATGGGGAAAGCCACATCAATGAGGGCTTTGGTTGGCTTGGAGAAGAGACCCGACTTCTGGCTGACAAGGTACGTCTTGGTGCCCTCCACTTCGAAAGACGCGCGAGGGGTCGCCTTGAGCAGGCTGGGAATGTCGGTGTACACGCCGATGTCTTTGAGTGCCTCGGAGGTGTACATAGCATTGTCCTTTGTGATGTACACCGGATGTATCTCGTACTTGTCGGGGTCCATCGCCGCCATCGCTTGAACCGCCGAAATGATCGACACCTCGTGCTCGACCGACTTGCCCCCGAAGAGCACTACCACCGAAATCTTCACCCATACAGTCTACGTCACCAAGAATCTGGGTCCTATGCGCACCGTGACCCACCGCGAGACAGACCGTGACCCACGCAACTCGTCATGCTGCGCGCGAGTCGCGGTATCCACTTTTGCCCCATGGACCCCGTGTTGCCCCGTGGAACAAGCTTAGTAGTTGTCAGGCAGATCGTTCTCCAGAAGGATGACCTTGGACTCGCCGGGCAGGGCATACGCCCGGGCAATCGCGTCCTTGACGTCCTCCACAATGGTCACCTTGGCTTGGTCGTATCCCGCCGACGCCAAACCGCGCGCAATGGGCTCCGTTTGTCGAGCACCCACCAGGAAGACATGGTCCGCGATGACCGCCTGTTCGCCGAATGCCTCGTTCAGTGCTTCTTCGCGCTCCCCCAGTTCCACCATGCCTGGCGTGATGAGGATTTTCACCGCGTCGAACATCGCCAGAGTGTCCAGGGCGGCTTTGGCCCCCGCGGGGTTGGAGTTGTAGGCGTCATCAATAATGGTGGCCCCACCGTTGTGCGACATGGACAGTCGGTGAGGAGCAGGAACGAGCTTGCCCAATTGAGTCCGCAATTCCGCCTCAGTGACCCCAAGGTCGAGCGCCACCGCGAGGGCGCCAGCGAGGTTCTGGATGGTGTGGCCACCTATGAGGGGAGTCACCAGATCCACGAAGTCTTTCCCCTTGTGGTTGAGGGAAAAGACAGTCCCGGACGTGCTGACGGACAGGCCATAGGCATAGGTCTGATTATCCGTACAAAGTCCGTACAACTGCCGGTCCTGGTCGGGCTGATTCGCGCGCAAGAGTATATCGTCGCCGTTGAGGTACAGCATCCCCTTGCCCTTGACGGCGTCAGCCAACTCCAGTTTCGTCCGCAGTATCGCCTCCTGGGAACCGAACGTGGCCAGGTGCTGCTCGCCGATGGCAGTGACGACCCCAATCTGCGGATTCACCAAGTCGCAGTCTTCCTTGATTTCCCCGACCTTCTTGGCCCCCATCTCGCACACGAAAACCTCGTGGGTCGCGCGCAACTCGCCGCGAATGGTCATGGTGATGCCCATGGGCGTGTTGTACGACTCGGGAGTCATGAGCGTCGTGAAATGCCCGCGCAGAAGGGTGGTCAGATAATACTTCAGCGAAGTCTTGCCATAGCTTCCCGTGATTCCGATTTTGACTAGATTCGGATGCTCGGCCAAGATTCGTTTGGCGTCGTTGAGGTAATGGCGGCGCACCCCTGCCTCAATGGGAGCATTGATGATATTGACGCCAATGACCGCCACTCCAGAGAGGACGTAGGGAGCGGCAGCGAAAGCGAGTTTGCCCCAACCCGGCGCCCAGACCACTCCCGAGAGGAGTCCGAAGGTCAGAATCGAGGCAGTGACCAGCATCCTCTTCACACGAGCGGTGTACTTCAGAGGCTTCTTGGCCTGGGTCTTTCTGAGCACCTTGACCAAGATGGCGAGAACCAAGAGGACTGTCACAACGATGGCGCCAGGAAGGTACCACCGGGACGCCAACCCCAGTCCGACAATGCAAAACACCTGAAGGAACCATGATGTGGGATGCGTGCCCAGCCACTGGGTCTGCGTGGACGCGCGATAATCGTTGAGCTGGAACATGTGCATGTGATAGCGCACAGCAAAGACAGTCGCCGCCAGCGACAGGATTGCCACGATGTACACCACGAAGTCAGCCTAGCCGAGAGGACGGACGTTTTCTCCTGACCATCACCGAGTCGCGCGCGACACAGGGGGCGCAGAGAGAACAACACTGGCAAGAAAAGAGCGTAGCATTGTTCATTTTATCCCCAGGAATGACTCGAGGACTCGGGCGAAGGCGTACGGCTGGTCAAGGAAGGAGTAATGCCCGGCGTTTTCGAGTGTGACCAAACCCGCGCCCGGGATGAGCTTTTCCATCAACTGGCCATCCGCGAGCGGTGTGAAATCGTCATCGGCGCCCCAGATGAGCAGGGTTTCCACACTGATGGCGGGCAATAATGGTTGTAGGTCCGCGTTGACGACCTTGACCATCGAAGCCCTCATGACCGGGGAAGCTGCCGAATAATCGGTGGACCCTAGGCGCGTTTGCAGAGCAGGAAGGGCCTGGGGAAAGGCTTTCCGAATGGGGGCCCAGTTGAGCAGCGCCTTGCCTGCCTTGTACGACTTGACGCGCACATGGTAGCCCAGGGTCCTAGTCGGGATGATGCCAGCAGAATCCACAAGAATCAGACGAGACACATGAATGCCCGTGTCCTCATCGGTGGCCAAACGGATGGCGACACGCCCGCCATGGGAATGCCCCAAGACGATGACGTCCTCCTCGCCGAAGGACGCGATAAACGTGGCGGTGAACCGCGTGTACTCGTCCATGCCCCAGGGCTCACTCGGCTCACTCGTACCGCCGCAGCCAGGAAAGTCCACGCTGACAACGTGATATGTCTTCGCCATCACGGCGGCAATGGAAGCAAAGAGCGTGAGGTTGGATCCCCAGCCGTGCAGGAGGACGACCAGCGGGCCACTGCCCTGCTCTTCGTAATGGACGGTGAGCCCATCCAAAGTCGTCTCCATGAATCTCCTCGCTCGGTCTGTGCGAAATCAGGGGCGCACAACGAGACGCGCCCCTAAGTAACCGATGAATTACCCTACCATTGGGGGTATGAAAGTGCTCCAGAACCTGCTCTTTGTCGCCTCCCCCGAGAAGGTGTCTGCCATGCTCGTCAATCCTGACTTCGCCAAGTTCGTCGGCGTCGAGGTTGGCGCGACAGGCTTCGAGGCCACTCAGGTCGAGGGTGGACTCACTTCCCGCTACCAGATTTCCACCCCTCGCAAGGCGAGCGGCATCCTCGGGCCAGACTTGATCGTGGACGAGACTGTCACGTGGGAGTCGCCAACCCAAGGACGATTGCTCCTGACCGTGGAAGGGGTTCCCGCCAAGGTCGACGGTGCGCTCTCCCTCTCGCCCAGTCCCACCGGCTGCACAGCCATGTACGACGCTGACTTCAAGGTGAAAATCCCCATCATCGGCAAGAAGATCGAACAACTCGCCGGAGAATACCTCACGAAGATCGTCGCCGCCTGCGAAACCGTCGGCAACCGCTGGCTCACCTCCCACTAAGAGTCTGGCGGTGCCAACTAGGGCATCTGAGACTCTTCTTCGGGTTCGCTGCTGCGCTGATGTGCCTTCCGCCGCACGAAGGGCAGGTACAACAGGGTCCACAGGACGGCGGCGGTGGCCAAGATGAGGGCGAAGTACCAGGGCCATCCGACCCACTCTTCGTAGATCTCCAGAGGGGTTCCAGCCGGTGCTGAGCGCAGGTAGAACCAGTTGGCGTCGAAGAAGTAATCGAGGGGCGCGATGACGACCAGCGCGACTGCGACGACGATACCGAGGATGCGGGGGACGTATTTCAACTCCGGGCGGAAACCCTCAGCGACAATGAAGAACAGTGCGACAAGGCATATCAGACCGTGGCCCACCATGCCGTGGACGTAGTTGAACCCCCACCACGGATACTGATTGATGGACGGGGTGAGGACGCCGAAAACCGGGCCGGTGAAGGCGATGGCGTAACAGATGTTCATGAGGAAACGTTTGCGCACGAAAATGGTCACGATGGTGAGGTAAATCATGAAGCCGCACAGGTCCAGGGGCGCGACGTTTTGGAACTTGGCCTCGCCCGTTCTGAACAGCCAGTACGTCCGCATCCCCTCGTTGACAAGGAGAATCCCGGCGACGGTGTACAAGAAGATGTTCTTGGCCCGCTGACTCGTGTGACGAAAGACAAGCGGCACAACAACGCAAGCGGCAATGACTACCGCCATCCACCCCAGATGTCCCACGGATAACAGTCCGGTTTGCTCAGGGCTGCCGTCAGGGATGTACGCGAAATACCTGTCCAAGAAGTCCCTCATGGCTCACCTGACAATCTCTCCCGCAGCGACGAGTCTGTCGCCGCTCCAGGTCAAGGGCACGAAAATCGCCCTCTCATCAGGGGTCTTGTTGGGAGTATGGATGGCGAGGTAAAGCGAGGCATCGGGGGCGGCGAACACCATGCCGTGTCCCCCATCGCCAGAGAACAGCGGCTCGTCGCTTTGGACCCACGTTCCATCGAGGGTACTCGACTGGGATGTGGCCTGGCCAATGCAGTACGCGCCAGTCGCGTCGAAGGAACTCCACAGAATCACGAACTGTCCATTTGTCCGTACAACGTACGGACCATCAGTGACATACGACCCCGGCGCCCTCCCCATCAAAGGAGCTGACCACGGTGCGGACGAAGCGGTGAAGAGCAGGACAGGCTCCCCCTCAGAATGTGACAGGTCGGGGGCCAATCGAATCGCGCACACCTGCCCGTCGCCCACCTGAGTCCATTCGTGACAGAAAATCATCCAAGGATTCTGAGACTCATCAACGTACAATGTCCCATCAAGGCATTCCCAGTCCCTCGGCGTCACCGGGGTGTCCGAGAGCGGGACATAGGGGCCCGTCACGGCCTCCGCGCTCAGTATGGCGGTCCCCCGGCATCCTTCCAGCGGCTTGAACGTGGCAAACATGTACCACTGCCCGCGCCAGCGATGTACCTCCGGCGCCCAGAAATTCGTCCGACTCCAGAAGTCCGCGGGCGGGCGGAACGCGGGAACCGGCCCCTCGAAATCTGTGAACTCCCCCGGCGCGGAACCGACCCAGACATCGAAACCAACCCCCGCACTCCTCCAAATATCCTTGTCAGTCGACCCAAAGAGGTAATAGGTCCCCTCGGACTCGACCACGAATGGGTCCCGAATCTGGATGTCCGCCAATTTCATGACACCATCATGTCACGCAGCGCCGACGACGGCAGACCCGGCCACCTCTGCGCAGTCGCCGGGGGCGCAGTGATGAACAACGTAGTGTCTCCCCGACCTGCCTCGGCTAACCCCCACACAAAAAGTTATCCACAGATTTCGCCGACCCCCTTGCGCCAGCCACTCTCGCAGTTCCAGAGTGGGTTCATGCACATCACCGCACGTTGCGTCGAGTCGACCCCGTGGGAACCACCGGGGTGGCAATGGAATCCTCCCGCCGAGGTCGAATACCAGGCTCCTCTGCCAATGGACGAGCCAGACCAATTTACCTTGCCTCTGGAGGGTCTAGAGGACTCCTCTCCGTCAAGCTGCGCGCAAGTCGCAGCATCCACCCTGAGCCCAGGGTCAGACTTGGGCATCGCCCAACGCCCATCCATGCATCCCAATCCACGCCTGGCCGAAGTGTGCTCCCGATTTGCCCATCTGGTGGTGGAATCGCTGCAAGGCAAACGCCGCCCCGCAGCACTTGTGGACCACTTCGATCCTCGGGCTCTGGCCACACTGACCACTCGCTGCACACGGCCTTTGCGCCAAGCCAAAGTGGCGTCACTGCGGGTTCAAGCGGTGCGCGCAGATTCCGCCGAGGTGACCATCCGAGTGTCGACGCCCGGAAAAGACATCGCCATCGCCATGCGAGTGGGCGCTGACCAGGGAAGATGGAGATGTCTGGCCCTGCTCATCGGGTGAGTCGGACCTGACCCGCCAATCCACGATGGAAGCGCAGAATTACTTCTTCTTCTTGTTGCGTCGTCCCGACGACCCCGGACGCGCCTCGCGCAGGTGCGCTGTCTGCACCGTACGTTCCGACGTCGCGGCTCCCTTGGTGATTACCGTGGCCTTCTGAACGGCGGGCGCGAGCAAGCCTTGTGCGGTGAGATGTATCTCCGAACGGGCCGCTGCTTCTTCGGCGGCGACACTGCGACGAGAGGCCCGACGCAAGTCCGCCTGGGTGGGAACCTTGATGGGCGCTGCTTGCTCCTCATCCTGGCCGGTGACTCGCACCTGAATGCGGAACAGGAAGGACACGACTTCTTCCATGACGGAATCCATCATCTGGAGGAACATGTCCGCGCCCTCGCGCTGGTATTCGATGAGGGGGTCGCGCTGGGCCATGGACCGCAAACCGATGCCTTCGCGCAGATAGTCCATCTCGTACAAGTGCTCGCGCCACTTGCGGTCCAGCACGGTCAACAGCACCTGCCGTTCGACTTTGCGCATGATGTCGGGGGTGAGGTCTTCCTCGCGCTTGTCGTACGCCCGCTTCGAATCCTCGGCGAACGCTGCCACAAGGCTCTTCTGGTCGATGTCGTCCCCATCGGGGGTCTTCCCGTCCTCGTAGGCCGACTCTTTGAGACCAACGGGGTACAAGGTTTGCATCTGTGCCCACAACTGGTCCAGGTCCCAGTCTTCGACGTACCCCTCGGTCGCGCCCTCGACGTACTGGGTGACAACCTTGTGCACTGTGTCGCGCAGTTGCTCC
Organism: Propionibacteriaceae bacterium; assembly: GCA_031261485.1. Classification (GTDB taxonomy): domain Bacteria; phylum Actinomycetota; class Actinomycetes; order Propionibacteriales; family Propionibacteriaceae; genus WQYJ01. The sequence goes on along the minus strand of JAISJO010000071.1, from coordinate 7,430 downwards.
TCGATGTCGGCGCCCTCTAGGACTCGGCGACGGTCCTTGTACACCACGTAGCGCTGGCGGTTCATGACATCGTCGTACTTGAGCACGTTCTTGCGCATCTCGAAATGCTGGGCCTCGACCTGCTCCTGCGCGCCTTGGATCATCTTGGTGATGCGCTTGTCTTCGATGGGCACATCGTCGGGCACTTTCAGCGCCCGCATGAACCAGTCGACCATGTCGCCCTTGAACAACCTCATGAGGTCGTCTTGCAACGAAAGGAAGAAACGGGATTCGCCGGGGTCGCCTTGACGACCGGAACGACCACGCAACTGGTTGTCGATGCGCCGAGATTCGTGGCGCTCGGAGCCGATGACGTACAACCCGCCCACTTTGACGACCTCGTCATGCTCGGCAGAGACCTGCTCGGTGATTTCCTCCACAGCCTTCGGCCAGGCGGCTTCATACTCGTCAGGAGTCTCCACCGGGTCTAGATCGCGCTCATGCAAGAGGGCATCGGCCAGGAACTCCGGGTTGCCGCCCAAGATGATGTCGGTGCCACGACCGGCCATGTTGGTGGCGACAGTCACCGCACCCTTACGCCCGGCCAGAGCGATGATGGCGGCTTCACGCGCATGCTGCTTCGCGTTCAAGACTTGGTGGGGCACGCCAGCCATCTTGAGGCGACGCGAAATCTCCTCCGACTTCGCCACGGAAGCGGTACCGATAAGGATCGGCTGACCCTTCTCGTTGCGCTCCACCACGTCAGCCACGATGGCGTCGAACTTGGCGGTCTCCGTGCGGTACACGAAGTCTTTCTTGTCTTCTCGAATCATGGGCAGATTCGTCTTGATAGGCAAGACGCGCAGCCCGTAAATCTTCTGAAACTCGGATTCTTCGGTCTTCGCCGTGCCGGTCATGCCGGAAAGCTTCTCGTACATCCTGAAGTAATTCTGGAGTGTGATGGTCGCCAAGGTCTGGAACTCGGCTTTGATTTCCACGTTCTCCTTGGCCTCAAGGGCTTGGTGGAGACCCTCGGAGTAGCGCCGCCCGACCAGGGTGCGCCCGGTGAACTCATCAACAATGAGCACTTCCCCGTCCGTTACCACATAATCCTTGTCGCGCTTGAACAACTCTTTGGCTTTGATGCCATTGTTGAGGAAGGAGATGAGCGGAGTGTTGGCCGACTCGTACAGGTTCTCGATGCCCAGGCGCTTCTCGACGGCAGTGATGCCGGGTTCCAGGACGGCCACTGTGCGCTTCTTCTCGTCCACTTCGTAATGGACGTCGCGGCGCAGCCCCTCGACAATCTTGGCGAACTCGGGGTACCACCGTGGGTTGTCGTCCGACGGACCAGAGATGATGAGCGGTGTGCGTGCCTCGTCGATGAGGATGGAGTCAACCTCGTCCACGATGGCGAAATGGTGCCCGCGCTGCACACAATCCTCCAACCGCAAGGCCATATTGTCGCGGAGGTAATCGAAGCCAAACTCATTGTTCGTTCCGTATGTCACGTCGGCGGAGTACTGGACGCGCCTTTCAGCCGGGTCCATCTGGGAGAGGATGACGCCAGTGTCGAGGCCGAGGAAGTGATGGACACGACCCATCTGCTCGGACTGGAACTTGGCGAGGTAATCGTTGACGGTGACGACATGGACGCGACCGGGACCAGCGAGGGCATTGAGGTACGACGGGAGCAGCGCGACCAGCGTCTTGCCTTCACCAGTCTTCATCTCAGCGATAGTGCCCCTGTGGAGCGCCGCGCCGCCCATGATCTGCACGTCGAAGTGCCGCTTGTCGAGGACCCTCTTGGACGCCTCTCTCACCGTAGCGAAGGCCTCGGGAAGCAGCTCGTCCAGCGTGGCTCCGTTCTCAAACCGCTGCTTGAAGTCGGCGGTCTGCCCCTTGAGCTCGTCGTCGCTCATGGCGACAAAGTCGTCCTCAATACTGGCGACCTGTCTGGCCACGGTATCCAACTGCTTGATGAACTTGCCCTCTCCCATGTGGAGAATCGTGTCCATGAGGTTCATCCAGGCCTGCTTTCGTCGATTGTCAAGGATTCATTCTACGTCATTCCCGCACACTCACAGGGCGCGTGGATGCGCTGAGCGGTACACCTCGCGCAAATGGTCGATGGTGACATAGGTGTAAATCTGGGTCGTGGCGACCGAGGAATGGCCGAGCAACTCCTGTACGACACGCACATCCGCGCCCCCATCGAGCAGATGCGTGGCGTACGTGTGACGCAGTGTGTGTGGAGAGATGGGCTCGGTGATGCCCGCCTGACCAGCCAGAGCCGAGATGCGATTGAAAGCGACTTGGCGCGAAAGGCGGTTGCCGCGCGAGTTGAGGAAGAGGGCTGGGGTCGCTTTCTTCGCTTTGGGAGCAAGTTGCGGACGGCCCCTCACGAGCCAGGCGGACAGGGCCTCGCGGGCGTACGCCCCCACGGGCACTATTCTTTCCTTGCCACCCTTGCCGAACAGTCGCAAGCCTAAACTCGTGTCTGACAGCATGCGGGTCACATCATCCACATCAAGTTCCACGGCCTCCGAAATGCGAGCGCCGGTCCCGTAGAGGAACTCCACAAGGGCAAGGTCGCACAATTGGTCCGCAGTCACCTCAACCCCGCGCCCGCCCGTCGCAGCAATGAGCGCATTGACTTGGGAGACGCTGAGCGCTTTCGGAAGGTGACGGCCTGGGACGGGAGGCGACACGTCAGCGGCCACATCGCTCGGTGTCATCTGCTCTTGAGCCAGGAAGTGGTGGAATCCTCGCACGGCGACCGTCATCCGTCCCACGCTGGCCGGGGCCAGACCTTGTTGGGTGAGCCATACCGGAAACTTGGCGACGGTCGGTGCATCGACCTGTTCGACTTGGCTCATTCCCTTCTCAGCGAGGTATTCACTGTAACGGGCGAGGTCGCGGGAATAGGCGGCGAGAGTGTGCGGACTTAAGCCCCGCTCCGCCTTGAGATGGTCGAGGTACACCCTGACCCCAGCCTGAATCGCGCGCATGCCACCACTCTACGCAGTCGGTGACGTTCGCAGTCCCCTCTCCCGACAAGTCATCAGTCCAACTTTGGCCGATACCGACCGATTTCGGCAGCCACACACGAAGTAGGCTCAAAGTACGCCCAAGATCGACCCCGAAATGAGCGAATTTTGATCCAAGAACGGCACCGGGCATAAGAACTGCCCGGAAGAGGCCAAAGTTCGCCCGCCCTGGCCTGTTTGCTGAATAGTCGAGGGATGAGTGCCTGAGGGGAGCGCACACTAGGCTATGTCCCATGGCATTCTTTGACTTCCCTGAGGACCAGTTGCGCTCGTACACCGGACAAGCGAGACTGCCTGACGACTTCGAGGCATTCTGGCTGGACACCATCGACGCACAACCGGCCGACCTGGATGTACGTGTGGAGAAGGTCGACTTCCCCGTCGCTGCGTACGAGGTCTTCGACGTGAGCTTCCTGGGGTACGGCGGCGCCCGCATCCACTCCTGGGTGCGCGTGCCAACGGGGAATGGTCGTCGTCCCACGGTCCTCCACTTCATCGGATATTCGGGCTCGCGCGGCTACCCTTGGAAGGAAGATTGGTTCGGTGAGGCTGGGTTTGTTCACGCGACCATGGACTCTCGTTCCCAGGGCTGGCGCACCCGCAATTTCGGACCCACCACCGATGACCCGGACCTCAGTCGAGGGGTCACCGCACAACCTGGGCTCATGACCTCTGGCATCCTCGACCGCGACACGTATTATTACCGCCGCTTGTACGTCGATGCTCTCCGCTTCCTCCAAGCCATCCTCACCCTCGATGTCGTGGACCCGGACAAGGTCGTTGTCACAGGCGCGTCCCAGGGAGGTGGGCTCACCCTCGCCCTCACAGGACTGGCGGCACTCACCAAGATTCCTTTGGCTGGGTCGATGCCGGATGTGCCCTTCCTCTGCGATTTCCCCCGCGCTGTCGGCTTGACCGACGACAACCCTTACGCAGAAATCCGCGAGTACCTGCGGTACAACCCCCAACTCACTGACCAGGTCTTCAACACTCTCGCCTATTTTGACTCGGTCAACTTCGCCCGACTAGGCAATACTCCCGCCCTGTTCTCGACCGGCCTGATGGACACCACCTGTCCCCCATCGACGGTCTTCGCTGCGTACAACGCCTACCCTCACCCGGACAAGGCCATCGAAGTGTGGCGCTGGAACGGCCACGAGGGAGGGCAGGAACACATGGTCCTCAAACAGTTGTCCTGGCTCCAGGAGCACACGAACTAGTCTGGCCACGCCGCAATATTGTCCCTTACTTTCGCAAGAGTATTCGGATTACAGCCCCAACGCCTTGCGATCCCGGTACACAACCGCCATCATGATGGGCTGAATCGGCATGGCAAACAGGGAGACGGCCAGAGACGACAGGCCAACCCAGGTGTACAACCCACCCAGCGATGAGAAGATCGCAGTGGGGTCCGCATAGGGGCTCATGGTCGACTCGATGGACGGAATAAAGAACATCGTGGGAATCGAGACAACCGTGGACGCCGCCCCGACAATCATGGTGGTGAGGAAAATCAGCAGGAAAATCATCCCCGCCGTCCCCTTGGTCATGCTCCACGACCTCTTGACGGCATTCCACAAGGACAGACCTTCGGCAACCATGATGGGGAAAGTCAGGAAGCACTTGACCATGACGACATACTCGACCACGACAAGAACGATCATCACGACGGAGAATAGCCCGAGTGAGCCGAGCAAGGGGACTAGGTATTCCGTGGGGTCAGCATACGGAGAGTAAGCCACATTGCTGATTGCTGACGTGAGTACCGCCATCAACCCCCAGGTCACCAGTCCGACGCCCACAGCGATGACGAGGACGATGGGCACCGTGGAGAGAGCCTTCTTGAATCCGATGCCGATGGCTCGCCCCACCGGCAAGGTCGCCTGTGTAAGGTTGGCATCAGCCTCCGCAACGTTGCCAATGGAGCCTGCCCAGGTGATGACCACGGAAAACACAATCAGCACAATAGTGAACACAACGGTTGGCGCAATGATACTCATCATGACCTTCGCCGGGTCAGAGTAGGCATAGATATTGTTCAGGAAATTGGTGACCAAGAAAGCCACGAAAGCGACGGTGGCCACGGCGATGAGCACTCCCGTCACGACAGTGGCGACAGCCGAGATCCCGATGAACTTGCCCAGCGCAGCCTTGTACACCTTGAACATCGTCGAGAATGTACGACCAAGGTCGATGCTCTGCCTGGGTGCCGCCATGGGGGACGCGCCTGGCCAGGGCTGACCGGCATACCCCTGCGCACCCTGCTGGTAGTTGGTCCCCTGCTGACCGGCGTACTGCCCTTGCGGCGGATACTGTCCTTGGGGATACTGCCCCTGCTGATACTGAGGCTGTTGGTACTGCCCCTGCGGGTATTGACCCTGCTGAGGGTAAGGGGGCTGCCCAGGGTTCCCACTCGGAGTCGGTTGTGTCGGGTCAAACGGAGGTTGCATACATCCAGAATAACAGCCTCACACCCGGCGCAGAGACGACATCCTCCTCGACAACTCAGGCGTTGTCGTCTGACTTGCCGTTTTTCCTTGCCAACGCGGCTTCGACCAGCCCACGGAAGAGCGGATGCGGCCTCGTAGGACGCGACTTCAACTCGGGGTGGGCCTGTGTGGCGACGAAGTACGGGTGGACGTCTTCGGGCAGTTCGATGAACTCCACCAGAGTCGAATCCGGTGATGTGCCGGAAATGACCAGCCCGGCCTCTTCCAATTGCGGACGGTAGGCATTGTTTACTTCGTAGCGGTGACGGTGGCGCTCAGAGACCTTGGTCGACCCATAGAGAGTCGCCACTTTGGAGCCCTTGACCAGCTCGGCGGGATAGGCGCCCAGCCTCATCGTTCCGCCCAGGTCGCCCTCACCAGAGACAATGTCCACCTGCTCGGCCATCGTGGCGATGACAGGGTAAGGAGTTTCCGGGTCGAACTCGGTGGACGCCGCCCCCTCCAGACCAGCCATGTCACGGGCCACTTCCATGACCATGCACTGCAACCCCAGGCACAGCCCGAGGATGGGAATGTTGTTCTCGCGCGCGTAGCGAATGGCTCCAATCTTGCCTTCGACCCCCCGAATGCCGAAACCACCAGGAACAACGACACCATCCACATCGCCTAGTTCCTTCTTGGCCCCCGCTTCGGTCTCGCAGTTGTCGGACTTTACCCATCGGATGTTCACTTTGGCCCGATTGGCGAAACCTCCCGCACGCAGGGCCTCACAGACACTGAGGTAAGCATCCGGCAGGTCGATGTACTTCCCGACAAGGGCAATCTTCACCTCAGCCTTGGGTTGGTGGACGCGGTCAAGCAGGTCGTCCCACTTCTTCCAATTCACGTCGCGGAAGGACAGCGACAGCCGACGCACAACGTAGGCATCCAAACCCTCGTTGAAAAGGACTCTCGGAATGTCGTAGATGCTCGGCGCATCAGGGCAGGAGATGACGGCTTCCTCATCCACGTCGCACATGAGGGCGATCTTGCGCTTGATGGCTTCCCCGATGGGGCGGTCCGAGCGGCACACGAGCGCGTCGGGTTGGATGCCCACCTGCCGAAGTGCCGCCACAGAATGCTGGGTCGGCTTGGTCTTCAGTTCCTTGCTGGGCCCGATGAAGGGCACAAGGGAGACATGGAGGAACAAGACGTTCTCACGGCCGACCTCACGACGCACCTGGCGGGCGGCTTCCAGGAAAGGCAGGGACTCAATGTCGCCGACAGTGCCGCCAATCTCGTGGATGACCACGTCGATGCCCGGGGTTCCCATAGCGAGCATCTCCGCTTTGATGGCATTCGTGATGTGCGGGATGACCTGGACTGTGTCACCCAGGTAATCGCCACGACGTTCCTTGGCCAACACGAGAGAGTAAATCTTGCCAGTTGTCGCGTTGGCTGTGCCGCTGAGGTCGCGGTCCAGGAAACGCTCGTAATGCCCGATGTCAAGGTCGGTTTCGGCCCCATCCTCCGTGACGAAAACCTCGCCATGCTGGAAGGGATTCATCGTCCCAGGGTCCACATTGATGTACGGATCCATCTTCTGCATGGTGACCTTGAGGCCACGCGCGACGAGAAGAGAACCGAGGGAGGAGGCCGTGAGCCCCTTGCCGAGTGAGGAAACAACTCCTCCAGTGACGAATATATGCTTTGTTGTACGGGCTACCACGGGTCTCCAGCCTAGCGAAGAACACAACCCCTGCGCCAGTCGGTCACCAAGCGGCGTCTCCCCCCGGCCCCTCCATGAGACTGCCCTTCCTGGAGACTTCTGTATCAGTTTCGTGCCATCCGCCGCCGGCGGATTCGACTGGTCGTCGCAACACTGGATTTGAGTGGAGGTTGTTGATGGGTGGGAGGGTTCCTGTTGGGGTGCGTGAGGTGTTTCTGGGTTTGCTGGTTTCGGGTTTGCCCA
>JAISJO010000031.1 GCA_031261485.1 Propionibacteriaceae bacterium | reverse complement strand
AACGCCCTGTACATGCTCATCGGCACCCCACCCGCCCCCAACGACCCATCCGAAGTGTTCGCCTGGCGACGCAAGAAAGCCCTCGACGGAAGACTCGGCAAAGGCCTCTACGTCGAGTTCTCCGCAGACACTGACGCAGACCCAGACGACAAACAACAATGGGCGAAAGCGAACCCGTCCTATCCAGACCACACGAAAGACGACGCGTTCGACAGGCTGAAATCCTCACTCGACGCACACGGCTTCAGACGAGAAGCACTCGGCATCTGGGACGACGACACATCACCAGAACCCCCGCTCATCAACTCGGACCAATGGACCGCCCGGATCGGCACACCAGCACCAGACCCCGGTCTCATCTGCTACGGCGTCAAGTACTCCGCAGACGGGACAACAGTCGGATTGGTTGTCGCAGCCAGACGAACCGGTGGCGACACGGGAGGCCCAGTCCACGTCGAAGTCATCGCGGAGAAACCCGTCTCAGACGGACTCGAATGGCTCACCACATGGCTCACCACCCGATGGGAAAAGGCAGCCCAGATCGTCATCGACGGCAGAGCCGGATCCGGGATGCTCGCAGGGGCGCTGCAATCCGCAGGGGTCGGGAAGACAACGATCCTGACCCCGACTGTCGGGCAAGTCATCGACGCCCACTCACTCTTCCTGGAACTCGTCATATCTGGCCGTCTCACCCATCTGGGCCAACCCGGCCTCGACATGGAAGTCGGACGGGCGGCGAAACGTCCCATCGGGACTCAAGGCGGCTGGGGATGGGCGGCCACGACCGAGGGAAGCATCGTCGGGCTGGAAGCCGCGACACTGGCGGCATGGGCCGCAATGACCACAAGACGATACGACGATGACGAAGGAGGTGATCGCATCCTATGACAAGCATCGGAATGACACAGTACCTGCGCGACACCCGCGCCGGATCTGGTGTCGGATGGTCGCGCACAAGTGGACGACCCCTCACGCTCGCCTCTCCGCCCCGCGTCCCAGGACTCACTCCTGACCTGCAAGACACCCTCGACTTCCTCGTCAAGAAACTCATCCACAAACAGCAACGCAACCTGCTACGCCGCCGCTACTACGACTACAAACAAACCGCATCATCGATCGGGCTCAACCTGGCGTCCGATCTCGCCCGGCTCGGCTCAGTCCTAGGATGGCCTGCCAAGGCAGTCGATTCGATGGTGCGCAGAACCGTCCTTGACACCTGGATCACCCCAGACGAAGACTCCGCAGACGACATCGGCCTGACCAGCATCATCGAAGCGAACCAGCTCCAAACACTCATCCCAGCGGCCCTCACCGCGTGCCTCATGCACTCCTGCGCTTTCGGGTTCGTCTCCGCCGGCGGAGAAGGAGAACCCGACGTGCTGGTCTCATTCGCCTCCGCAGAAACAGCGACCGCCGAATGGGACGAACGCCTGCGCGGCCCCATCGCCGCCCTCTCAGTCGTCTCCTGGGACGCACAAGGAGCCCCAGACCACATGGCCCTCTACGTCCCAGGCCTCGTCGTCGTCATGCGCCGCAGCCTCAACACCTGGACCGTGGACCCCTCAGAATACGACGAAACACTCGGCCTGCCCGTCTACCCCATCGCCTACCAGCCACTCCTGGGCCGCCCGTTCGGCGCATCCAGAATCAGCCGCCCCGTGATGGCGTTGACCGATTCGGCAGTCAGGACTCTGGTCCGCACCGAGATCGGCGCCGAGTTCTACAACCTGCCCCAACGCTACGTCCTCGGCGCCAACCCCTCCGCATTCAAAGACCACGGCGAAGACGTGCCCGGCTGGATCTCCAACCTCAAGAGCCTCTGGACACTGAGCCGAGACAAAGACGGGCAGATCCCCCAAGTCGGCCAATTCACCCAGGCGACCATGCAACCCAACGTCGACCACTTCCGCATGATCGCCCAAACGTTCGCCGCTGAAACGTCCCTGCCTCTGCGGTCTCTCGGAGTCGTCGGAGACAACCCAGAGAGCGCCGACGCGATCATGGAAGCCAACCGTGAACTGGAACTGGAGATCTAACACTGGCAGTCCGCCTCTCTGACACCCCAACTGCGTCGCCTCATGGGACGAGCCCTCGCTCAAGTCGACCCATCCAAGACACCCACCGAATGGGCACGAGTCGTCTACCCGCACTGGAAACGCCCCGACACAGTCAGCCTCGCCGCAGCTGCTGACGCGGTCACCAAGATCGACTCCGTCGCCCCAGGCTTCGGCGCCTCCACAGTCGGCCTCGAAATGGTCGGCCTGGAACCCGAACAGATACGCCGCGTCCAAGCCGAGCTACGCCAGGCCCAAGGCACACAGGCCGTCGACCAACTCATCGGACCACGACAGACCCCAGAACCCCCGCAAGCCATTGGGGGGGGGCACTGAGATGAAAGACAAGTTTGACGCACTCGGTGTCGCCATCCGAGCCGGAGTCGACCCCGACAACGCAGCCGAACTCGTAGGACTTTCCGGAGTCAAGTTCACCGGAGCCGTGCTCGCGATGCTGAGGATGCCCGAGAAGACAGCCACTCTGCTCGAAGAGAAGTGAGAGGCCCACCCCGATGGCCGAACCACTGAACAACCTTCCCCAATTCCGTCAAGTGCAAGAAGCCATCGTCGCCAGAGCAGTGACAGACTTCCGAGCATTCGCCGCCAAAGTGGACTGGTCGAAGACAGACACCGACTCGAAACAACTCTCCGCCTTGTTCCAAGTCGCAGTGCCCCGCATCATCCAAAAGTACGCAGCGATGGCAGCCGCCATGGCCTGCGACTTCTACGACGAAGCAAGAGCCGCTGCCGGAGTCAAGTCATTCGTCAAGTCCGAAGCGCAACCCGCACCACCTGCTGAAGGCATCGAAGCACAAGTCCGATACGCCGCTAGGTGGCTCTTCGGAGCCAACCCGCAACCCTCCAAGATGCTCGACTTCCTCGAAGGCGAAATCGACAAGAAAGTCAAAGCCGCCTACCGCAACACCATCGCAGTATCAGCCAGCCTCGACCCAGCCAAACCAGGACTACGAAGAATACCGGCAGGAACATGTGATTTCTGCAAGTTGTTGGCCAAGAGAGATGCCGAATATCTCCAGTTCCACGGCCGACAGATTGTGATGTATGAGTATCATCCCGGGTGCAAATGCGTCCCTGTTGCTGTGTGGAGCAATGTCGATGGAGGTCGGGACAGTGGCATTGTCGGGAACCGTCATGCTGACGGTGTGCGTTCTGAGGAATCATGGCTCATCTGGCAACAACGACTTGGCGTCGATTCCAGACCATGCGTGCTCACGGCGGACGATATGCGGATCATTCTTGATGGGGTCATTACAGATGCGCTGAAAGGAACGGGTCAGGGCGGACATCTTTGGGGCGCAGTCGTCAACAACAAGACTCACTTTCCTGCGTCATGGACACCAGGTCGTTGCGCATCAGCTATTCAGGCGGTCATGGATTTCCCACAGTATGCTGATCTTGGCGGAACGTCACTCATAAGACGAGGCCTCGTTGATGGCGTAATCGTCGAGGTCGTGACCTGGGTTGATTCTACAGGTATTGTTAGGTTCGTTCATGGATACCCGAAATCCGGCAATGGTGTGATGTGGCGCGGATGGCTCGGAGAATTGGTTGCAAGACCTCTGAATCTGACTGAACTTGATGTATGATGAAAGCATGAATGACTATGAGGCATCCAAGATTACGGAAGAAGTGATTCGCGATTGTGCTGCCTCCGTCAGCGTCAACACACTTCGAAACCTAGAGGGAACTGTGAGCGCCGGAGAATGGCCCGGGGCCCTCGGCATGGCAGTCTCAGCGGCCGCAGTAGAAAGCAGGGGTTGCTATCGAATGCCCGCCGAATTGTCCGAGAAAGTCAAACTGGTGATTGGTTACCTCGGCGAAGCTGGCGTGAGCGAGTTTGTGAAGAGCGAGTTCGCCAAAGTCATCTAGCCCAAGGAACAATCAGTCCCCAATGCACAAGCCCCCGAAACTCCGGGGGCTTTGCTATACCCACCCAGCACACCATAAGGCGATGGTGCGCACCCACATGGGGATTACCGCCTGAAACAAACAACACTACGACACCCTTAGGAGGGGATTCCACTATGTCCGATTCATCCACTGAAACCACACCCGGTCCAGACCAGCCGACCCAAGTGCCGGAGCCCGAAGCGAGGACGTTCACCCAGGCCGAGGTCAACGACATCGTCAGGCAGCGTCTCACGAAAGAGGCGCAGAAGTTCGCCGGTCACGACGAACTGGCGAAGAAGGCCGCAGAGTACGACAAGCTGGTCGAGTCTCAGAAGACCGAGGCTCAGAAACAGGCCGATGCGCTCGCCGCTTTGACGGCTCAGAACGCGCAGCTCCAGGCCGACGCGCTGCGTCGAACGGTCGCAGATGCGAAGGGCTTGCCTGGTGGTTTGGCGAAGAACCTTGTCGGTTCGACGCAGGAAGAGTTGGAAGCATCCGCTGATGAATTGCTCGCAGTTCTGGCCCCGAAGGACGTGAAGACCGAGCAAGCCAAGCCGGTCGTCCCACGAGTGGCGACGGACGGCAAGACTCCCAGTGGAGCGCCTGGTGGGAACGCGGAGAGGTTCGCAGAGTTCCTCGCCGGGATTCGCAAGTAAACACCAAACAACAAACAAACATACACACAAGACAAGGAGCCACAACATGGCTATTGATATCTCACGCCTGAGTGAAGGCGTATCCCAACTGCTGCCCCCGGAGATCTCCACGGAGATTTGGGGTGTCGCTCAGGAAGAGTCCGCTGTGATGCGACTCGCCCGCCCGTACACCGTCCCAGGACGCGGCCTCACGATCCCCGTCATCACCGGAGACGCTCAAGCCGACTGGGTCGGGGAGACCGACCACAAGAAGGTCTCCAACGCCAACATGGGCGTGCGGCAGCTCACCCCGTACAAGATGGCCGTCATCGAGATATTCTCCAAGCAGTTCCTCCGCGACGTGCCCGCCCTCTACGAGGAACTCGCCCGGCGTCTCCCCAGCGCCATCGCGAAGAAGTTCGATTCGACGGTGTTCGGAACAACTGCTCCCGGATCGAACTTTGCAACACTCGGCGCAGCGACTGCCGTGAAGATCGGACCCCATGCCACGAACGTGAAGGAGGGGACTTGGGCTGGCCTCGTGGAAGCTGTCGGAACTGTGGCTGCTGCTGACGGCCAGTTGAACGGCTGGGCGTTCTCGCCGCAAGGCAAGTCTCTGCTGCTCAAGCAGGTCGACACCACTGGCCGTCCGCTGCTCGCAGGGTCGGTCGGAGAAAGCGCCACGGTGCCGTCTCTGGTCGGTGAGCCCGTCCTCTACACGAAGGGCGTCTACACTGCTGGCACCCCGAACACCATCGGGTTCGCTGGCGACTGGGACTCCGCGATCTGGGGCATGGTCAACGGCATCGAAGTGTCGCAGTCCACCGAAGCAACCATCGAGAATGGCACCATCTCGGTCACCACGTCTGGCGACGAGACCGTCGAGATTCCGAACTTCGTGTCGCTGTTCGGACGCAACATGTTCGCCCTGCTCTGCGAAGTCGAGATCGGCTTCCAGGTCCACGACATCAGCCGCTTCGTCAAACTGACGGACGCGACCCGCACCTAGCAGACACAAGGTTCCTTCCCCTGTGGTTTCTCCTTCACCAGGGGAAGGAATCCCCTTAACGCGGTAGAGAAGACGGTAACTCGCTGGACTCATTCTCCAGAGGTCGCAGGTTCGAGTCCTGCCCGCGCCACGATCAGGAAGACGCAGGTTCAAATCCTTGCCCCCGCTTTCGGGCGGGGTAGCTCAATGGCAGAGCACCTGACAACAATTCAACAAACTAGGGAGGCGATGATGGCTGAACCATTCGCGACGGTCACCGACCTTGCCACACTGTGGCGTCCGCTCTCCGCACCCGAGCAGAGCCGTGCCGAAGGACTCCTGGAAGTCGCGTCAGCAATGGTCCGCCAGGAATGCCCAGGCATCGACACGAAACTCGCCGCTGACCCGCCTCTGATGGATCCCTCGATTCCCCGTTGGGTCGTGTGCCAGGCGGTGAAACGGGTCATGCAGTCGAGCGTAGACATGCCCTCAGTCACACAACAACAGCAGACGGTCGGCCCGGTGTCGTTGGGATTCACTCTGAGCAACCCCTCCGGAGACATGTACGTGACACGGTCCGAGTTGACGATGCTTGGCCAGAGCGAGCAGGTCGCTGTGAGCATCCCCATGCGCCAGGGGGATGTCGGATGACGGGCACTCTGGACGTTCCTTTCGGTGAGACTGTGACAGTCGTGCATGCCGCCCCAGTGACCGACCCTTACTCGCAGACCGAGACTGCTCTCGACTGGGACGACGCCACACGAACCGATGTGGAAGGGTGCGTCGTCTACCCCTCCACAGGTGTCGGTTCGGAAGCGACGTCCGTGGGACGCGACCAGTCCGTCGAGACGCTGACGGTGCTCTTCCCGGAAGGAACGGACGTCAGCTACCAGGACCGTCTGGAGTGGCACGGGAACCAGTACGAGCAAGTGGGAGAACCGTTTCCCTGGCGAAGCCCATTCACAGGCTGGAATCCATGCGTGCAGGCCACCATTCGCCGCAAGGTCGGATAGAGAAAGGCGCCAGTGATGGCAAAGTCGATGGACACGGTCGTTGGGCCAATCAAACTGAACACAGCAACCATGAAAGAACTCCTGCATGGTGGCTTCGGACTTGACGCCGTTCTGAGGGCCGACGCGGAAAAGGTCCTCGCGAAAGCCCGCGCCATCGCTCCGGTTGACACGGGCGCATACCTGGCTTCGCTGCACATCGAGGAGGAGCAACACAAGTCCCGGATGGTGGTCAAGATCGTCTCCGACGACAGGAAAGCCCCTCTCGTGGAGTTCCAGACAGGGACACTCACACAGGCTCTTCAGTCTGTCGGGCAGACCAAAGGACACAAGATGGGCAAGGGGACGAAGTAATGACGACATGGCAACCGGCGCCGGTGCTCTATCCGGACGTGGAGATGCTCCTATGCGACCGCACCAGGGAGCTGCTGACTGACCAGCCCGACCTTCAAGTCGGGCGAAAAGTGCCAATGTCATGGAATCGTGCCATCATGTGGAACCGCAACGGCGGGACCCAGGACCCACCATTCGACACGGCTGCGGTCATGTGCCGCGTGTTCGCCCCGAACGACATGGACGTGACCGACTTGGTGGCGCTGCTGCTGGCCAGACTCCCGTCCATCATCGACGGCGCCCCAGTGCTGTCCATGACTGTGACGGGCGGGCCGACCGACCTCGGCATCGAGGACTCGCCCATGAGGCAAATCCTTTTCGACATGAAAGTGAGAGGAAGCAACTATGAAACTTAGGCACCCACACTCGGATCAGACGATTGACGTCGACCCCGAACAGAGACAGCTCTACACCACGGAAGGCTGGACCGACGCTCCGGAGACAGCGACAGAGACAATCAGCAGGCCAGAGTCGCCAGAGACGCTGGGGCCATCTGCCATAGCGCCGTCGACCATGAAGACATCCAAGACCAAACGGCCCGTGTAAGAAACACATATCACACAACACCACTTAAGAGAAAGGAAGGGACCACGCAATGTCCCTCAACGCAAACAATGTACGGGTCGCCGTGACGGGCGAGGTGTACTACGACCCCACAGGGGCGCTCGCCGCACCCACGGGCACCGGCTCGGCGCTGACCCAATGGAAAGGCCTCGGATACAACGGCGAGTCCGGCGTCGATTTGAAGATGCCAGGGGCGGGCTCCCCGACGTCCATCAAGGCATGGCAGGACGGCGCGGTCGTCCGCGTCATCCGTGCCGCCCCTGACGGAACGCCCCAGTTGATAGTGACGCTCATCGAAACGAAGCTGGAGACCATCGAACTCGCGTTCGGTGTGACCGTGTCCCAGAATGACACCGACGGTTCGTTCATCATCAACACGAACACCAGGCGCCAGCCTGTCCCGCTCGTTGTGGACTCGATTGATGCTGAGGAACTGATCCGTGTCTACGCCCCCAAAGCAGTCGTGGTCAGCATCGACACAATCTCGCTGAACCACGACAACGCCATCGGCTACGCGCTCACCTTCGACCTAAACAATGACGCCACCCTCGGCGGCCAGGCCAAGGTTTGGATGACCGCGCTCAAGACCCCCGCATGATCTGAAGGAAACACTGAGCCATGACGAACAAGAAGAAAAACTCTGTGACTAAGACGACAGTTGACGGCCGCCGCGAGTATGAGGTGAGAGGCAAGACCCTTGTCTGGACTCCGATCCAGTTCGACGGTGACGACGCGCCGACCGCCGTCACACTCCCTCTGATGATGAGGGTCGGAAAACTGTTGGAAATCGGAGAGGCGAAAGCCCTGTCCAGCAACAAGGCGATGATGGACCTCATCACTGTGATCGCCCCGACCCAGACCAACGAGATCCTCCAGATGGACGTGAACGACTTCCGCGACATGTTCATGTGCTGGCTCGCCGAATACAACCAGACGACGGGGGCCAGCCTGGGGGAAGCCTCAGCTTCGCCCGACTCGCCACCCGGAACCTCGGAGCCATCGAATACGACTGGCGGACACGCTTCGGCCACGGACTAGACGACATCGGGCGACCCGGGCGCCCAACCTTGGGGGAGGCGATCAGGCTAGTCGAGCGCCTGTCCGCCGACCCGTCCTCATGGCTGTGCGCGAGCCTCAACGGATGGTCTCGACCAATCAGCGCCGAGACCATCGTCCTGGCAGACCTGTACGACCTGAACGTGGCCATCCACACTGACCCGAAGCGGCGCGGCGATGTCAAACCCCACCCGATCCGTCCTTGGACCCAGGTCAGATGTGAGCATTACGGGAACACGGCAGGGCGCACCAGAACACAGATAGAAGAACTCTTGGCACGGGCAAGATCCGGAGAGTTCGCCGAGAAGACATGAGACGAGGTGAGCCGACATGCCTGAGATTGGTTCCACATGGGTGACCGTCGCACCCGACGCCAAGAACTTCGGGAAAGAACTGGAGTCACAGGCATCCTCCGGAGCGTCAAGCGCAGGAAGCAAAATCGGCTCACTGTTTGGCAAAGCCGTCCAGGTGGGCGCTGCGGCACTTGTCGCCACAGGCGCAGCCGCCCTCGCGCTGGGGAAGTCAGTCGTCGACCAGTACGCCCAGTACGAGCAGAACATCGGCGGCATCGAGACGATGTTCGGCCAGTCGACAGCGAAGATGACGCAGTACGCACAGCAGGCATATCAGACGGCTGGACTGTCCGCGAACGAGTACATGTCGCAGATCACGTCGTTCTCGGCGGCCCTCCTGCAAGGATTGGGCGGTGACACGGCCAAAGCCGGTGACATCGCCAATCAGGCGATGATCGACATGGCCGACAACGCCAACAAGTTCGGGTCGGACATCACCTCCATTCAGACTGCCTATCAAGGTTTCGCCAAGCAGAACTACACAATGCTTGACAACCTCAAGCTCGGCTACGGCGGCACACAGTCAGAGATGGCACGCCTGATCAACGACTCAGGAGTCTTGGGAGACTCCTTCACCGCAACAGCAGCAAACGTCAACACCGTCTCCTTCGACAAAATCATTGAAGCGATCCACACCGTCCAAGACAACATGGGCATCGCCGGGACGACCAGCCTGGAGGCGTCGACAACGATCTCCGGAGCGGTCGGCATGATGAAAGCATCCTGGACGAACCTGCTCATCGGCCTCGGAGACGCCGACTCCGACATCGCCACGCTCGGCGGAAACGTCATCTCCTCATTCTTCCAAGTCTTGACCAACATCTCACCAGTGATCGACAATATAGGGTCGAAGGTGGTCGAACTCGCCCCCCAGATCGGGGTGGCCGTCTCTCAAATCGGCGGGCAGGCAATGGCAATGCTGCCGACCCTCATCGATGTCGGCACACAAATCATCTCAAGTCTCGTTGGAGGCGTCATGCAGTCCCTGCCCGACCTCGTGGTGTCTGCAGTCCCAATCTTGGCGCGTTTCGCAGCGAGCCTGCTAGACCAACTACCCATGATACTTGCCGCAGGGATGCAAGCCCTCACTGCGCTAGTGCAGGGCATCACAGACTCACTGCCAACCATCATCCCCGCGGCCGTCAACACAGTCATCGCCTTGGTCGGCGCATTGGGAGAAAACGCCCCGATGCTGCTCGACGCGGCCCTACAATTGATGCTCGGCCTGGCCCAGGGCCTGGCCGACAGCCTGCCCGTCATCATCGACGCCCTGCCCCAAATCATCATCGGCATCGTCGGATTCATCATCGACGCAATACCCCAGATCGCAGAGGTCGGGGGCCAGATCATCCTGGGCCTCGGCCAAGGCCTCGCAGAGTCCCTGCCCTACCTGTGGGACGCCCTGGTCGAAATCGCCGACGGCGTAATAAACAAGTTCAAAGAACTATTTGGTATTCATTCGCCGTCGACGGTATTCGCCGACTTTGGCACGGATCTGATTCAAGGACTGGTCAACGGCATTGCCGCAATGATCGCTGGCGTCGGGGCGAAACTCGGCGAACTATGGGGCGTCGCGACCGGGGCACTGGCCTCCGCCGGGACATGGCTCATCACCGCCGGCACGAACCTCATCACAGGTCTCCACAATGGCGTCTCCAACATGTGGGGGTCGCTCAGTAGCTGGCTCGGTGGCCTCGGCGGTCGCGCCGTCTCTGCGTTCGGCAACCTCGCCTCGTCGCTCTACAGCGCCGGGTCCAACCTGATCTCTGGGCGGTGGGCTGGTGTCAGCGGAATGTACAGCTGGGTGATGGGAAAGATCAGCGGATTCGCGTCAAGCATCATATCCGGCATCAAGGGCGTCTTCGGTATCCATTCCCCTTCGACCGTGTTCCGCGACGAAGTCGGCGCTCAACTCGGCGCGGGACTCGCGCTCGGAATCGAGGACTCCAGCTCGTACGCTGTGGCCGCGATGGCAGATATGGGTGCTGACGTGGCCGCTGCAGCATCTGGAATCGCCGCCGAAGCGCAGGTGTCCCTCACGGCGAGCCTCGGCGATTTGGGTTCAATCGCAGTTTCCGACACGGCCTCCGCCGACGCGTCCAAAGGCTCACTGGCGCCACGTCTTGACCGCCTGATCGCATTGACTGAGAAGGGCCAAGTGATGATGGTCGACGGCAGAGTCTTCGCAAAGACGACTCGTGGTCGCGTTTCCAGCCAACTCGCTGGCTTGTCTTCGATGGAACTCCGAGGGGTGGTGTGAGATGCAGGCCTATATACATTTCGTTGCGGAGTCTGGGGCGGTGGTCGTCGAGTCGGGGATGTCGGTGGTGGTGGAGTCTTGGGTGGTCGAGCCCCCTGATGTCGTGTTGAAGCGCGTGACGGTTCCTGGTCGTGATGGCACGGTCGAGGTGTCGCGTCTCTTGACGGACGGTCGTCCAGTCTTCGGCGACGCGAAGCTGACGTTCGACGTGTTCCTGGGTCGCGAAGCCGCTCCCAATGGTCTGCCCGCAGACCTGGTCGCCCTGGCATTGGAGCGCAAAGCGCTTGGCCTGCACGGGCAGGAGCTCGATGTGCAAATCATCTCAACAGAAGAAGGGTCCGACATTGTCCCTGATCTCCTACTGCCCTGGCATGGAGTCGGGGAAGTGTCCGAAATGAAACCTCTGGCGTTCGGGCAGGCCTTGGAATTCCGGCTCACTATGACGGTCGGGCCGTGGCGTGCGGAAGGAGTGATGTGACCATGAGCAGCACATATTTCACGGTCGAGTGCGACACCGGGCAAGGAACCGACGCTCAACTGATCTTCGATAGTCGAGACACCGACCTATCGGTTGACTCTCCAGTCTTGGAGGAAGCGGTCAACAAGGCAGGCGTTCTGGACTTCACGGTGCCGAAGGCCTCGCCGTTCTGGTCCGTACCCGTTCCAGGCCGGTCCGTGGCGACGGTACGGGAGCGGTCCCAGATCGTCTGGCGTGGGGTGGTGACGCAGGCTCCTATCGCCGACATTTGGGATACACGTGAGGTCGTGGCGGAAGGTCTTCTGTCAGCCATGGCTGGCGTCAAGATCGCGCCATGGACTGCGGTGGCGTCACCAGATGCTCTGTTGTCCACCATCGTTGATGCGTACAACGAGCGTCAGCCAGACCCTCGGCTGTGGTTCAGTGTCGGCGATGTGACGGTGACCGAGGTGAACGCCGCTGGGCAGGTCGGCCCGGAAATCGAGATGGCCTCGGAGACGTGGCAGTCGGCCTTGGATGAAGTGTCCCGACTGGTCGCGCGCCTGGGCGGATTCCTGGTGTGTGAATACCCGGAGTCCGCCGCCGATGGAGTGGTCTTGCATTGGCTCGCCGACATTGGCGAGACCGGGCAGTCGGTGAAGTTCGCGGAGAACATGATCTCTCGCGAGACCGATCTCGATGTGACGAGTGTGCCCACGTCGTTGGTCGTCCTCGGCGGCGAGTTGGAAGACGGCACACGAGTCACCATCGCTGCCGACAACGACGGTCTCGACTACCTAACCGACACGGGGATGGTCGCCAAGTACGGGTTCCGGCAAGAAGTCTTGGAGTTCGCAGGGACCGACCCTCACTTGCTGCACCTTGATGGACAACGCCATCTGAACCGCCTTGCGGCCCAGGCGTGGGGCACAGTGACCGCGAACGCTCTGGACCTGGGTCTGACCGACGCTGCAGTGCGTCGCCTCCATGTCGGCGACACTCATGTCGTGGACGAAGGCGGAGCCACGGAGACAGTTCTGCGCCTGACCGGCCTGAAACGGGACTTGATTGACGCGTCGAAATGGGTGACGACGTTCGGCGCACGGGCCGCGTCGCTCACTTCTATTGTCACGCCCGCCCCGACAGTGCCGCCGCCATCCTCTCCGAAAGCTCCTCTGGACGTGCAGGGTGTGTCGCAGGTCGACTTCGGCTGGAACGGACAACCTTTCGGCGTGGTCGTCCTGTCCTGGACGCCCGTCTCGCAGATGATTGATGGGCGCGACATAGGCAAAGTCACCTATCAGGTGTATGGCGAAGCGGACGGACATCCGCGCCTGCTGTTGGCCACCACTACGGCGGTCGAGTGGGCGCATGAGCCGCTGACTCCGGGCCAGACCTGGACGTATCAGGTGCGTGCCCTCGCGGGCGGGAGAACGTCGGCCTGGTCGCAGCCCGTTGCCGTCCTGGTCGTCGCCGACGAGACCCCGCCCCCCGTCCCGTCACTACCGATAGTGGCATCGAAAATGTCGACAGTGTCGGTGCAGTGGGACGGGCTGTCGGAAGACGATGGTCCGATGCCCCCCGATTTTGACCGCGTGCTCGTCTACCGACAAGATATTGACAAGCCAGTGGGTACGTTTACCTACCCTGGTGTTCTCGTGCTGACTGACCTGACAGTCGGTATGGAGGTCACATTCCGACTGACTGCTGTAGACACGTCCGGGAACGAGTCAGACCCTACCGACTGGGTCACAGTCACTCCAGTGGCTGTGTGCGATGGCGATCTGATTGGCACGACGATTGTCGAGCAGCTGTCCGAAGCGATGGCCGAACTAGGAACATTGGATTCTCGACTTGAGCAGGCCGAGACCGATGTGGCTCAAGCGCAGACCGATGCGGCGCAGGCGCAGGCGGACATAGCGGCAGCGATGGAGGAAGTCGGCGCCAACACTCAGACCATCACGAACGTGACCACGCACATCATCCCAGGGATTCAATCGGAGCTTGAGCATGCGAGCACGGATCTTAGCCAGGCTCAGACCGATGTTGCTAACGCACTTGAACAGGTTGGCGCATTACAGGAGACCACCGCCGACATGCAAGCAGGTCTCGGCTGTGCCGCGCAAACTATCGCCGACCATACCGACGAATTGGCGGCCTTAGATGCCCAGGTCGCCCAGGTCGCCAGTGATGCAGCGAATGCGATCTCCGCAGCCGGTCAAGCATCCTCGGCCGCATCGGCTGCGGGGGCGTCGGCTTCGAGTGCGCTATCTCAAGTCGCGCAGGCGCAGACCGATATTGAGGCCGCACAAAACGATGTTGCGGCACACGCGACCGAGTTGAGTCAGCTCAATGCTGATGTATCTCAGGCTTCCAGTGATGCTGCGGCTGCATCGGTGGCTGCTGGTCAGGCAGCGTCCCAAGCGTCGGATGCTGCGATGACCGCAGCTGCCGCGCAGGCGTCAGCGATGGCGGCACAGTCTGCTATCGCCGCTGCGCTGGATTCGCAGTGGGTGAAGAATCCGGATTTCGGCGATGACTTGGCCAATGTCGATAATTGGGCGTCGTCTGCGACGGCGGCCCCGTCAGCGGTCTGGACATGGTCAGCGGGTGGGGCCCCATCTGGCGTACCACCCCCAGCTTCCTCTTGTGGCAAGTCCACGACATCGACCGCCCTCATCACGGGAGACGGCACAGGGTTCGTGATTGCTGCTGGACGCACAGTCAGAGTCGAAGCGGATTGGGTGAGAAACTCGGCAGCGACTGACGCCATCACCCCAGTCCTTACATGGTACGACGGGTCGGCATGGGCGACACTGTCTGGGACAAAAGCAACCGGTGCGACTGCCTGGACGCATGTCTCGTATGACTTCACTATCCCTGCCCCTGCTCAGCGCATCAAGCCGGGCTTCGCATTCACGGGTGCTACCTATGCGTCCAACTTTTCGGTGACAGATGTGACCACACAGATTCAAGTCGCTCAGATGATCGATACACTGTCAGGCGATATCGACGCGGCATCTACACTGGCTGGTCAAGCCATGACCGCCGCCAACGGGAAAAACAAGATTACCTACTCGAGCGCGAATGCGTCTGGTTCCGGCGCTCTCGCTGGTGACGAGTGGCGGAAGATTGATGCGTCGAATGTGGAGATTGCCCGCTGGCGCTGGTCAGGCACAGCATGGACTGTCGTCACGGTCGGTAATGCCGTCATCGCCGCGCTTGATGCGACCAAGATCACGACAGGGATTCTCGACGCTGCCCGAATCGCGGCATCTGCCATCACAGCGGACAAGATCGCAGCCGGTTCTGTTGGCACGGATAAGCTGGCCGCCAATGCGGTCACCGCAGGAAAGATTGCTGCCGGTACCATTACCGCGACCCAATTGGCTGCTGGAGCGATTACGGCGGAGAAGATTGGTGCCTCAGCAGTGACTGCTGACAAGGTTGCGGCCAATGCCATAGTCGCAGGCAAGATAGCCGCCGGAGCCGTGCAGGCCGGAGATATCGCTGCGGGTGTCGTCACCGCAACCGAGTTAGCCGCTGGCTCAGTGACCGCAGTGAAAGTCGCGGCCGGAGCAATCACGGCAGATGGTCTCGCAGCAAACGCTGTAACCGCAGTGAAGATCGCCGCTGGAACCATCACAGGAGCAAAGGTCGCGGCAGGAACGCTGACTGCCGACAAACTCGTCATCGGAAACTCAGCAAACCTCGTTCCAGACCCGGCCATGACCCTCGGACGCTGGCCAGCAACCTATGTCGTCGCAGGGGCAGGTCATGATGGTGGAAATGCTCTTGTCCATCCTGGTGGGACTGCCCTCTATTCCTATGCTGGTGCGGTCGCTACTGATGCCACACGTTGTCCTGCTGGGAAGCTGATGGCTGTGTCGTTTTGGGTCAAGTCGGCCACCGATACTTCAGCATCTACCGCGCACATGCGTCTCCTCTCCTACGACGATGCCAACGCAACAACCGGACAAAACTTCAATTGCCCGGCACTGCAAGCCAATACGTGGACGCAAGTCACAGGTGTTATCACACTGACAAACGCGCGAGGGGATTCCCCTAGGGTGCTTTTCGGATTCTACACAGCCGCAACCTCGACGGGAGAAATCACCTACTCAACCCCCGTGGTGCGGGTCATGGCCTCAGGAGAACTGATCGTCGACGGGGCGATAACGGCTGTGAAAGTGGGCGCATCTGCCATCACTGCGGACAAGATCGCTGCGAGCGCTGTGACCGCAGACAAGCTGGCAGCAAACTCAGTGACCGCCAATGCCATCGCTGCGGCCACAATCACGGGCGCAAAGATTGCTGCAGGAACGATTGCAGCAGGAAATATTGCCACATCTGCCATCACTGCGGACAAGATCGCTGCCAAAGCGGTCACTGCGGACAAGATCGCTGCCAAAGCTATCACCGCGGACAAACTCGTGGTCGGGTCAACATCGAACCTGATTCCCGATCCGGGCTTCAACCAGTGGGGGACTCTCGCCTGGGCAACAGCAAACGCAACAGCAGACACGACTGTCGTCAGAACACCAGGCGTCGCAAGTCTCCGCATCGTCGCCGGCACTACCGAACGCGGAGCATATTGGGCACTCGGCAATGCTTTCGGTCTAGGTATCCCCGTCATCTCAGGAGCGAAATACTACGTAACGGCCTACGTACGGTCAGACACGGCGATTCCCGCCGCTGCAGCTTCTGTCAGAGCAAGAATCTACGGATCGGACGGAACCTACACGTCATGGACGCAAGTAAACAATCCAGCGGAAATCCCTGCAAATACCTGGACACTCGTCTCAGGAGTCTCCACGGTACCCACCACCAAAGGACAGAACCCAGCAGCAATCCCAGGACTGTACGTTAACGGCACCGCAACCGGACAAGTCTGGTGGACAGAACCAGTAATCCGAGCCATGAGCGACGGCCAACTCATCGTCGATGGCTCCATTGTCGCATCCAAAATTGCTGCCAACGCCATCACTGCAGAAAAGATCTCGGCCGGCGCCATCACCACAGAGAAACTCTCCTCCACAGCCATCGACGGAATGACAATCACCGGAGCCACAATCCAGACCACAGCCACTGCATCACGCGGCATCAAGATCACCGACAGCGAACTCGCAGCATGGAACTCGTCTGGCGTGAAAACACTCTCCCTGTCCTCATCCACCGGACAGATCACAGCCATCGGCCAGTTCTCCTCAGGAGCAGGAGGCGATGACCAAGTCACCATTTCGAGTGATGTTTACGGAGGAGCGCCAGGAATCAAAATGGGGTCGTCGGGAAGCGTGAATCCCCCAACGATCTATGCCTACAACCAGGGCTCCCAAAGCGACACGTTGGTCATCCAAGGGGCGGGTCCGAGCGGCATTTTGAACACCAGGGCGGCAATTTGGATGTGGCCGAACGGGAACACAGCCATTCGAGGCGCGCTCTTTCAGATGGGCGGCACCGGCGCCAATGACCTGTTCACCCTAGGGTCGATTGCTCTCTCCGGGTCGATCAATGATGGACAAGCACTGGATTTCACTGTGACCTATCCATATGCCATCGCCAAACCAAGATGGATTTTCCTATCTCCGGTATCACCGGCCGGCCTGTGGGGACTCAACTGGTACGTCAAAGCGTCCGCAACAACAGGATTTATGTTCACCATTTCCAGCCTAGCGGGTCAGGCCATGGCATTGTCGCCCATAACCATGCGATGGCTCGGAATTAACACCTCACTCTGACGTGCATCACCACCAGAGAGTGCAGACATTCAATCCAGAAAGGACACCTAATGAACACAGAAATCCTCATTGAAGAATTGAAAGACGCGGTCACCCAGTGCGCCAACCTCAGACTCCAACTCGCCATCGAGCGAGCTAGCGGCACAGCAAACCAACCCACACCGATGGCCGCCGCAGACAGTCCCCACCCCGACGATCCGGCCATCGCCTCATGCACGAAGCATAGAGGCATGACCGCTGACATCATCTGTCCCGACTGCGGCCTGCCGTGGTGCCACAATCACAAGGACTGCTCATGCGGACACAGCCTCCACGAGTGAAAACGCCGCGCCGAGACACCATTCCAGCCATCCTCGCTGTAGTACTGACACTCGCCACAATCGGAGCCTGCGCGCTCTTCCTCTACGCCCTGTACCAAGTGGCCTGCGGACTGGCCGGGCTACTCACCCTCACCCTCGGATAACCAACAACAAGAAAGGCACAACCCCATGCTCAAAGGAATCGACGTCTCCTACTGGCAGCAATCCACACCTCTGTGGGCCGCCCCAGACTTTGTCATTGCACGGGCAGGCTACGGCACCACCGTGGACCCCATGTGCGACATCCACTACCAAGCAGCCAAGCGTGCTGGAAAGCTGCGGGGCGTGTACTGGTATGGCGAACCGAACGCCGCAGGATCTGACGCCATCCAAGAAGCCGACAGCTTCGTCGATGCCATCCAAGGCTATCTCGGCGAAGCGACTCTGTGGCTCGACTTCGAGGCACAACTCAATGGGATTTGGGGACAGCAGGCGAAAGAACGGGACTGGGTGAAAACCTTCATCCAGCGCGTCCACTCCCGGACCAACGTCTGGGCCGGACTGTACGTCCAAGGCAGTGCCGCTGCTCGCGTGTATCCCGCAGTCGCCGAAAGCTCACCCTTGTGGCTTGCCAACTGGGGACGACTCGACGCCAACGGGAAACAAGTCACCGACCTGTATCCCGAGGCCATCGCCCAGGGATTCCCTGCCTATCCCTGGCCATTGACGATCTGGCAATTCACATCCGAGTATGAGGAGGTATCCCTCGATGCGAACCTATTCAACGGCGACACGCAAGCATGGCACAAGCTCGCTTTGGGCGACCGTTCTAGCAGTGGCGGGAATCAGCCTCCTGCTCCTCTACCACCAAGCACGAGCCCTGAGCCTGCCCCTGCTGGCACTTACGTGGTAATCCCAGGAGACAACCTGAGCACCATCGCCGCCAAGCATGGCGTCACCCTCGCCCAACTCAAGGCCTGGAACCCAGCCCTTTTCGACGCCGCCCACAACGGCGGAAACCTCATCCATGCCGGAGAGCGAGTCCACGTCGGCACCAACAATGACCCAGGCACACCGACCAGTCGAGTCCACGTCGTCGCCCCTGGAGACAACCTGAGTGCCATCGCCGCAAAGTATGGGACAACATGGCCTGTTCTCGCACAGTTGAACGGCCTCTCGAAACCGGATCTCATCCATCCCGGACAAATCATCAAACTGCCATAGAAAGGAACATCTCATGTGGACCAAGCAATTCTGGAAAGCCCTCGCTGAGAGGGCCATCAAAACCGCCTGTGAAGCCGCCGTCGCCCTGCTCACCGCCAACGCGACCGGTCTCCTCGACATCGACTGGATATCCCTCCTCTCAGTCGTCGCCATGGCCACCCTCGTGTCCGTCCTGACCACCATCGCCTCAGGAACCGTCACCGGCGGCGCACCCAGCCTCAACGGCGCCGAGGAGTTGAAGCCCGCCGCGTACAAGCCGTATGAGCCAGACCAGGCAGGACTCGCCTAACCATGGACTTGAGCCTGACCTATCTCGACGAAGTCCTCGTGGTCATCGTCGGTGCCGTTATCGCTGCTGCCGCCAGCGGGTACGGCTACCTCATCACCAGAATCAACAAGCTGCAAGAAGCGCTCACATTCGCTCAAGCGGAAATCACGAAGCTTCAGACGGAGATGGGCACTCGACGAGTCGAGCACGAGAAAGAGAGGGACGAGTTGTTCAGACTCCGACGCGAGGACGCTGTCCTCATCCGCGAACAAGGAGACTTCATCGACGCTCTCCAGAATCACATCTGGGAAGGCAAAGGACCTCCACCCCCGTCAAGACCTCAAGGCGTCTAGGTGTCTAGGTGCAAGAGGAACCAAGAGAGGGGCCCCCTCACCGACCATGGTGAGGGGGCCCCTCTCTTATGCATTCTAGGCAACATGTCATGCTGGAATCCTTGCCAGTCTCTTGCCAGTGGACGCCTGCGAAGTGGGTCGTCCTGAGCGTGCCTTGCCAGTCACTTGCCAGTACATTGAAGACAATAGAGTGCCATATATGTACATAGAATGACGCTACGAAATTACCCAACCACAAGCCAAAACACGCTCACACAAGGGGAAATATGGGGATGAGCTGGCCTCTAAGCCGGATTCTGTGACTGTTGCCAGCCGGTGACCATCCATCTGCGATCCGTGTTGCCACGAACCTTCGAGGCCATGCCTCGTGCGACCTACCCGTCAATCATCAGGCGAGCAACCCGATTGACGCGGCCTTGCGGCCTTCTTGGTCTTGCTCCCGGTGGGGTTTGCCTAGCCACTGCGATCACTCGCAGTGCTGGTGGTCTCTTACACCACCGTTTCACCCTTACCCTGTCGCCAGGGCGGTCTGCTTTCTGTGGCACTGTCCCGTGGGTCGCCCCAGGTGGGTGTTACCCACCACCGTGCTCTGTGGAGTCCGGACTTTCCTCACATTTCTGCGCGGTCACCCGGCCAGCTCATCCGGTACCAGTGTACTGGGTCGCATCGACTAGCGTCGGGGAACGATGCCCAATCTGTATTGGCACTTTGCTCCGTAGGGGTGTGTTCAATGGCAAGCCGAAGGATGTCGCCTTCTCAGATGGATTCCACGACGATGTGCGGAATGACGACGAGGGCCAATGAGGGGTTCCCTACGGTTTGGTCAGAATCTCAGCTCCATCGGCACGCACGACGAGTGTCTGCTCGAACTGGGCGCACCGGGAGAAGTCATTGGTCACGACAGTCCAATCATCGTCCCAGATGTGGGCGTGGTAGTCGCCCATGGTGAGCATGGGCTCGATGGTGAAGGTCATGCCTTCCTCAATGATCTTGGTGACGCGCGGCTCATCGTAGTGCAGGACAATCAGACCGGAGTGGAAAGAGGTGTTGATACCATGACCGGTGTAATCGCGCACGACGCCATACCCGAAGCGGTTGGCATACGCCTCAATGACCCGTCCGATGGCATTGAACTGGCGACCGGGTTTGACCGCGGCGATCGCGCGATTCATAGCCTCGCGGGTACGGTTCATGAGGTCGGTGGAGGCTTGGTCGAGTGTCCCACAGCCGAACGTCGCACAATTGTCGCCGTGGACGCCATCCTTGAAGACGGTGATATCGATCTTGACGAGGTCTCCGTCTTCCAGCGGTCGCGTGTCAGGAATGCCGTGGCAGATGACTTCGTTGACCGATGTGCAGATTGACTTGGGAAAATACTTGTACCCCAGAGTCGAGGGGTAAGCGCCGTTGGCCACGATGAACTTGTGAGCGGCGGCGTCCAATTCGTCGGTGGTGACCCCAGGGGCTATGAGTTTGGCGGCTTCAGCGATAGCCAAATGCGCGACACGCCCAGCCTCACGCATCCGTGCGATGGTGTCTTCGTCGACCACGTCTGGGCCATCATAGGGCGCGTCAGTGGGGCGGCCCACATACTCGGGTCGGGGGATGGACGAGGGGACAGGACGGCGAGGGGTCTGGGGATAGGGCTCTACATGACTCACTCGACATATCTTAGTCTGAGCCCCAATGGCTCGGCTGGACTCCACCACTCTCATGGAGATGGCCACCATTCGACACACAGCATGGCCATCGTGTGTACATGTCATGTGCCCGTAACACCCGTGGGCCAAAGTACGAGTATGGATAAGCAGACTGAGTTCGTGTTGCGCGCCATGGAGGAGCGCGACATCAGATTTGTCCGACTCTGGTTCACTGATGTTTTGGGTTTCCTCAAGTCCGTCGCCATTTCGCCCGCCGAGGTGGAAGGCGCGTTCGAGGAGGGCATCGGTTTCGACGGGTCGGCCATTGAGGGGTTCGCCCGCGTGTACGAGTCGGATATGATCGCCCATCCCGACCCCGCGACCTTCCAGACCTTGCCCTGGCGGGATCAATCGAAGCCCACCGCCCGCATGTTCTGCGACATCACCTTGCCTGATGGGTCGCCGTCGTACGCCGATCCGCGTTATGTGCTCAAGAAGACCTTGAAGAAGGCGGGGGAGAAGGGGTTCACTTTCTACACCCATCCTGAAATTGAGTTCTTCCTCTTCCAGGCCAACACCAAACCTGGTCAGCCACCGAAGCCGCTGGACCATGCGGGGTACTTCGACCACACGAACCTGGGTCAAGGCTCGGACTTCAGGCGCAAGACGATTTCCATGCTGGAGCAAATGGGCATCTCGGTTGAGTTCTCGCACCACGAGGCGGCCCCTGGTCAGCACGAGATCGACCTCCGCTACGCTGATGCTCTGTCCATGGCGGACAACATCATGACTTTCCGGGTGGTCGTCAAAGAGGTCGCCGCCCTCCTCGGCATCCAGGCGTCTTTCATGCCCAAGCCGCTCACGGATGTGCCGGGGTCAGGCATGCACACCCACATGTCGCTCTTCGAGGGCGACACCAACGCCTTCTACGACGCTTCCGACGAATACCATCTCTCCCGTATCGGGCGTCAGTTCGTGGCTGGTCTGCTCGCCCATGCCGGCGAGATCACCGCCGTCACGAACCAGTGGGTCAACTCGTACGCCCGACTGGCTTCGGGCTTGGAAGCTCCGGCGTACATCTGCTGGGGTCGCAACAATCGCTCGGCTCTTGTGCGTGTGCCAGGGTACAAGCCGAACAAGGGCGCATCTGTGCGTGTGGAGTTGCGCTCCATCGACTCGGCCGCCAACCCGTACCTCGCCTATGCCCTCATGCTCAACGCTGGCCTGGACGGCATCGAGCAGGGTTTGGAATTGCCTCCTGGAGCTGAGGACGATGTGTGGAGCCTCACCGACCGTGAGCGAAAGGCCATGGGCATTACACCGTTGCCGCGCAATCTGGATGAGGCGCTCAACGTCATGGAACGCTCTGAATTGGTGGCCGAGACCTTGGGCGAGCATGTCTTCGATTACTTCCTCAAGAACAAGCGTGCCGAGTTTGAAGAGTACCGCCGTCAGGTGACCGCATGGGAACTGGCGAAGTTCCTGCCGGTGCTCTGAGGGCGTGCATCTCATCGGATTGGCGAGCGGTTCTCAGTGCCGCGATGTGCCGTGCCTATCGCCATGGTGGCGCCTCTGGACAAAGTGTCAGGGCGCTGCATGAATGATCAGCGTCTTACTAAGTTACGGTATCGTAAAGTTACGCTATCGTAGTGAGTCGTGAGCGCCTGTCGAATGGGCGACTGACCAGAGGAAACGGAGGCATTCGCTATGGGACGTGGGGATAGGTACGACGCGACGCGCGTGACATTGCCCTCAAGCCTCAACGGCTTGTTCCCGTACATCATGCGTGGCCGAAACAACTCCATCGCCTACTTTCCGGTGACTGTCGAAGTGGACGCCCTGCTGGAGTACATCGACCAGTCGAAGGGGACTGACCACGAGATCACCTTCTTCCAGGCATGTCTGACGGCTTTGACCAAGATTCTGCGCGCTCGGCCTCAACTGAATCGCTACATCCAAGGACGGCGCCTGTACCAACGCAAAGACGTGGTCTTGAGTTTCATCGCGCGCCGGGCCATGGAGGAAGATTCGACAGAGACGAACGTCCTGGTCGCTGTGAAGTCTGACGACACCGCCGAGACTCTGAAGGCGAAGTTAACGGGCGAAATCCGGTTGGCCAAGGATGGAGTCGAAACAGAAGATGATAAACTTGTCTCTTTGTTCTACTCGATGCCTCGCCTCCTGTTGAGAATCGCCATCAAACTCATCGAGACATGGGACTTCTATTTCGACACGCCCAAGTTCTTGCGCGGCGTGGACCCTCTGCGCTGCTCGGTGTACATTGCCAACTTGGGCTCGGTCGGCATGGGCGCTCCCTACCACCACCTGATCGAGTGGGGGACCTGCTCGATTTTCATGTGCATCGGACAGGTGCGCAAAGCTGTTATCGTGGGTGAGGGAGATGTCCCTGTCGTCAGACAGGTGGTGGACCTCACGTTTGCCCTCGACGAGCGCATCGCCGACGGATATTACGACGCACGCGCCTTGGAATTGTTCAAGAAATACTTCGCCGAGCCAGCACTGCTGCAGACAATTTAGGAGACACATGGACAAGCCCTGGCTGAGGTTCTACGAGGACATCGCACATATCGCTGAGAACGTCGAGATTCCCGACAAGACCCTGTATGAAATGCTGGCACTCGGCGCCGAGAAATGGCCGGATCAACTCGTCATCGCGTACATGGGACGCCACTTCACCTATTCGTGGCTGCTCGCCGCCGTGGATGAATGTGCGGACGGACTGGCTGCGGCGGGGGTGACGAGCCAGGACTCGGTGGTCGTCTCCTTGCCCAATATCCCCAATGTCGTCATCGCGTTCTATGCGGTCAACAAGTTGGGCGCGCGGGCCGTTTTGACTCACCCGCTGTCCTCGACCCCTGAGCTTGAGCACTACATCACCCAGACAGGCGCGCGCTTTGCCATCACGGTGGACATGTTCTATTCCTCGCTGGCCAAGTTGGTGGGCACGACTCCCCTGGAGACCCTCGTCATCGCCCATATTTGGGATTATCTGAAGCCTGTGCTCAAGGTCGGATTCAAGCTCACCAAGGGTCGCAAGATCGCGCCGGTGCCCAAAGACGCACCAGGAACACAAACCTGGGCGGACATGATGGCGGGCGGCCGACGAGGCAAGGGCGGCGAACCGTCGTCTTCGGGGCAAGGTCGTGCGTCGGTGACCGGCGGCACGGTCGTCCTCTTCTCTGGCGGCACGACCTCTCTTCCGAAGGGCATCGAACTGACGGCTGCCAACTTCAATGCGCTGGCTATCTCCATGGGGGAGATCACCGGCATCTCACTAGGGCATTCCGTCTTGGCGATTCTGCCGGCCTTCCACGGCTTCGGGCTGGGGTTGTGCATCCACACGCCCGTGTGCGTGGGCGCCAACTTCATCTTGGTGCCTGAGTTCTCCCCGAAGATCTACATCGACAATCTCATCAAGTACAAACCGTCGTTCATCGCTGGCGTGCCGACGCTGTTCCAGGCCCTCCTGCGCGACCCACGGTTCGCCAAGGTGGACTTCTCCGCCATGAAGGGCGCGTATTCCGGCGGCGACCTGCTCACCCCCGACCTCAAGCGCCGCTTCGACGAGGTGCTGACTCGTCAGGGCGGCACCATCGAATTGGTGGAGGGATATGGGATGACGGAGTGCGTGACGGCCTGTGTGGTCTCGCCTCGCCACTTCTACCGCGACGGTTCGATGGGCATCCCCATCCCTGGTGCGACCGTGGGAGTCTTCGACCCTGACACCGGAGTCGAGTTGCCCTACGACACCGCTGGCGAGATTTGCATGTACGGGCCGACGATGATGAACGGGTACGTCAACGACGAGGAGGCCACCGCTCACGCTCTGCGCCTCCACGATGATGGCCTCCTGTGGCTGCACACAGGCGACATTGGCACTATGGATTCCGATGGGTTCCTCTATTTCAAGGGTCGTATCAAGAGACTTCTGAAAATCTCGGGCGTTTCCGTGTACCCGATGCAGGTGGAGCAGGTCTTAGAGGCTCACCCTGCGGTCAGTCGCGCATGCGTGGTCGGAGTGCCGGACGATTACCAAATGACACGCCTCAAAGCCTTCGTCATCCTGGAAACTGGGTACGAGCCGACCGACACTCTGTCCAGCGAAATGCGCGAGTACTGCAAGCAGGAACTCATCAAGTGGGCCGTGCCCCGCGACATTGAGTTCCGCGATTCCTTCCCCATGACCCGCGTCGGCAAGATCGCCTACACCGAACTTGAGAAGGAAGCTCATTCCTGACAAATCGCTGATTGACTCGTGGTATCGTTCCACGCTGTCAGCTGGCGTGGATGACCCAGAACGTGACTGATTGTCAGCGCTTCCCGGACCCTAGCCCAGTGGCGGCTCTGCATGAACGGACACCTGTACATGCGATAATGGAAAGCCCAAGGGAGGATACTGATATGCCCCGTGCGAAACGTGTGACATCACTACCAGCATCAGATGGTGCGTCTCAACATGGAGAAGCCGCCGCTGTGATCGAGAAAGAGATGGTCGAGCCTTTGTCTGAAGACATCGTGGGCAGTGCCGAGGACTACCGGCGCGCGACACGCATCGCGTCGGCATACCCTTTCCCCACCATTGAAGAAGTGGCGCTGACTGCGACTCGGTGCGCGATTTCCAATGCTGCCCACCAGACCGCCGACCTTGTGGTTCTCGCTGGTCCCGTGGCTGAGCGGAAAGTGCTGCTGATTCGAAGGGCCTATCCGCCCTTCGCTGGGACCTACGCCATTCCCGGCGGGCATCTCGACGCAGGGGAGAGCCCCCATCAGGCGGCTGTGCGGGAACTTCAGGAGGAAACCGGAATCGACGTCGAAGGCGTGGACTTCGTCGGGTTGTACACGGGGGCCAGCCGAGACCCGCGACTGTCCGATTCGTTCGTTTTCGTCCACCAGGTCGGTGAGACCATCCCCGAACCCAGAGCCGGTTCGGACGCAGCGGGAGTCGAGTGGGTCTCTTTGGAGAACATCGCCGAAGGCCGCGTGTCCCTGGGATTCGACCACGCCCAGATACTGCGCGACACCTTGGCCAGCCTCGACAATGGCTCGCCCTACTTGGGACGCCTGGAAGATATCATTGCTGCTTCCGACAACCGCAACGCCGATCTCTTGACCGAGGTGGACCGTATGCGCGGTCGCGGAGCCATTGGGGCTGCCGACATTCATCTCCATGAATACGACGCGCTGAAGAAGGAGTCCACTGCTCACATTCAGTCCCGCAACGTCTTCGTGTGGCTGAACGTCGTTGTCCTCACGGCCATCCTTTGTTTCTTCTTCCTCCACGAGAACTACACTGCCTTGCTTCTCGCAGTCCCCGGGCTAACGCTCATCTTCGGGTGGTTCTACCTTGTCCACAACGACAAGATCGCCGCCCTCAGCGCCTACATCGGATACGGATTGGCGAAGCGCGTCGGGCAGGAGTATTTCGCATTCGAGCGTAGCGACAAACGCGGGACACAGTGTTCGAAGACCTACAACATCGCCCAGGTCGTGGTCGAGTTGCTGCTTTTCGTCGTGCCTGCCATTGTGGCGCCACTCGGGTACCTGCTCTGGCCCCAACCGCCGGAAGTGACCTTAGTTTCGTTCTCGCCAGTCGGCATCATTCTTGTGGTCGTCGAGATTCTGCTCGCCCTTACCCTCGCGGTCATGCTTGTTCTCAGTTCGAATCTCGTGCGTCGCTGGGATGTGCCCCGCGAAACATGGGAACGCCTGTAGGGACCCGCTGACTGATCAGTGGTTCGGTTGGCCTTAGCCCGCCAAGGCCGCCATATGACGCAGCCTGGTCAGTTCTGACGGGAGATACTCTGGCCCACCTTGACGACCCACGACAATGGCGTGCCCATCTGTGAGAGGTGCGATGGCGACGAGTGACTCTCCGTAGTAGGGCATCCAGCCGTCGGGCAGGTCGACCGCGCGCACTTCGTTCAGGTCGCCCAAGGCCGCCAAACCCTCCGCAGTGAACTCTGGTGCGGTTGATGACGACTGGACGACATGGCGTGTCGCGTCCAGTAGGACTGCCCATGAGGAATGGAAGACCGTGGGTGCGTCGGAAGTGAGAATGGCCTTGGCATGTTCGGGATGGTCAGCCATGGAATTGAGCAACTCGATGTCAGAAGAGATGGTCCATGCGGAATGCGCCCGTGACACCCATAGGATCTTCACCCCGCCGATAGCTTGGCAGGCGGCGATGAGCGAATCGGGCAGGACTTCCTCAGGCAAGTCGACAAGAAAGTCATCCACTGCCGCGCCGGGAGTGCGGTCGACGATTTCGAGAGCGAAAATGTTGGCCCCGACGCTGCCCATCGCGGTGGCGACACGGCCCAAAGAGCCGGGGGTCTCTGGCATCTGTACTCGGAAGAGGAACATATCTCCAGTCTTCCCTATCGGGACGCCCCGACGTGAGTTGCCTCGCCGGTCGAGTAGAATCGTAACCTCATTACCCACGAATCGTAACAGGGGGCGGCCAGGCTGGTTCCTCCCGAGGATAAAGGAGTTGTCCTGTGCCTCTGAGTGCCTCTGATGTCGCCCACTTGGCCGACTTGGCGCGAATTGAGATGACTGACGAAGAGCTGACCCTGCTGAGCGGGCAACTCGATGTCATCCTCAGTGCCGTCGCGTCCGTGTCTGCCGCCGCAGGCGACGATGTTGCCCCCACATCCCATGCGCTGGCACTGACCAACGTCTTCCGTCAGGATGTGGTGGCTCCGTCGCTTCCGGCCGAATCGGTCTTGGCCGCAGCGCCCGCCGTTGAAGAAGGACGGTTCCGAGTTCCGCAGATCCTGGGGGAGGAAATATGAGTCTCATCCACGAATCCGCCGAGACCTTGGGCGCGCTGATCGCTTCAGGCGACGTGTCGTCTCGGGAAGTGACCCAGGCTCATGTGGACCATATTGCGGCAGTCGAACCGGATATCCACTCCTACTTGTACGTCGACGCCGAGCGGGCCCTGGCCCAGGCCAAGGCAGTGGATTCTCGTCTGGCGGCGGGGGAGAAGCTCGGCCCACTGGCTGGCGTCCCGATCGCGGTCAAGGACGTCTTCACCTATGTCGGCGCACCCACGACCTGCGGCTCGCGCATCCTGGAGGGCTGGATGCCTCCCTACAATGCGACGGTCGTGGACCGTATTCTGGGCGCTGGCATGGTCATCCTCGGCAAGACCAATATGGACGAGTTCGCCATGGGGTCCTCCACCGAGAACTCGGCCTTCGGCCCGACGCACAACCCCTGGGACCTCGCCCGTATTCCTGGTGGTTCAGGAGGTGGATCGGCCGCTGCTCTGGCTGGCTTCGAGGCTCCTCTTTCCTTGGGCTCAGACACCGGGGGCTCCATCCGCCAGCCCGCTGCTGTGACAGGGACCGTCGGAGTCAAGCCGACCTATGGTGGGACATCGCGGTACGGCCTGGTCGCGATGGCGTCGTCCCTGGACCAGCCTGGTCCTTGTGCTCGAACTGTGACGGACGCCGCTCTCCTACACGCGGTCATCGCGGGATATGACCCGCACGACTCCACCTCCATACCAGCGCCCGCGCCCGATGTGGTGGGAGCAGCCAGAGTCCGCGATGTCGCCGGTATGAGGATTGGCGTCGTCAAGGAACTGGGCGGCGAGGGGTACGATCCTGGGGTCAAACAGCGCTTCCAGGAGACGGTCGAGGCGCTCGCCCTAGCGGGAGCGGAGATCGTGGAGGTTTCGTGCCCACACTTCGACTTGGCCCTAGGCGCGTATTACCTCATCATGCCATCGGAGGCCTCATCGAATTTGGCGCGCTTCGACGCGATGCGCTACGGGCTTCGCGTCGGCGATGATGGCAACAATTCCGCAGAACAAGTCATGAGACTGACTCGTCGCGCTGGATTCGGCCAAGAAGTGAAACGCCGTATCATCTTGGGGACTTATGCCTTGTCAAGTGGGTATTACGATGAATACTACGGCTCGGCCCAGAAGGCGAGGACACTCATCATCGCCGACTTCA
This sequence comes from Propionibacteriaceae bacterium, assembly GCA_031261485.1. GTDB lineage: Bacteria > Actinomycetota > Actinomycetes > Propionibacteriales > Propionibacteriaceae > WQYJ01. The sequence continues at coordinate 56,157 of JAISJO010000031.1, read as the reverse complement.
CGGCCGCCTTCGAGAAGGTCGATGTCCTCGTCTCGCCGACGACTCCGACCACAGCGTTCAAGCTGGGGGAGCGCATCAACGACCCGCTGGCGATGTACAAGGCGGACTTGTGCACGATCCCGTCGAACATGGCGGGCAACGCCTCTGGTTCGTTCCCTGTGGGTCTCGCCCCTGAGGATGGTCTGCCCGTTGGATTCCAGGTCATGGCCCCGCCTATGCGTGACGACCTGGTATACCGCGTGGGCGGCGCTGTGGAGTCGACCTTGGAAGATGTATGGGGTCACACCATGCTTGCACAGCTCGCAAAGGAGACGCGATGAGCTACGACGACCTGATGGAATACGACGAGGTCATGGAGCGCTTCGACCCAGTTCTGGGTCTGGAAGTCCATGTGGAACTCAACACTGCCTCGAAGATGTTCTGTTCATGCTCGACCGGATTTGGTGGCGAGCCCAACTCGCAGACGTGCCCAGTGTGCCTGGGGTTGCCCGGTTCCCTACCTGTCGTCAACGGTAAGGCGGTCGAGTCCGCCATCCGCATTGGGCTGGCGCTCAATTGTGGCATCGCCACGTGGTGTCGGTTCGCCCGAAAGAACTATTTCTATCCGGATATGACCAAGGACTTCCAGACATCGCAGTACGACGAACCGATCTGTTTTGATGGGCATGTCGAGATCGACGTCGACGGTGAGAGCTTCGAGATACCCATCGAACGAGCGCACATGGAGGAGGACGCGGGCAAGTCCCTCCATGTTGGCGGGGCGACCGGGCGGATCGCAGGAGCCGATTACTCCCTTCTGGATTACAACAGGGCTGGAGTCCCGCTCATCGAGATCGTCACCAAGCCGGTGTACGGGACGGGAGCCAAAGCACCTGAGGTCGCACGGGCGTACGTGTCCTTCTTGCGCGACATGATGAAGGCACTGGGAGTCTCCGACGTGCGCATGGAACAGGGGTCCCTGCGCTGCGACGCGAATGTGTCCCTCATGCCCAAAGGCTCGACGCAGTTGGGAACCCGAACCGAGACGAAGAACGTCAACTCGTTGCGTTCCATCGAGAAGGCGCTGCGCTATGAGATATGCCGTCAAGGGGCGATATTGGCCTCAGGAGGCCGAGTCAAGCAAGAGACGCGCCATTGGCTGGAAGTGAGTGGAGTCACGGCGCCGGGGCGCTCCAAGGAGCAGGCGGAGGACTACCGGTACTTCCCGGAGCCCGACCTTGTGCCCATCGCACCCTCGCGGGAATGGGTGGAGGAGCTGAGAGCCACCATCCCCGAAGTGCCTGCGGTGCGCTACGAGAGGTTGCGCGGAGAATGGGGGTACACCGAACTGGAGATGCAAGCCGTCATCGCAGCACAGGGCGTCGATCTCATCGCCGCGACCATCGAGGCAGGGGCGTCGCCGCAAGCGGCCCGCAAATGGTGGATGAGCGAACTGTCCCGTCAGGCCAACGCACTAGGTGTCGACTTGGAGGAGCTTTCCATCACGGCCACCCAGGTCGCGCAGGTGCAGGCTCTCATCGACGAAGGCGCGATCAACGACAAAATCGCCCGGACGGTCATCGACGCAGTCCTGGCGGGCGAAGGCGAACCCCGCCAGATTGTGGCAGCGAAGGGATTGGCTGTCGTGTCGGATTCCTCGGCGCTCCAGGAGGCCGTGGATGCCGCTATCGCAGAACATGCGGATGTCGCGGACAAGATCCGAGAGGGCAAGACTGCCGCAGTGGGCGCGCTCATCGGGTCGGTCATGAAGTCGATGAAGGGCCAGGCCGACGCCTCGGCCGTGCGGGAGTTGATTCTGGGGAGGCTGGCGCCCTAGGGCCCAATGCCTGCCCACAGTGCTAAATTGGTCATGAGGCAAGGAGGCTGGATGACAGACGTGGACGGGAAGATTCTCGTCGTCGACGACGATGCGTCGTTGGCTGAGATGCTGCAGATTGTGTTGCGCGCGGAAGGATTCGCCACGGCATGGTGTGCGCGCGGGGATCGCGCCCTCGATGCCTTCCATGCAGAGAAACCCGATCTGGTCCTTCTCGATCTCATGCTGCCTGGTCGCGGAGGGGTGGAGATATGTCGCGCCATTCGTGCCGAGTCCGGTGTGCCCATTGTCATGCTGACCGCGAAGTCGGACACGTCGGATGTTGTCAAGGGGCTGGAAGCGGGCGCGGATGACTACATCGCCAAGCCCTTTGCGCCCAGAGAACTTGTGGCTCGTGTGCGCACCCGCCTACGAAAAGTCGCTCCCTCTGGTGTCGAGACCTTGAGCATCAGGGACCTGGAAATTGGCATTGAATCTCACCAAGTCATCAAGGCGGGACAACTTGTGCCGGTCACCCCGCTTGAGTTCGACCTCCTCTTGACCCTCGCCCGTCACCCCAAACATGTCTTCACCCGCGAACAGTTGCTCAAGCAGGTGTGGGGATACCAGAATCCCGCCGACACGCGCCTGGTCAATGTGCACATTCAGAGGTTGCGGGCAAAGATCGAGCAGGACCCCGACAACCCGGAAATCGTCTTGACCGTGCGCGGCGTGGGGTACCGGGCAAGTGCCTGACCAAAGTGCGCGTTGGTGGTCGGCCCTGGGCGCTCCTGTGCGTTTGTGGAAATCGTCACTGACCCTGCGTGTGGTGTCTTCAGCCCTTCTCGGCACTTTGCTTGCCCTCGTCATCGCCGGAGTCTTCCTGTCCTATCGCATCACCTCTGGAATCGTTGAGGGGGCGCAGGCCGCCGCCCGCAGCGACGCCAATGAGGCTATGGCCGTGATAGAAACGAATCTGCGCTCCGCAGGATACGACCACTTGGGCGGAGACACATTGGCCCGGATCGCCGACCAAGCCATCTCGCGCGGCAACGCTTCAGAGAGATACCTTGTCCAGTTCATGACGACGACGGGCGCTCGGGCCTCGTCGTCCCTCGACCTGACATCCATACCTGACTCCATTCGTGAGGCCGTTCGGGCCGAGCCCTACATGGTTCACTACGTTCCCACGGAAGTGCACTTCCTGAATGGGGCACCACCAGTGCCGGGGTATGTGGTGGGCTCCACAGTGTCGGGGGGCGGCTCGGACAGATTCGCTGTCTTCTTCGTCTTTTCGTTCGCCGTCCAAGACCAAATCCTGACAGTGGTGAGTACTGCCATCGCGTTCTCGGCAGCGGTCATCTTCATTGGGATGGGCCTCGTTGCTTACCTGCTGTCCCATCAGACGCTTCGACCTTTGCGCATCGCCCGCCGCGCCGCCGAGAGGCTCAGCTCTGGCGAACTCACCCAACTCATGCCTGTGAAGGGAACCGACGACCTAGCGCAGTTGGCCGCGTCCATGAACCACATGGCCAACCAACTGCAAACGCGAATACGCGACATGAAACAACTATCGAAGGTGCAGAAGCGTTTCGTGTCCGACGTCTCCCATGAGTTGCGGACCCCTCTGACCACTGTGCGCCTGGCTGCGGACGTGCTGTACGACCGCCGCGACACGCTGCCCGAGATGGAGGGTAAATCCATCGAACTGCTCCACGAAGAAGTCAACCGCTTTGAAGCACTCCTGGCTGACTTGCTGGAGATCTCCCGATTCGACGCAGGTGCGGCCCTGCTGGCCCTGGACGATGTGAGCCTGACCGACATGGCCGAACGTGAGATTGAAGGCCTCGCAGAAGTGACCGCCTCCATGAAGACGCAGGTCATCCTTCATTCCTCATCAACGTGCATAGCCAATGTGGACCCGCGTCGAGTGTCTCGGGTGATGAGAAACCTGCTGAGCAATGCGATTGAGCACAGTGAGGGCAAGCCAGTCGACTTGACAGTCACGGAAACGAACGATGTCGTCGCCTTCGCCGTGCGCGACCATGGAGTGGGCTTCTCCAGCGAGGAAGGCAAGCAGTTGTTCAATCGCTTCTGGCGGGCCGACCCCGCTCGCGCCCGGCATATCGGCGGCACCGGGTTGGGGCTGTCCATCGCTCAGGAAGATGTGCGCCTGCACCAGGGATGGATTCATGCCTGGGGAAGACCTGGCAATGGAGCACAATTCCGGGTCGTTCTGCCCAAGACTGAAGACCGTGTGGTCACCTATTCACCATTGCCTCTGGTCCCTGTCGATGCTGAGGAGGAACAATGAAGTATCTCGCTCGGTGGTTCCTCGTTCTGGCCCTCGTCATCGGATGTGCCGGATGCACAGGCTTGCCCACCTCCGGCGTCGTCGGCTCAGCACCGCGCGAAGGGAGCAGTCAGGACCCAGGCGATGTCGCCATTATCCCCGACCCGCCCAGTCAAGGCGCCAGTCCCTCCCAGATCGTCCAGGGTTTCCTCAACGCCATGGTCAACTCAGAGCAGGGTTACGCGACGGCGCGGGCGTATCTCACCCACACGGCGTCTGCGGCGTGGACCCCCGATGCCGAAGCCCTCATCTACGCTTCCGGCATCACGCCTAGAGTCAACGGCGACCAAGTCAGCATCACGGGCGCATTGGTGGGGCGGTTGAGCGCTGACGGCGCCTATTCGTCGGTGGACAATCCGTCCTGGACTCATGACTTCGGCTTGGTCATTGAGGACAACCAATGGCGTATTTCGCGGCCAACCACAGGTTTGGCCTTGTCGCAGTACATGTTCTCCCAGACATACACACGGGTGGAGGCCTATTTCTTCGACGATACCGCCACGGTCCTTGTGCCTGATTCCAGGTACGTGCCCATTGGGTCGTGGAACGCGGCGAGGGCTGTACGTCTGGTCCTCAACGGTCCCTCCACATGGTTATCCCCCGTCACCGACAACACCTACCGTTCCCGCGTCGAACTGGACTCGGATGTGTACACGTCAGGCGGGGGAGTGCTGACGGTTCCACTGTCGGGCGAAGCGGCAGGATTGGACATACAGCCAGCCACACAATTGGCGCTGGAGATTGCCGCCACCACACGCGATATGGCGTCTGTCGTGTGGATACGCCTGACCGTGGCGGGCCAAGGACTCGCCCTTGATCCTCGCATGGGTGCCGCCACCGATGACGCGCTTGCCAAGGTTGCCGCCGACCAGTACACCCGAGCGTCCTCCTCCGCGCCCGCCGACCTGTTTTTCGTGTCGAGCGGGTACGTGTACAGGGCGGACGCGACGACTCGCTCACGCCTGCCCTCGGACTGGGGAACGACCCCCCACGACATCTCCTCCTTCGCCGTCAACCGTGACTCTGCTGTTATCGCTGCCGCGACGCCTGATGGCCTGTTGGTGGGTGGGGCCTTCGACGGCGAACTGACTATCGAATTGAGCGAGCCCGGTATTCTGCGGCCGCAGTTCGCGTCGGACAGGACACTGTGGGCCATGGCATCCAACCCCCAGGGGACTGCGGCGTGGACCAGATATGGCGGCACTATGCATCAGGTCGCTGCCACGGGTTTGGCTGGACTTGTCGTCCAGGGGTTCCAGTTGGCCCCAGACGGAAGGCGAGTCCTCTTGCTCGTTCGCCCCGTCCAAGACCCTGAAGGACCCATGCGGGTTGGCGTCGCTCTCATCACAACAACAAATGGGCAACCATCTAGTATTGTGTCTTTCAAGCAGATTCAGGCGACTTTCCAGGGCTCAGTCATGACCTCGATCATCGATGCGGCATGGATGGGACCCTCATCCATGGTTCTTCTGGGCGCGACTCAGCAGGGCAGAGCCGCCGAAGTGTTCTACACAGACCGAGACGGATTGAGCGTGGAAGAATGGGGCAATCCCGAACAGTGGGCCGCCACGCAAATGGCCGCCCATGCGCAGCAAGTCAGCGTCTTGGAAGAACAAGGGCAGGTGTGGACCTATCAAGAGGGACAGCAGTGGGCGAAAGTGGGGGACAACGTCAGCGCTATCGCCTATCCGGGGTGATGATGTCCACATGCCATGCCGCCGCGTGCGTTCCTGTGGATAAGTGACCACAGTGTGCCTCAGAATCGCATTGTCTGACTGTGGGATTCTTGGACGCGGCTGCCGACTTGTTCGCTGGAGGGCAGTGCCCTGGGTGTTCCCGCACAGGACACGGTGTGTGCTTGTCATGCGCTGCTGACGTGAGAGCTGGGCAAGTCGGGCCACGCACGAGGGCGCTTCTCGCCGAGCCTGTGTGGGCGGCAGGTGACTACGTGGACCCTGTGCGACGACTTATCTCTGCAGCGAAAGACCGACATCGCTGGGACGCGCTTGCCTTGCTCGCACAGAGACTGGCCTGGTCAGTGGCAGGATTAGCGGATCAAGAGCGGCTGGAAGGGCCGGGAGTTCTGGTGCCGGTCCCGTCAGCGGGTTCCGCTGTGCGAGCCAGGGGACTGGACACTGTGGCCTCACTCGCATCCCAGGCGGCGTCTGTGCTGGCTCGCGCGGGCTTGGAGGTGAGGGCCCGGCGTGGCTTGGTTCTTGTGCGACCCACACGAGACCAAGGCGGGTTGACATCCGCAGAGAGGATGGAGAACCTGACAGGCGGCATGGAGGGGATTCGCCTGCGTGGCTGGGTCGTTGTGGTCGATGATGTGGTGACTACGGGAGCGAGCCTAGCCGAGGCGAGTCGTGCCCTGAGGAGGGCCGGGTGCGATGTGCGAGGGATGGCCACAGTCGCTGCCACCGTCCTGCACACGTGAACATGGAAAAGGAGGTGACCGAAGCCACCTCCTTCCCAACGTTGCGGAGCTCACACCGCCTTGGCGTCTCGCTCGCCAGTGCGAACTCTGACGACCTCGTCGATGGAACTGACCCAGACCTTGCCGTCTCCGACCTGGCCTGTGCGAGCAGCAGTGACGATGATATCGACGATGTCGCTCACGTCAGTGTCGGCGGCCAGGATTTCCACTTTGACCTTGAGGACGAAGTTGATGGTGAACTCTTCGCCTCGGTAGACCTCCGAGTGTCCGAGTTGACGGGCGTATCCTGAGCACTCCGAGATGGTCATGCCTGCGATACCGTGCTGTGCGAGTGCTATTTGCACATCCGCTAGTTTCTCCGGTTGGACGATTGCAGTGATGAGTTTCATGCTGAGACCTCTTCCTTGTTCGCTGCGGGAACGACCAATTGGTGGCCAATACCCTGATAGGACGTGTAACGCACGTTGGAGAGGTCATACCCGACTTCTGCGTGCTCGGCGAGGTCAATGCCTGCGACCTCTTCGGCGGGAGTCACCCGAATCTTCATGACGGCCTTGAGGACAAGGGCGATGATGGCAGTGACAACTGCAGAGTAGATCATGACGGAGAATGCGCCAATAGCCTGCGCGCCCAATTGGGCGAACCCGCCGCCGTCGAAGACTCCAGAGACTCCGTTGGGTGCAGTCGAAACTGCGAAGAATCCGATGAGAAGAGTGCCAGTGAGGCCACCAACGAGATGGACGCCCACCACGTCGAGTGAGTCGTCATATCCGAACTTGAACTTCAATCCGACAGCTAGCGCGCACAAGATGCCCGCGATGAAACCAATGAACAACGCGCCCAGTGGACTGACCGCTGCACAACCTGGGGTGATGGCGACCAGGCCAGCGACGGCACCAGAGGCAGCGCCCAAGGAGGTGAAGTGTCCGTCACGAATGCGCTCCGTCACTAGCCAACCAACAATGGCGGCGCCGGTCGCGCCCAAAGTATTGACCCATGCGGTGGAGGCTTGCCAGCCTGCTCCGAGGGCGGATCCAGCGTTGAAGCCGAACCACCCGAACCACAGGAGGCAGGCACCCAACATAACCAACGTCATGTTGTGGGGCCTCATGGGGCGCTTGCCGAAGCCAACGCGCGGACCTATGACGAGGGCGAGCACCAGAGCTGCTGTACCAGCGTTAATGTGGATGGCTGTGCCGCCCGCATAGTCGATGGCACCGATGGTGTTGGCGATCCAACCACCGGTTTCAGCGGTGAACCCGTCGAAGGAGAAGACCCAGTGAGCTGCGGGGAAGTAAACCAAGGTGGCCCACAGCGCAGCGAAAATCGCCCAAGCACCAAACTTCATACGGTCAGCAACTGCGCCTGAGATAAGGGCAACAGTAATGATGGCGAAGGCCGACTGGAAGGCCACAAAGGCTAGGGCGGGAATGGTTCCATACAAGACCCCATCTCCGTCAGGGCCTGGACCGAGAAGGTCCTGAAGGCCGACCAAACCCGAGGGATTGCCAAGCAGGCCACCGCCCACATCGTTACCGAAAGCGAGACCATAGCCGTAGAACATCCATAGGATGCCGACGATGGCCATGGTCGATACGCTCATCATCATCATGTTGAGGACCGAGTTGGCCCGAACCATACCGCCATAGAACATGGCGAGACCGGGGGTCATGAGGATGACCAGTGCGGCGCTGATCAATACCCAAGCGGTGTCGCCTGCAGAGAGCTCAAAGAGTGTCATAGGTAGGACTCTTTCGCCTGTTCGTTACGCGACACTGGGAATCTTGTTACGGTCGCGTAAGTTTGTTCGTCCCAGTGTTACGGTCCAGTCGCGCTGGGTTACGGACAAAAGACATACTGGTGCCCGCGTCGGAAGAACTGTTTAGCCAGAATCGGCGATTTCCATGGGAAGAAACGGTGCATTGGACACCTACTGGCGGTACGGTAGGAGTAATCCCCAATGGGGCCCGACTTCAAGGAGGAATCATGGACGTCACCGTCACTGGCCGCAAGATCCAAATCACCGACACTTTCCGAGAAGCTGTCGAGAAGAAGATGGCCGAACTCGACTCCCGTGTTGACAAGGTCATTCGCGCTGAAGTTCAAGCGCAGCAAACCCAGGAGAAGCGGGGGACAGCGGAGTCGATTCGCGTGGAGATCACGCTGATAGGCAAGGGGCCGGTGGTCCGTGCCGAGGCGACCGCCGATTCCAAGACCGCCGCCTTCGACGGCGCTTTCGACCATCTCAAGGCCCAACTTCGCAAAGCTGCTGACCGTCGCCGTGAACATCGCAATCTGCGCAAGGTCGGTTTTGTCGACCCCTCTGCGGAGGTCAGCCCGAGCGTTCCTCCCGCGACCGAACCGTCAGCATCGGTGCCCGTCAAGAAGATCGCCGGATTGGAAATCCAAGGCGACGGCCCCATGGTTGTGCGCGAGAAGATGTTCTATTCCACCCCGCTCACCCTGGCCCAGGCTCTCGACGAAATGGAATTGGTCGGCCACGACTTCTTCTTGTACGTCGACACCGACTCCGCGCTTCCGTCGGTGGTCTACCGCCGCAAGGCCTACGATTACGGCGTCATTCACCTCAAGCTGTCGGAGTAGGCGATAGGGAACCACTGAGAATCCTCTAGAGGACACTGTTTAGCGGCATTGCTCCTTATCTGTTCCCCGACAGTCACAATGAGTGCGGGCGGGGTGTCATTCGGCATATTTTGCGGAATCGGGCAGAATAGGATGGTGTGCGGCCAGGTATGCCGCCCCGGAAAGGAAGAAATGTCCATCACTGTCATACGAGGCAACGAGCGAATCGAGCAGGCGGTGGACACGGACACTACCGGGCTCACGCTGTTCGGCGACGACCACGCAATCGTGGCTATGAAAGTCGCCGGAACCACTGTGGATTTGGCCACCCCCGTCCCGGACGGAGCCGAAGTCGAGCCTGTTCTGGCGACGAGCGACGAAGGGCTGAGCATCATTCGACACTCAGCCGCGCACGTGACCGCCCAGGCCCTCCAGAGCGTTTTCACGCAAGCTAAGTTGGGGGTGGGCCCGCCCATCACCGACGGCTTCTATTACGACTTCCGAGTGGACCCGCTCACCCCTGAGGATCTCAAGACCATTGAGAAGTCCATGATACGTATCCTCAAAGAACGCCAGCGTTTTGTGCGTCGAGTCGTGACCGAGGAAGAGGCCCGCATCGAAGAAGTCAATGAGCCGTACAAGTTGGAACTCATCTGTGACAAGGGGTCCCACACTGAAGAAGGGGCGAGCGTCGAGGTCGGTGGAGCTGAGCTGACCATGTACGACAATGTCCGCCGTGACGGCTCTGTGGCCTGGAAAGACCTGTGCCGTGGTCCGCACGTCCCCCACACCGGCTACATTCCTGCGGTCGCTCTCACGAAGACGTCTGCGGCCTACTGGCGTGGGAACCAGGCGAACGACACCTTGCAGAGGGTGTACGGGACGGCGTGGGCCTCCAAGGAGGACCTCGTCGCTTACCAAACCCGCATGGAGGAGGCCGCCAAACGCGACCATCGCAAGCTGGGGGCTGAGTTGGACCTGTTCTCCTTCCCCGAGGAGATCGGGCCTGGACTGAGCGTTTTCCATCCCAAGGGTGGCATCGTGCGCATGGAGATGGAGCAATACTCCCGCAAGCGCCACATCGAAGCCGGGTACTCCTTCGTCAACACCCCTCACATCACGAAGGGCCAGCTCTACGAGATTTCCGGGCACCTCGACTGGTACAAAGAGGCAATGTACCCTGGGATGCACCTGGATGAGGAACTCAACGAGGATGGCACTGTTCGCAAGGCAGGCCAGGACTATTACCTCAAGCCCATGAATTGCCCCATGCACAACCTCATCTTCCGTTCCCGCCAGCGCTCGTACCGCGAATTGCCTCTGCGCCTGTTCGAGTTCGGAACCGTGTACAGGTATGAGAAGTCCGGCGTGGTCCAAGGGATGCTGCGCGCACGCGGCTTCACCCAGGACGACGCCCACATTTACTGCACGCGCGACCAGATGAAGTCCGAGCTGACGTCTCTGCTGACTTTTGTTCTGGATTTGTTGGGCGACTACGGATTCACCGATTTTTACCTCGAATTGAGCACCAAGAATCCTGAGAAGTTTGTGGGCGACGACGAGACGTGGGACGAAGCGACCGAGACGCTGCGCCAAGTCGCGGAAGACTCCGGGCTGGCCCTGGTCCCTGATCCGGGCGGCGCCGCTTTCTACGGTCCGAAGATCTCCGTTCAGGTCAAGGACGCCATCGGACGCACCTGGCAGGTGTCCACCATCCAGTTGGACTTCAACCTGCCCGAGCGTTTCGAGTTGGAGTACACCGCCCCTGACGGCTCCCACCAACGTCCTGTCATGATTCATCGTGCCTTGTTCGGTTCCATCGAACGGTGGGTTGCTGTGCTCACTGAGCATTATGCGGGGGCTTTCCCGGCCTGGCTGGCGCCTGTTCAGGTGGTGGGCATCCCCGTGGCCTCTGATTTCAACGACTACTTGGGCGATGTGCTCGGCCGACTTCGCGCTCAGGGTGTTCGCGTGGAACTGGATGACTCTGAGGACCGCATGCAGAAGAAGATTCGCAATGCGACCAAGTCGAAGGTGCCCTTCATGCTCATCGCTGGGGCTGATGACGTCGCGATGAGCGCTGTGTCCTTCCGCTATCGTGACGGGACTCAGAAGAACGGCGTCCCGGTGGCCCAAGCCATCGACGAAATCCTGGCCGTCATCGTCAATCGGACATAGTGCCATGAGCGAGACTCAGCCCGTCATCGAAGCAGCCTCCGCCTTCGCAGGGGTTGAGGATGGTTTCGAGCGCCTGTGGACCCCGCACCGCATGGCGTACATCGATTCCCATCATGACACGGGTGAGTCGACCCCTGTGTGCCCTTTTTGCGCCGCACCTGCCAGGACCGACGAGGACGGACTCATCGTTCACCGGGGAGACACTGCCTACGTCTTGCTGAATCTCTTCCCGTACAACCCCGGACATGTCCTCGTGTGTCCCTACCGTCATGTCGCGGACTACACCGAGCTGACGCTGGAAGAGACCGTGGAAATCGCTGAACTGACCAGAAAGGCCATGGAGGTCACCCGCAGAGCCCTCAAGCCCGACGGGTTCAATCTGGGCATGAACCAAGGTGCGGTCGCGGGTGCAGGGATTGCCGCTCACCTGCATCAGCACATCGTCCCTCGATGGGGTGGGGATTCCAATTTCTTCCCCATCATCGCCGCGACCAAGGCTCTTCCTTCCCTCTTATCCGACACGCGAAACACCTTGTCAGGAGCATGGTCATGAGTGAAACTCCCTCTGCTGAGCCTGTGCCGTACGACACGACGAGAATATGGACCGTTCCCAACGTCCTCAGTTTCATCCGTCTGCTGGGAGTGCCTCTCTTCCTCTGGTTCGTCCTCGGACCGCATTGGGATGTGTGGGCGGTCGTCGTCATCGCGGTGGCGTCTCTGACTGACTTCTTCGACGGGTGGCTCGCCCGCACTCTGCACCAGGTGTCACGACTGGGACAGGTCCTCGACCCCATCGCTGACCGAGTGTACATTTGCGCGATCATCATCGCCCTTGCCGCCCGAGGATTCCTGCCCTGGGTCTTGGTGATTCTGGTCATCGCCCGCGACGTGATGCTGGCCGCCTTGCTGCCGAGCCTGCGCAAGCGTGGCTACTCGTCTCTGCCTGTGCATTTCCTTGGAAAGATTGCCACGTTCTGTCTGCTGTACGCCTTCCCGTGCATTCTGCTCGGCATGCAGTCTTTCCACGGCGCGAGTGTCTTCCTCGTCATGGGATGGGCTGTCGCCATATGGGCCACTTTCCTGTATTGGTGGGCTGGCATCCTGTACATGTACCAGGGCATCTCCTTCATCCGTCGTACACCAGTGGAGAATGCCTGATCAACCGTGCACTGCGCTCATTGAGACAAGCACATGACAACTGCCTTCCCATGCGACACAATGGGATGGGACCTATGACAAGGAGAATGATGGCCGACTATCCCGAAGACCTGAGGTACACCGCTGACCACGAGTGGGTCAAAGAGGGAAATGACACAACTGTGCGCGTGGGGATCACCGACTATGCCGCATCTGCCTTGGGCGATGTCGTCTTCGTGTCCCTGCCCGACCCAGGCGATGCCGTGAGAGCGGGGGATTCCGTCGCTGAACTGGAATCGACAAAGTCGGTGTCCGAAGTCTTTAGCCCTGTCAGCGGTGTCATTGCGCGCATCAACGAAGCAGTCGCCGAGTCGCCCGACCTCGTCAACGAGGACCCTTACGGCGATGGCTGGCTTTTCGAGGTGGACATGTCTGACTCTGAAGAACTGGACGGTCTGCTTGATTCCGCTGCATATGGAGTTCAGTTTGCCTGATTGTCCAATCTTGTTGAGTAAAGGTGCCCGCAACACCTAAAGCTTAGGTAAACTTGTCACCGAAAGGAGCCAACATGATTACCTGTCCTTCCTGTGGTTTTCAGTTGCCGGACGATGCCAAGTTTTGCTCCCAGTGCGGAATGCGGTTGAGCCAGGTTGAGTCCACGATGGTCATGCCCACATTGGACGATCAGACGCTGACTGACGAGCTGAGCACCGAAGATATCCACGCCCTGGAGTCCCTGCCTACAGGCTCGGCGCTGTTGATTGTGGAGAAGGGTCCCGGCACGGGACAACGGTTCCTCTTGCAAGACGACCAAGACATTGCAGGGCGCCATCCGAAATCCGATATCTTCCTTGATGACGTCACTGTCTCCCGCAAACACGCCGTTTTCACTCGTGACCAGGGTTCGTTCGCAGTCGAGGACGCTGGATCACTCAACGGAACTTATGTCAATCGCATTCTTCTGCGCGAGCCTGTGCTCTTGCGCAACGGGGACGAGGTGCAGATTGGCAAGTTCAAGATGGTCTTCTTCTTGGGGTCAGCCGGAGTTGAGTGATGGCGGCTCAGGGGCTGTCCATCGGTAAAGTGCAAGAGTTGCTGCGTCCTGAGTTTGGGGATGTGGCGATTTCTAAAATCCGCTTTTTGGAGACATCGGGACTTATCACTCCTGAGCGCCTCCCGTCGGGTTTTCGCCGCTATTCCAAAGCCGATGTGGAGCGCCTGCGCTACATTCTGAATGCGCAGAGGGATAATTTCTTGCCTCTGAAAGTCATCAAGGAGAATCTCGACCTCATCGACCAAGGTATCGAACCGGTCATGCCAGAGCCTGTGGAACCACCGCGTGCCGCACACCTCCAGCCTGAACCCAGTATTGGGGGGCCACGCCCACAGATGCGACTCACGCGCGACGAATTGTTGGCACGCAGCGGCCTGACTGAGGCGACTCTCGTGGAGTTGGAACGTCAAGGCATTATCCGATTGCGCCGAGGCACTGCTCACTACGGATGGGAAGCATTCACTCTTGCTGTCGTAGCCTCGCGGTTCGCCCCCTGGGGCATCGACGCCCGGCAGATGCGTATTCTCAAGATCGCTGCGGATAGGGAAGTGGAGTTGATTCAATACGCAGTGGCACCCTACAACCACCGCCCGGAAAGGGCCCGCCAGGCGATTTACGAGGTCGCGGAGTTCATGATGCAAGCCCATGCGGCTCTGCTTCAAGTGGCTCTTGACAACGCCCGCGATGCGTGATGCAGTCTTGTCCCGCATTGTGACCACCGCGTTTTCTTCACTTCTGGTTCAGACTTTGCCCCTCGCCACGCCGTAGAAGGCCACGGTCGTTGAATCGGTTCGGGCACGGCAATAGCGTGTTCCTCGAACGATGTCGGAAGGCACTCCATGGACAACCAGGACACCCTCTTTGAAGGCGATTACTCAGCGATCTCTCCAGAAGTCGGATACAGGGGCCCCGTCGCATGTGCGGCGGTGGGTATCACGTACCGTCAACTCGACTACTGGGCACGCACTGGCTTGGTTGTGCCCGAGATTCGCATGGCCGAGGGCTCGGGAACGCAGCGCCTCTACTCATTCCGCGACCTGCTTCTGCTCAAAGTCATCAAACGCCTCATTGACACCGGCATCTCACTTCAACAAATTCGCTTGGCCATTGCTCATGTGCGAGCGCGCGGCACCTCTGACTTGACGCAGATCACCCTCATTTCTGACGGCACCTCCGTCTTCGAGGCCACGGAGGACCACGAAATCATCGACCTCCTCAAAGGCGGACAAGCCATGTTTGCCATCGCTTTGTCCGGTGTGTGGCACGATATCGAAGGCACCCTCGCCCAACTCCCCACGCGCAGCCCTGACGAAACGTGGACCGATGAATTGTCCGAGAGGCGCAAGTTGCGCCGTGTGGCGTGAGACTGTCCCGGTCATGGTCGCCCTCCGATGGCGACGGGCTGCCGGGCGCCAAATGACTGCGTGATTCCTTCGGGTCGGTAAGCTATCCGTTGACTTGAGGAGGAAATGTGTTCATTGAGCGCCATGTCGGATGGAATAGAGAAGACCGGGCCAAGGCCCTGGAGGTCATCGGGATCGCCAGTGAAGAGGACCTCGTTGATTCGGCCATTCCGCCCGATCTGATGATGCGCACAGAACTGAGTCTTCCCGACCCTCTGGACGAAGCACAGGTCACCGACCGGTTGCACGAATTGGCGGCGAAGAACCATCTCACGGTTCCGATGTACGGGTTGGGCCACTTTCCCACTCTGACGCCTGCAGTCATTCGACGCAACGTAGTGGAGAACCCGTCGTGGTACACGGCGTACACCCCTTACCAGGCCGAAATCTCCCAGGGACGCCTGGAGGTGCTCATGGCCTTCCAAACCCTCGTGTCCGACCTCATGGGGCTGCCTGTGGCTACGGCTTCCCTCTTGGATGAGGCGACTGCTGCTGGCGAGGCAGTGGCGCTGGCTCGTCGAGCGGTCAAGACTGGCGATTGCGTCATCGTGGATGCCCGTGTGTACCCGGCGACTCTCGATGTTGTCTCCACCCGTTGCGCGGCACTTGATCTCAGGGTCGTGGTGGCAGACGATGTAGAGTCTGCGGTGGCTGAAGAGACTCCGTTTGCGGTTGTCGTCGCGCAATTTGGGGCCTTGGGGCACATGCGTTCTGTGGCGTCTTTGCGCTCTTTGGCCGACGCTGTCCATGCGAAGGGCGCTCTGGTGGTGGCGACCGCCGACCTGTTGGCGGCAACTGTGACGCCTGCACCAGGCCAGTGGGGCGCCGACGTGGGGGTGGGCTCCGCTCAGCGTTTGGGGACGCCTCTGTGGTACGGAGGTCCTGCGGCGGGATTCATCGCCGTGAAGTCCGGCCTGGAGCGCCAGATTCCTGGTCGCCTCGTGGGGGAGTCCGTGGACGCCGATTCAGTCCCGGCCTACCGTTTGGCTTTGCAGACCCGCGAGCAACACATCCGGCGCGAGAAAGCGACCTCCAACATCTGCACTGCTCAGGTCCTCGTCGCTGTCACCGCCGCTTTCTACGCGATGTGGCACGGTCCTCAAGGGCTGTGCCGGATTGCGAACGAGGTCCACGCCCAGGCGTCCCGCTTTGCCGACGAGGTCGAACAGGCCGGATATGAGCTTGTCAGCGACATCTTCTTCGACACTGTGGCCATTCGCACGTCTCGAGCGCGCGTCGTGGCTGAACAAGCCCATGACCGTGGGGTGGGAGTGCGAGCGGCTAGTGACGACGTCGTGTGCGTGACGTTCGGTGAGGGTGTGCCGGCGTCCGCAGCGGCAATCTTGGTGGATGTTCTGGTGGCGCAAGGTGACGGCCTCGCTCAGGGGAAGACCGCCACGCCAAAGGGGCCGAATGCTTCTGGGGCCTCTCGTCTGGGCGACCACACTCGTGCCTCGGACTTCCTCACAGCGCCGGTGTTCTCGGCCTATCACAGTGAGACCGCGATGATGAGGTACATGAAGGCCCTGGCTGACCGTGACTACGCCTTGGACAGGGGCATGATCCCGCTGGGCTCGTGCACGATGAAACTCAATCCGGCTGTGGCCATGGAAGCGATCACTCGGGAAGGGTTTGCCTCGCTGCACCCGCACGCGCCCGAGGCTGACGCGCAGGGGTATGCCGAGCTGATGGACGAACTGGGGCAGTGGCTCCTCGCCCTGACCGGATACGATGCCCTCTCGTTCGCACCGAACGCCGGCTCACAAGGTGAGTTCGCTGGGTTGTTGGCCATCACGCGGTATCACCGGGCCCGAGGCGAGACCAGGGACATCTGCCTGCTTCCGGCCTCTGCCCATGGCACGAACGCCGCGTCAGCGGCCCTGGCTGGGTTGCGCGTCGTCAACGTCGGCACCGGCGCAAATGGAGCGATTGACCAGGAGGACTTGGCGGCCAAAGTGGGGGAGTATGGCACCAGAATCGCCGCCATCATGATCACGTACCCCTCGACCCACGGCGTGTACGAGGCGAACATCCGCCAGGTCGCCGAGGTCGTTCACGGTGTCGGCGGGCAAGTGTACGTCGATGGGGCCAACTTCAACGCACTGGTCGGGCTCGTGCGACTGGGAGACCTGGGGGCCGATGCGAGCCATCTGAACCTGCACAAGACCTTTGGGATGCCGCATGGAGGTGGCGGGCCTGGGGTCGGTCCCATCGCGGTCAAGTCGCATTTGGCTGGCTTCTTGCCGTCCCCGTCCCCTGAGCACGCGCCCGATCAGGGCTGGGTCGCCGGGTCGCCCCATGGGTCGGCTGGGCTCTTGCCGATCACCTATGCGTACATCGCGGCGCTGGGCGCGAGCGGGCTCAAGCAGGCGACCAGTGACGCTGTCTTGGGGGCGAATTACGTCTCGGCTCGGTTGCGTGGCTATTTCCCGACTCTCTATGTGGGCGAATCAGGTCTGGTCGCCCATGAGTGCATCCTGGACTTGCGTGACCTCACCCATGACACGGGAATCACTGTGGACGATGTGGCGAAACGCCTCATTGACTACGGCTTTCATGCTCCGACCATGAGCTTCCCTGTGCCGGGAACCCTTATGGTCGAACCCACAGAATCTGAGTCCCTCACCGAATTGAACCGGTTCTGCGACGCCATGATTTCTATTCGCGCCGAGATGGACAAGGTCGCATCAGGGCAATGGGACAAGGCCGACAATCCTTTGGTCAACGCTCCGCATCCCGCCCGTCGCCTCGTCGGTGAGTGGACCCATCCTTACACCCGCCAGGAAGCCGTCTACCCGACCGGTGTCATCCCTGGGCCGCTTCTGGGGCAGGGCACGGACAAGTACTGGCCTCCTGTGGCTCGCGTGGACAATGCGTACGGGGACAGGCATCTGCGTGTGCGACTGGCAGACCTCGCCGACTGAACTTTTCGCACAGGGCAAAGAGTTCACGACCAACAATGTCGTTCGTTCTAGCGCCGACGCTCCCAACACGACGTGTGCCAATGGCGGCGTTCGTCCACGGCCTTGTCTGTCAGTAGTGACGGCGTGTGGGGCCACACGACGACGTGGGCAGTTCCCATCGGGATGGGGGACTGGCAGCCGGGACAGATATACACCTTCTCCGCACGCGCGCCGGACATTGTACGGACAATCCACCGCCCATCCGATTTGGTCTCTGCGTGCGTATGCCCGTCAGCCAGGGGCCGAGCCGGTCGTACATGTTTCGAAAGTCGCCGAGTATTAGGCATGGTCCCCAGCGGGAACCCACAGAACCTCATCAACTCCGGCCAGACGATTGGCGTGACGTCCCAGGATGAAAAGCAGGTCTGACAAGCGGTTCAAGTATTGCAGGGCAAGGGGGTTCACAGAAGTCTCCTCGCCTGCGGCCCACGCCTCTCGCTCTGCGCGCCGTACAATTGTACGGACGATGTTGAGCCGAGCCGACAGCTCTGTGCCGCCTGGCAAGAGGAAGGAACGCAACGACGGGAGGTCTTCTCCGAAGGTATCGCACCAATCTTCCAAACGATCCACCCACGCCTGCTCCACTCGCAGGGCCGGGCGATCCGAAGAAGCATCCAAGGGCGTCGCCAAGTCCGCTCCCGCGTCGAACAAGTCATTTTGCACCCGCGTGAGCACATCTGCCATGCCGGGGTCGATATCGGGCACAGCCAGAGCCCAACCCAGCGCCGAGTTGGCCTCATCCACAGTCCCATAGGCCGACAGTCGCGGGTCGGTCTTGGGGACGGATTCATTGTTGGCCAGCCGCGTCTGACCCTGATCGCCCGTGCGAGTGTATATTCTGGTCAGGTTCACCATGACTCAATCGTACTGTGGAAAGGTTCATCCATGAACGGTCGCCGCTTCTCATCGCTCGCATTCTCCCTTGCCATCCCATTGTTATTTCTCTCAGGATGCGGCGCGCCCATAGGGGACACGACGCAGAGCGCCCCTGCCACCGCCCCCACTGGCAGCGCCGCGACATCCCCTGCCACAAGTGCCGCCACCGCCACCCAGGCCGCGAGCCAAGGCACGGACGGTACGACGACGTCAGGCGATACGGTCCAGTGCGGCTATCTCGCAGACGGGACGGCAGCCAAACCTGTATCCCCTCCGTCCTCCACTGCCCAAGCCACAGGAACAGTCTCGTTCGTCATGCACATGGACGCAGGCGACGTGACATTGACCATGGACCGCTCAAAAGCACCGTGCACGGTCAATTCCTTCGAGTCCCTCGCGGACCAAGGATACTTTGACGACACATCGTGCCACCGACTGGCTCCCGATTTCGTCTTGCAGTGCGGCGACCCAACGGCGACAGGTCGCGGCGGCCCCGGCTACCGCTATGCCGACGAACTGACGGGCACAGAGACCTATCCTTACGGCACCCTCGCCATGGCGAACGCAGGGCCAAACACGAATGGCTCGCAGTTCTTCATTATCATCGCTGACGGTGTCCGACTGGCGCCGTCGTACACAGTCTTCGGTTCGGTCGACGCAGCAGGGATGCAGGTCATCGAGGCCATTGCCGCCCAAGGCGGGGTGGACCCCTCGAACGCTCAAGGCTCGGCGCCCAAGGAAGGCGGGCACATCAAGGCCGTGGCTGAAGTCAACGGCTGATGCGACTCGTCGTTGCCACCTGCGAAGTGGATTACTCGGGCCGTCTGTCGGCCCACCTTCCGATGGCCAAGCGCCTCATCATGATCAAATCGGACGGTTCTGTGTCCATTCACAGCGACGGAGGGGCGTACAAACCACTCAACTGGATGGGTGCGCCCTGCACCCTCACCATTGAGCGGGCTGGCGACGACGTGGTCTGGCGCGTCACGAGCAAGGGCCCCGATACCCTGAGAATCGCTCTGGCTGATGTGGAGTCTGACCAAGAATACGATCTCGGAATCGACCCTGGCCTGGAGAAGGATGGGGTGGAGAAGCACCTCCAGGAGTTGCTCGCCGACCACCCCGAGAGTCTGCGACCCGGCCTGAGTCTGGTTCGCCGAGAGTATTTCACCCCCATTGG
This sequence comes from Propionibacteriaceae bacterium, assembly GCA_031261485.1. Taxonomy (GTDB): domain Bacteria; phylum Actinomycetota; class Actinomycetes; order Propionibacteriales; family Propionibacteriaceae; genus WQYJ01. The sequence continues at coordinate 36,198 of JAISJO010000031.1, read as the reverse complement.
ACCCGTGGACCTCCTATGCCGTTCTGCCACAGGGACGTACGTCGCGGTCGAAGTGAAGAGGCGAGGGGAAATCGACGGTGTCGAGCAGTTGACCCGATATCTCGACCTCATGAGGCGCGACCCACTACTGGGCGACGTCGAGGGCATCTTCGCGGCTCAGGTCATCAAACCGCAAGCCAAAGTCTTAGCCACCGACCGGGGTATTGCGTGCGTCAGCGTGGATTACGACGCACTGCGCGGCCTAGAACCCGACGACGACCGGTTGTTCTGAACGCTGGACCTGAACGCTGGACAACCGCCTACCCGCCTACTCAGTCTCTTCGACCCAGTTCTGGGGGGTTTCATCGTCGGAGTCCACCACGTCCTCGATATCGCCGACCATGTGGCGAGCGGAAACATTCGAATCCTCGTCCGCCTCATCGCTGACGGGACCATCGCCCTCGCTCGGGGCCGCCACGGCGCGAGCGGCGACGGGAGTGCCATCTGCCCTCTCGAAGGTCACCTCAGGCAAGTCTTCCCAACGGTCTTCTGGGAACTCCGAAGCCGCCGCAGCGCCCAGGCCAAACAGGTTGCCCAATTGCTGGGTGATGGCGCGCTTGCGCTGCTGGAGAGCGGTGATGTCCGCCTGGAGTTTGGTCCGACGATTGGCAGCTTCCGTTGCCAGTTTGGTCTGTTGGGCAGAGGCGTCGTTGTGGGCGGCTTCCAGCAATTGCTGGGCATGGGCTGTGCCGTCTTTGCGGATCTGCTCGGCTTCAGCGATGGCTGTCGAGCGGATGGAAGCGGCCAATTGGGACTCATCAGCCAGCTTCGTGGCAGACGCTTCTTGACGTGCGGCGATTTCGGCCAGAGCAGCGGACTTTGCCGCGTGTGCCTCTTCCATGGTCTTGTGGGCTTCAGCCACGAGCGAGTCACGCGAAGCCTGCGCAGTGGCAAGTGCTGTTGTGGCCTCATGTTCCGACTTGTTGCGAATCTGCTCCGCTTCACGCTTGGCGGCGTCCACAATGCCCGCAGCGTCATGCTGAGCCTGAGTGACCAGGGATTCCGCGTGAGCCTGTGCCGACGCACGGGTCGATTCGACATCAGCCTTGGCGCGGTCGAGCATCGACTGGAGTTCCTTGGTCTGGGCCTCCCGAGCAGACGCGAGATTGTTCTGAGCGGCGGTGCGAAGGGCGTCGACATCGGACTGACCAGCCAAGCGCAATTCCTGAGCCGCAGTGGTCGCCTCGGTGATGATGCGTTGGGCTTCAGCGGTGGCACTAGTCAACATCTCGTCAGACTTGGCCTGAGACGCTTGGAGAATCTGTGCAGCATGACCGGAAAGCCGGTTCATGTCCGCCGCGCCCTGTGTGGCCGCAGGCGCCTCGGCGGAGGAAGCAGTCGGCGCAGTCGAGATCTGGTGGCGCAAGTCCGTCAACTGGATCTCCAGCTTCTTGATGTACGCATCCACATGCTCCTTGGCATAACCGCGCATTTGGAGCGGGAAGGACCCAGCCGCAGTGGCATTGTCCTCAAAGAGCCCAAGGCCCTGGTCCGAATCTGACATTACGATTCCCTTCACATCATGAAAGCGGGGTCACCCCAAGAAAACCTGGGATGACCCCGATTGTACTTCATGCTCTCACCCAATGCCACGGGCGGTCGCAAGTAGTTGCCTACGAGCTACAAGTCGTTGCCTACTAGCTACTATGCGTGATGTCCACCAGCGACAGGTTCGACGATCTCCAGCAAGATGCCGCCCGTGTCCTTGGGATGGGCGAACTGGATGCGCGAGCCGCCAGTGCCGATCTTGGGTTCGGTGTACAGCAGGCGCACGCCAGCGGAGCGCAGTTGCTCGGAAGCCTTGTCGATATCAGCCACACGGTAGCAGACCTGCTGGATACCGCCCTTGCCACCGTTGTTGGCGATCCACTTGGCGATGGTCGAGGAGTCATTGAGCGGGGCCAAGAGTTGGACCTGCGCGGACTGGGGAAGCTGCTCACTGGTGCCGAGCATGGCCTCCTCAACACCTTGTTCCTCATTGGTTTCGCGGTGAAGCAGGCGCCATCCCAGCTTCTTCGTGTGAAACTCAATGGCGTCATCAAGGTTGAGGACGGCATAGCCGACGTGATCGATGCAGATGAAAATGTCAGAATTATCCATAGGCCCTAGCTTAGTGCGCATGCGCGGGCAGTGGCGCATCGCCAATGGTGTGAAGGCGAGCTGTGGAGCGTGAGCCAGCCCGCGGGTTTGGGGGTTGGTCGCTCGGCGCGGTAAGATGGTTAGACCGACGCGGGATGGAGCAGCTCGGTAGCTCGCTGGGCTCATAACCCAGAGGTCACAGGTTCAAATCCTGTTCCCGCTACGAATAGAGGTTCCTGACTTGCCGAAACGCGAGTCAGGAACCTTTTGTTTTGGAACACAGCTATTTGTGGACGGTTTGCGAGCCACTTGACACACATGCCACTAGACTGTACGGGCCAGATGACGAAAGGACTATTCATGAGGCTCAACCGACTTACAGTCGCCGGTGTCGCGGCCATTGCGGCCCTATCGGTTCTGGTGGGGTGTACACCATCACCTCCCAACGAGACTGGGACCACCACCGGCACGACCAATGGTGCCGCCACCACTCTGACAGCGGGTTTCACGCTGGAACCCGCCACATTGGATCTCACGGTCTCAGACGCTGCGTCCATCCCGCAGGTGCTGCTCTACAACGTGTATGAAACCCTCATCAAGCAGGATGCCAGCGGTGCCATCAAACCACTGCTGGCTACCGATTATGAAGTGTCCACCGATGGCCTGAAGTACACCTTCCATCTCGATCCGAAGGCGACTTTCGCTTCCGGCACGCCGGTGAACGCTGAAGCGGTGAAGTCGAGCATCGAACGGATGCGCACTGCGACGAACAACACCATCGTGTCGTCCATGGCGATCATCTCCTCCGTGGAGGCCAAGGACACTCGAACAGTGGTCATCACCTTGTCGAGGCCCTCGAACCTGTGGGTGTACGACATGACATCCACCGCAGGGGTCATCATCGACCCCGCCGCCACCGACTTGGCCACCGCCCCCATGGGCTCTGGCCCGTACATGTACGACACGTGGGTCCAGGGCGACCGCGTGACGTTGAAGAAGAACCCCTCCTATTGGGGCACGCCCGGTCGTTTCGAGCATGTCGTCTTCCGCTACATCCCCGACCCCAACGCCATGGTCTCCGCCATGCTGTCCGGCGACATCGACCTCATCGGCGAGTTGACCAGCCCTGATTCGCTTAACCAGTTCTCCGACACGGCGAAGTACCAGATCATTGAAGGGTCCTCCAATGCGGAAGTCGTTCTCGGCTTCAACCATTCCCGCGAGACCCTGTCCAATCTCAAGGTGCGTCAGGCCATCAATTACGCCATTGACCGCCAAGCTCTCGTCAACACCGCATGGGGAGGCAAGGGACAACTCATCGGCTCGATGGACGTGCCGACCGACGCCTACTACGAGGACCTGTCCAACACCTACCCCTATGACCCTGACAAGGCCCGTCAACTCCTCGCCGACGCGGGCTACGCTTCCGGCCTCACGCTGGCTCTGCGCATCCCCATCGCCCCGTACACGACCCCCGCCGCACAGTTCATCGCTTCCGAACTGGCCCAGGTGGGCGTGACAGTGACCATCGAGGAACTCGACTTCACCCGCTGGCTGACCGACGTGTACTTGGGTGGGAACTACGACATGACCATCGTCTCCCACGTCGAGGCGCGCGACATCACGAGATGGGCGAGCCCCGACTATTACTGGCACTATGACAACCCCGCCTTCCAAGCTCTGTTGACCAAAGCCGACCAGGAACCCCGCGACCAATTCATCACGGACATGAAGGCAGCCGCCAAGATTCTGGCCGACGACGCCGCCGCAGACTTCCTCTTCATGTTCCCGAATCTCATCGTCGCTCGCGTGGGGATCACGGGCATTCCTGAGAACCTTGTGACTCTGAGCTTCGACGTGACGACCATCGCTGCCAAGGGCTGACGTGACCCTACTCGGGGCGTTCGCCCGTCGCTTTGCCGTCTTCCTCGGCACGGCTTTGGTCGCCTCAGTGGTCATATTTGTCATCGTCCAGGCGCTTCCTGGCGATGTCGCTCAGGCGACTCTCGGTTTGGGCGCGACCCCAGACGCCGTGGAGGCCCTACGCCAGAAGTGGGGCTTGGACCGACCTCTCCTAGTGCGCTATGGCGAATGGCTCTTGGGAATGCTCCACGGCGACTTTGGCGCGTCCTATCTCACGGGCCAATCGGTCTCCGGACAGATCGCACCGCGTCTGGCCATCACAGGATGGCTGGTGGCCCTGTCCATTCCGCTGTCCACCCTCGTGGCTGTGCCCTTGGGCCTTGTCGCAGCCATGATGCGCCGCCGTGGCCTTGGTGCGATTGTCAATGGGGCGTCCCACATCGGTCTGGCCATCCCTGTCTTCTTCGCTGGCGCAGTCCTGGTCATCGTGTTCTCGGTGATCCTTGGCTGGCTGCCCGCGAATTCGTACGCATCGCTGATGACTAAGGGGTTCTCTGATTGGGCGAGGCACATGGTCCTGCCCGTGGCCTCTCTTGTCATCGTGCAGTCCTGTTTGCTTGTGCGGTATGTCCGGGCCGGGTTCATCGACGTCCTCACCGAAGACTATTACCGCACTGCCCGCTCTGTCGGATGGACCAAATGGGCTGGCCTCGTGCGTCACGGACTGCGCAACATGGCGACGTCGCTGGTGACAGTCCTGGGTATGCAGACAGCGTCCCTGCTTGTGGGAGCCATCTTGGTCGAGCGAGTCTTTGTCTTGCCCGGGCTGGGTTCCCTGCTCATCGATTCTGTTCTGAACCGCGACCTGATGACAGTCCAGGGAGTGGGGATGCTCTTGGTGTTCGCTGTGCTCGCCATCAATTTCGTGGTCGACCTGCTCTATTTCGCCATCGATCCTCGTTTGCGACGGCAGGTGCGAGCATGAAGCGTTTCACTGTTCTGTTTGGCCTGGTACTCGCCGGTATCGTCGCGCTGTCTGCCCTTGTCTCTTTGGTATGGACGCCCTACAACCCGAATCTCGTCTCATCCAGCCGCTATTCGCCTCCGTCATGGACGCACATTCTCGGCACGGACAGGCTCGGCATGGACACGTTCTCGCGCATCATGACCGGGGCACAAACGACTCTGGTGGTGGGCATCCTCGCTGTGGCCATCGCCGCACTCATCGGCGTGCCTTTGGGCATCATCGCAGGAATGGGCCGCAAAGTCGCAGGAGAACTCATTGGTCGCGCCTCTGACGTCCTCTTCGCTCTGCCGACCTTGCTCCTGGCTGTCCTCTTGGCAGCCGCCAAGGGAGCCTCGGTCACCACGGCCACCGTCGCCATCGGCATCGCCACCATCCCGGTCTTCCAGCGCATGGCGAGGGCAGCCACCTTGACGATCATGAGCCAGGACTATGTCCTTGCCGCCGAAGTCTCCGGCACACCGCGTTCCATGATCGCTCTGCGCCACGTTCTGCCCAATATCGCCCCCTTGCTCGGAGTCCAAGCGGCCGCCTCCTTCTCCATGGCCATCCTGGCTGAGGCTGGTCTGTCCTACCTGGGACTGTCCGCTTCCCCCACGACGCCGACCTGGGGACGGATGTTGCGTGACGCGAATCTGTTCGCTGCGCCTTTGCAGGCAATTATCCCGGGCGCGGCCATCGCCTTGGCTGTCCTCGGGTTCAACTTGTTGGGCGACGGTGTGCGTGATTACCTCGACCCTCGGCTTCAGGAGGTTCGATGAGCGTCCTCGATGTAAAGGACCTGTCGGTCGACTTCGGTCACCACCGCAACCTTGTCCTCGACAAGGTGTCTCTGGCTGTCGACGATGGGCAGCGCCTCGGCCTGGTCGGCGCCTCAGGTTCGGGCAAGACGGTCTTGGCCTCGGCCATCATGGGCCTGCTCCCCGACAATGCCCATATCAGCGGTGAGATCCTCTTCCGGGGGACGAACTTGGCCTCGCTGGGGGATAGGGAGTTCTCCAAGATACGAGGCCGCAAGCTATCCATGGTGTTCCAGGAGCCCATGACGGCACTGGACCCCACGATGAAGGTTGGATTGCAAGCCGCTGAGTTGATCTCTCTACACCGCGACAGCAATCCCATGGCGACCCGCGACCGTGTCGAACAGGTCTTCGACCGAGTCGGGCTCAGTGATGCCGGAAAGGTCACGAACGCCTATCCTCACGAATTGTCCGGCGGGCAAAGACAAAGGGTCATCATTGCCATGGCACTGATGAACCGGCCTGCCTTGGTTATTTGTGACGAGCCCACGACTGCCCTTGACGCCACAGTCCAAACCCAAGTGCTGGATGTCCTGGATTCGGAACTGGCGGCGTCTGGGGCGGCGTGCCTGTTCATCTCCCACGACCTCAACCTGGTGGCGCGGATGTGCAACGAAGTCGCTGTCATCCACGCGGGACGCATCGTGGAAAGAGGCACCACCGAGGATGTTCTGAACTCTCCTCGCCACCCGTACACCCGTGGCCTCTTAGCCACCGCGCGCATTGATCAGGTGGAACCGGGCGAGAGGTTGCCCGTCATCGAAGACTTCTATACTCCAGACGACAGAGACAATGCTGGGCGCCACACTGAACTTCCTCGGCGTTGGGTCTCCCAGTACGGCCCGAGGCAGTGGAGGAGATCACGATGAGTGTGTACACCATTGACCACGTCTCGCGCCGATTCGGCAGCCGTCGTCGCTCCACCCAGGCCCTCAATGATGTGACTCTGAGTGTGAAAGAACATGAGCGGTGGGGGATTGTGGGAGAGTCAGGGTCAGGGAAGACGACTCTGCTGAAGATTCTGGCCGGTCTGGATTCTCCGTCTGAGGGGAAGGTGCTGTTCATGGGCAAGTGCCTCGACATCCGCGACCGAGCCACACTGGGTGACCTCCGCTCGTCGGTGCAGATGGTGTTCCAGGACCCCCGTTCCTCCCTCGACCCGCGCATGAGGGTCGGCGACATCATCTCCGAACCTCTGCGATCTCCGCTCGTCAAGGGTAAGGTGCCCGCTGACGCAGATGCACGTGTCGCCGAGGTGCTGGACGCCGTGGGACTACCCGCCGACTCGCAGCGATTGTTCGCCCACGAGTTCTCCGGTGGGCAGCGTCAACGTATCGCCTTGGCCCGGGCACTGGCCCCGAATCCCTCCATCCTGCTGGCTGACGAACCAGTTTCGGCCTTGGATGTCTCCGTGAGGGCCCACGTTCTCAATCTCATCGACGACCTTGTCGATTCCATGGGCCTGACCCTCATCATGGTCACCCATGACCTCGCCGTCGTGCGTCACACCTGCGATCACGTGGGGGTCCTGTACCAGGGCACGCTCGTCGAAGCGGGACCAACCGCCGAGGTGCTCAACAACCCCCGTGAGGAGTACACCCGTACACTCCTGGCCTCCACCAGGCTGGGCCACGCCTGAGTGTCCTGGCGTCGAATGGCCGACCATCACCTGGCCTGAAGTGGCTTGGTGAAAAGGAAATGGCAGAATAGACCCTCATGAAAGCCTTGCTCCTGGAGAACATCCACGAATCTGCGAAGAATCTACTCACCGACCGGGGGTACAGTGTCGAGACCCGTCACGAGGCACTGAGCGAGGCTGAACTCCTGGAGGTCTTGCCTGGTTTTGACCTCGTGGGCATCCGTTCCCAGACACACATCACGTCCAAGGTCATCGAGACCTGCCCTGATCTCAAGGCGGTGGGCGCGTTCTGCATCGGCACCAACCAGATACAGGTCAACGCCGCCTCCGAGGCCGGTGTGGCCGTGTTCAACGCGCCCTTCTCCAACACACGCTCTGTGGTGGAATTGGCCATCTGCGAAATCATCGCCCTGGCCCGCCATGTGACCGACCAGAACGCCAAGATGCAGTCGGGAGTGTGGGACAAGTCAGCGAAGGGGTCCCACGAGATACGTGGTCGCACCCTGGGCATCGTGGGCTACGGCAATATCGGCTCGCAACTGTCCGTCCTCGCGGAGGCTCTCGGGATGCGCGTGGTGTTCTACGACATCGTGGACAAATTGGCATTGGGCAACGCACGTAAGTGCGACACCCTGCATGAACTCTTGCGGCTGGCGGATGTCGTGACCCTCCACGTGGACGGTCGAGAGAAGAACCGCCATTTCTTCGGTCCCAAGCAGTTCGCCGCCATGAAGCCCAGGGCCTTGTTCATCAACCTGTGCCGGGGATTCGTCGTGGACCATGAGGCATTGCGCGATGGCCTTGTCTCTGGGGCTATAGCAGGTGCCGCTGTCGATGTGTTCCCGACGGAACCGGCCGCCTCGGGAGACCCATTCCACGATGTCATCCAAGGTCTGCCCAACGTCATCCTCACCCCGCACGTCGGCGGGTCCACCATGGAAGCCCAAGAGGACATCGGCCGATTCGTGGCAGGGAAACTCGCCGACTATGTCGAGAGAGGAACGACCGTTCTCTCGATCAACCTTCCCCAGGTCCAGGCGGAACCGGCGGGAGTATTGCGCATTCTACATATCCATCGCAACGTTCCTGGTGTCTTGGCGAAACTCAACACCATTTTCTCTGATCACGAGGTCAACGTCGAGGCTCAGCAATTGGCAACGCTTGGCTCTCTTGGCTATGTGATCACCGACATCAATTCAGTGGAGCATCCGGGGTTGGGCGAAGAGTTGCGCGCCCTGCCTGAAACTGTGCGAGTCTCCTCGATACGGTGGGACGCCTGATACAACCGTTGCCCCAGAGGGGATTGGCGGACTCTTGGACATCCTGCTGCGACCCGACGATTGCGTCAGGGTCTCAGTTCAGTCGCGGGGGATGACGAGCGAATCCTCGCCATCGTCGGGAGTCAGGATGTCGAGGACCGCCTGGTGGAGTTTCCCGTTGGTACACACGGCACCTGGACCGAACGGACCTGGCTCCCCGTCAAGAGAGGTGAACCTGCCGCCTGCTTCAGTCACGATGGGCACGAGCGCGGCCATGTCGTACAGCGCCAACTCCGGTTCAGCGGCGACGTCCACTCCGCCTTCGGCGACCATCATGTAGCTCCAGAAATCACCGAATCCGCGTGTGCGTTTCGACAGGCGCAGCAGGGTTCCGAACTGACGGCCACGCCCGGACTTCACCCACCCTCCCAACGAGGAATAGGACAGGAAGGAGTCTTCGATGCGGTTCACACTGGACACGTGGATGGGCCGACCTGTCAGAAGTGACTTGCCCGTGTACGCCCCTCCGCCCGAATGGGCCCACCAGCGCCGCGACAGGGCGGGAGCCGACACGACAGAAACCACAGGGCGATCCTCGACCATGAGTGCGATGAGTGTCGCCCACACGGGAACCCCCCGCACGAAATTCGCGGTTCCGTCGATCGGGTCGATGACCCACCGTCTGGGACCCCATCCGAAGTCTTCCAATTCCTCGCCATGGATGGCGTCACGACCGCGCGCGGTGGCCAAGGATCGGCGAATCGACTCTTCGACGGCTTTGTCCGCGTCGGACACCACCGTGCGGTCTGCCTTCCAGGAAATGCTGAGATCTTGGGCCCGGAAGCGATCCATCGTGATGGAGTCGGCGTTGTCAGCCAGGAGATGAGCCAGGCGCAAATCGTCAATGAGGTTGTCAGCCATGGGATAAGGCTAACGGGTTGAGACGGCGGAAAGAGTCAAGACGCGCGCGGGGAAGCACACCAGATTCCACAGCAGCGTCGAGGGCGCACGCAGATTCGTCGGCCATGTGTGTACACCCTCTGGGACAATCCTCGGCAATCGCCGCCAAATCAGAGAAGGCCGCGAGGATATGTTCGGGTTCGATATGACTCAAACCGAAGGAGCGCACTCCAGGAGTGTCGACGACCCACCCACCTCCTGGCAGTTCCAAGGCGACAGCGGAAGTCGAGGTGTGACGGCCCCTGCCGGTGACGTCGTTGACCTCTCCCGTGACTCGCTCAGCGCTCGGAATGAGGGCGTTGACAAGCGTGGACTTCCCCACGCCCGAATGACCGACAAAGACTGAGACCTTGTCGCGCAAAGCCTCGCGGAAGGGTCCCAAGTCGCAATCGGGCTGCAATTCGTACATCTCCACGTCGAGGGGGCCGTAGTCGGAGAGAATCTCAGCAGGCGAGCCGAGGTCAGTCTTCGTCAGGGCGAGCACAGGGGTCAGTCCGGCATCGTAGGCTGCCACGAGGATGCGGTCGATCATGCCAACGCGCGGAGGCGGATCGGCCAACGCAGTCACAATGACCACTTGGTTGGCATTGGCGACGATGGGACGTTCGATGGAATCGACATCATCAGCGCTGCGGAGCAGAACCGTGTGCCGTTCTTCCACCTCGGCTATGCGCGCCAAAGTCCCCTCATCACCGGACACATCTGAGTCCAGGCGCACGACATCGCCGACAATGACCGACTTACGACCCAGGGCCCTTGCCTTGGCCGCTGTGACCGGCACGGAGTCCACGACACAGCGGTACCTTCCCCGGTCGATACCCACAACCCTTCCCAGAGGCAGGGACGAATAGTCCGGGCGGTCCTTCGTGCGCGGACGGGTCCTCTTGGGCGGACGGCCGAAACCCTCCTGGTCATCATCAAAAAGGTTCATTCAATCAATCCTTCCCAGACATCTGGGAATGTCGGCATCGTTTTCGCCGTGCATGCCACGTCATCGAGAGAAATCCCCTCGGTGACAAGCCCCAACAATGCCCCGGCATGGGCCAGGCGATGGTCGGCGTAGGTATGGAAAACCCCGGCGTGAAGCGGACGCGGATACACAGCGAGCCCATCGTCATGCTCTCGGCAGTCCCCGCCCAGCGCGGTGATCTCGCTTGCTAGGGCGGCCAAGCGGTCGGTCTCATGTCCTCGGATGTGGGCGACTGAGCGAATGCGGCTGGGGGAGTCGGCAAGGGTTGCCAGAGCAGCGACGACCGGAGTCAACTCGGACACATCATGTAGGTCCACATCGATCCCGTGAAGCACACCGTCACCCACAACAGTCAAACCAGCCTCGCTCCACATGAAGGACCCCCCGATGAGAGACAGAATCTCAGGGACCCGCGCCCCCGGCTGAGTCGAGTAGGCGGGCCAGCCGGAAACGGTGAGGGACCCTCCCGTGACAAGCGCGGCAGCAAAGAAGACGGCGGCTGTGGTGAGGTCCGGTTCGATGGTCTCATCCAAGGCGGCGATGGGGGAGGGCGCGACTTCCCACGTGCATCCTTCGTGCCGCACGCGCACTCCTCGGTCAGCGAGAGCGGCCACGGTCATCTCGATATGGGGCAGCGACGGGATGGGGGGTCCCTGATGAGTGAGGCGCAAACCTTGGGGGAATCGAGGCGCGCTCAAGATGAGCCCCGACACGAATTGGCTGGAGCCTGAGGAGTCGATGACCGCCTCATGCCCAGAAAGAGGCCCTGTGACAAGGAACGGCAGAGAATCTGACTCGACGCGCACCCCGAGTTGTCGCAATCCCTCCAACAAGGGGCGTTGTGGCCGAGCACTGGCCGCCTCGTCGCCGAAGAACGACACCGACTGGGTACCCAAGGCGGCCACAGGAGGGACGAACCTCATGACGGTGCCAGCCAGACCACAGTCGATTCGAGTCGGATTGGGGGAAGGATCCGAGCCAGTGGCGACCGAGCCCAGGGGAGCGACCACCCACATCGCAGGGTCGGAATCATCGATGGAAGCCCCCAAAGCCCCCAACGCCGCAATCATCAGCGATGTGTCGCGCGCGGCCAATCCTCCACGAATGACGCCAGATTCGCCAGCCAGAGCGGACAAGACCAAGGCCCGAGCGGTCGCCGACTTGGAACCGGGCACCAGAACAGTCCCCTTGACGGGAGTGTGCGCGAAGGGGGCTGACCAGGTCACTGGGAAATGTTCGAGAGTGCCTCAGCCAGAGCATCCGCCTGCCTGTGGGCACTCTTGGACAACGCGCGAGCGGCCTTGCGGGCCTGCTTGCCCGTGGCCTTGACGCCTTCATGGGCGCGTTCCCCCAAGTCAGCGACAAACTTGGACGAGGCTTGGGACAGTTCAGCCTTCTTGTCTTCGATGACTTTGGCGGACGTCTTGGCGAATTGTGCCTTGCGATCAGAGGCCAGCCAGGCCAGGCTGGGTTTGCCCTGGGTATCCATGGCGACGACGAACACGCCGCCGAGCAGAGCCACTTCGCGCAGGAAGACTCGGTCGTTGAGTGGCTTGATCCGAGGTCGCGCGGACAGGACCTTCGGCAGGTATGCGAGTCCGAGGAGTACCGCCCCGATGCGACGACCCACTCCACTGGCGATCATGACCGCCCCGGCGACTTCGACCCCACCATGGATGCGCACCAGTGTGCGAGTGTCGGAAGGAATCTTTGCTGCCAGCGTTTCGGGGAGGAATCTTTGGGCGGCGTTGGTCACGGTCGTGGCGAATGGCTCGGCATCAACCTCCAAAGACGCGGGGTGGGTGACGGCCTTGACGCCATCGACGACGAAATACCCGGCCAGCATGGACCGTGCGGCGAACCTCAGCAAACTCATGGCTTAGTTCTACCATGTTTAGCCGCCTTCGGCTCAGATTGGACCAATTTGCCAACATCGGGAATAGAACCGCACATCGCGGCGTTGAAAGAATTATGACGACTCTCATGCTTGAACACACTGATGCTCGCAGGCGGCACAAGGGTATATTCTCTTGTGCAATGGAGAATGTCGTGACGGAGCATAATACTCGGGAGCATGTGAGGCGTTTCGAGCGTGATGCTCTGCCCTATATCGACCAGCTCTACTCCACCGCCTTGAGATACACCCGCAACCCCGCCGATGCCGAAGATGTCGTCCAGGAGACCTACGCCAAGGCTCTTTCGTCCTTCTATCAGTTCAAGGAGGGGACGAATCTCAAGGCGTGGTTGTATCGCATCTTGACCAATACCTTCATCAACACCTATCGCAAGGCACAGCGCTCTCCACAGATTGCTCCGTCGCCTGAAGTCGAGGACTGGCAGTTGGCGCGAGCGGACTCTCACTCTGCTTCCCCGCCTCTGTCAGCAGAGATGGAAGCCCTTTCGCATATCACCGACTCCCGCATTGTGGACGCGATGAGGTCGCTGAAAGACGAATACCGCTACGCGGTGTATCTGTCTGACATTGAAGGCTTTTCATACAAAGAAATCGCTGAGATTCTGGACGTGCCCATCGGCACAGTGATGTCTCGGCTGAGTAGAGGCCGCTCACAACTGCGTGAATCTCTGAGCGCGTCTCTGGGACGGGGGGAGGAACACCATGGCTGATCTGTCTCAGATGTGCAGTTTCGTGATGATGAGAGTCAACGCTTTCCTCGACGACGAACTGGATGAAGAAACCGCCAACGAGGTGAGGGAACACCTAGGCGCCTGCGAATCGTGCCTGGATGAAGTGACGACGTGGACAGGTCTTCGTATGGCGCTCAAACACGCCTATGAACCAGGCAAATGCCCGACATCGGTGCTGGACAAGGTCACAGCAGAAATCCACCTCGCCGAAGCGAGTCTAGAGAACTAAAGAACTGAAGAGTTCTCAGGCGGTGGGGCGCTTGCCGTGGTTGGCCTTGTTGTTTTTGCGTGCCCTGCGCTTGCGTCCGCCCTTGCCCATGTTCGTTCTCCTTCGTGATTTATCGTTAATACTGCGACATCACAGTCTGCCACACCCGTCGGCTCCACGCACGCTGGACGTGCGGTTCGCGCTCATTTCCGCCGAGATTGAGGGGTGGTCCCGGCATGCTTCCCGGGGTCGTGACTTCGGGTTTTGGCAAGCATGGCCCAGGTGCGGGAGACTTGACGGGTGCTGAGAATCCCCGCCGACATCAAGCCGCACATCCAATTGGGCGAGCAACAATCCGCATATTTCGAGGCTCTCATCGACGACTGGCACATCCTCGCCGACCTGAGCTTCTCGGACTTGATCTTGTGGGTGCCCGGAATTGACGACAACGAGTTTTACGCCATCGCCCAGATACGGCCCACAACGGGACCGACAGCTTTGGAAGATGATGTGGTCGGCGAAGCGATCTGCTATGACCCCGAGCACCTCGTGACTCAGGCTTACCTCTCCTCTCAGATATGCCAGACCTCGGACGCCAAATTACAGGCGGGGATTCCTGTCGATGTCTGGGCGGTGCCGCTCATGATGGCTGGCAAGTGTTGGGGGATCATCGAACGACACACGAACCAGATGGGGATGCGCGCGCCTGGGGACTTGGAGGACCATTACCTGAGCATCGCTGACATTCTCATGTCGATGGCATGGCACGGCGAGTTTCCCGACCAGGGCCACGGACGACTGACGAGTGCGTCGCCGGCTGTGGGGGAGGGCATGGTGCTCCTCGACACCGCGGGCGTGGTGGAGTATGCCACCCCCAACGCTGTCACTGCCCACCGGAAGCTGGGACTCACGACCGACCTTGTGGGAGAACCCCTGGTGCCCTTGATCATGGAGTTGACGTCTCGCTCGGGCAACCCCGTGGACACTGCTTTGTCCACCCATTTCCGTTCCCCAACTTCCGACGAGGTTGAGGTCGACACCGGTCACAGTTCGGTGTTCATGAGGATTCTGCCTCTGACAAGGGATAGAGAGCGCATCGGCACTCTCGTGATCCTGCGCGACACCACAGAGCTTCGCCGACGCGAACGCCAATTGGTCACCAAAGATGCGACCATCCGCGAGATACACCATCGCGTGAAGAACAATCTCCAGACCGTCTCGGCCCTCTTGCGCCTCCAAGCCCGACGTATGACATCTCCCGAAGCCGCCGACGCTCTGCGGGAGGCCATGGCACGAGTCCAAGCCATCGCCGTCGTCCACGAAATCCTGTCTTACTCTATGACAGGTGCGATGGTCTTCGATGATGTGGCTGACCGACTGCTGCGCCTGGCGGGCGATTTGGCGACGGAGCGAGGCCACGTCAACGCGCGCCGCGAGGGCACGTTCGGCGAGGTGCCGGCGGCCGTGTCGACCTCACTGTCCCTGATCCTGACTGAGTTGTGCCAAAACGCCATCAAACACGGCATGGCGTCCGGGTCAGGCAATCTGCTCGTCCGCCCTGTGCGGGAGTCGGACGGGTCTTTGTCTGTGTCCGTCATTGATGATGGTCGCGGTTTGCCACAGGGCTTTCACCTGGATGACAAGGCACGCACATCGCTGGGTCTGAGCATCGTGACGACGCTGTTGGAAGACCTCCACGGAACTTTCATTCTGGAGCCCAATCCTGATGGTGCTGGTGCTGTGGCGACGGTGCGTATTCCGCTGCGCTCCTAGGGAATCAGCAATGGCCATCGACCCCCAAGAGCAAGACTCAAAGGCAAGAGTAATTCAGTGGTTTCCTAGACTCCGCGCAGGCGAGAGCGCGCCTGACGACGCTTCATCGCCCGACGTTCGTCTTCGCTCATGCCGCCCCACACACCGTGGTCTTGGCCTGCCTCCAAGGCCCAATGAAGACACTTGTCTCGAACTGAGCAGCGGGCACATACCTTCTTGGCCTCTTCAATCTGCAGCAAGGCGGGTCCGGTGTTTCCCACAGGAAAGAACAATTCCGGGTCTTCCGTCAGGCAGGCGGCTTGGTGACGCCAATCCATTGTGCTCCTTCTCATTTAGTGGGTGGGGTAGGTTCCGAGAACTCTAGCCATACAAGAGTGGCACGGTGGAAGCG
This sequence comes from Propionibacteriaceae bacterium, assembly GCA_031261485.1. Lineage (GTDB taxonomy): Bacteria > Actinomycetota > Actinomycetes > Propionibacteriales > Propionibacteriaceae > WQYJ01. The sequence goes on along the minus strand of JAISJO010000031.1, from coordinate 20,547 downwards.
CTTTTACAAGAGGTTTGGCCAAATTGGTCCGCGTGTCGGACTTGTCGCACTGCGCCCCCAGGGCGATTCGAACGCCCGCACCCGCCTCCGGAGGGCGGTGCTCTATCCCCTGAGCTATGGGGGCTTGACAGCCATCCACTCTACCAGACCGAGCAGCGACTCTTTGGGCAAGAATGAGCGCCTGGCGCCTTGCCCGGTACAGTGTGGATATGGCTGAATCTGTGCTTCCACCGTTGCCCGACTGGTTGACTGTGCCCTCCAACCTCAACGCTCTTGGTGCCATGTGGCCTCGCGGCGCTGTCCGTGACGACCAGGGTGTATTGTGCGTCGGCGGTTGCTCCGTCGTGGAGTTGGCCCAGCGCTTCGGGACGCCATTGCTCGTTTTGGACGAGACCGATTTTCGCGCTCGGGCGAAGGCTTGGGTCGAAGCCTTTTCCGGTTGGGACGTGTATTACGCGGGCAAGGCCTTTCTGTCCAAAGCGGTGGCCCGGTGGGTGGATGAAGAGGGCTTGGGACTGGATGTGTGCTCCGGTAACGAGTTAGCGACAGCCCTTGCGGTTGGCTTCCCCGCCTCACGCATAGGGTTCCATGGGAACAACAAGTCGCTAGACGAGTTGCGTCAGGCGGTCGAGGCGGGCGTGGGCAGGATCGTGGTCGATTGCGATGAGGAGATTTCCCGCTTGTCCGCGATTGCCTCCGACCTCGGCAAGCATGTGAGAGTCCTTGTCAGGGTAACAACCGGCGTGGATGCGCACACTCACGAGTACATCGCAACGGCGGGCGCGGACCAAAAGTTCGGGTTCTCTCTGACGAATGAACGCGCCCTTGCGGCCCTCGTGGCGTGCCATGAAACACCTGGACTAGCCTTGGCGGGCGTCCACTCCCACATCGGCTCACAAATCTTCGACACTGCCGGGTTCTCGGTGGCCGCCCAGCGCACGATGGACTTGCTGGCCGCCTTCCGCGACGCCACGGGGGTCGAATTGGAAGAACTGGACCTCGGAGGAGGCGCGGGCATTGCGTACACGCCCGCCGACACTCCCGTCGCCGTGGAGGACTTCCATGCGGGACTCGCCGCCATCGTGGAGGAAAACCGTACACGCCTCGGGCTTGGGGCATTGAGGCTGTCGATTGAGCCGGGTCGGGCCATCGTGGGACCTGCCGGAGTTGCGGTGTACACCGTGGGCGTGGTCAAACCACAGGTCCTGGAGGACGGCTCGACCAGGGTGTACGTCAGCGTCGATGGTGGGATGAGTGACAACATTCGACCCGCCCTGTACCACGCCGACTACACGGGGGTCCTGGCCAATCGTCACTCCGATGCTGTTCCGATGGCCGTGCGTGTCGTGGGCAAGCATTGCGAATCTGGCGACATTCTCGTCCATGATGGGTATCTGCCTTCCGACACCCGCCCCGGCGACGTCCTCGCCTTGGCCGCCTGTGGCGCGTACACCCGTTCCATGGCCTCCAACTACAACATGGCGACCAAAGTCCCGGTCGTCGCAGTGGGTGAGGGGACCCCCCGGGCGATCATGCGACGAGAAACCCTGGATGACTTGCTGCGACTCGACCTCGGGTGAGCCTGTAGTGGGACTCGCCCACGGAAGGGCAGAGGTCCGCAGAAGTCTTTGGTCTGGGCTTCCCCAGCAGGACTGGCCCATGGACGTGCCCTGGGTCACACAGTGGGCGGCGGTTCTGACCTGCGCGGACACCTGTTCCACATGAGACATAATGGATGACGTGATTGCTGTCAATGCCCCCATCCGTGTGGCCCAACTAGGTTGTGGCACCGTTGGTTCCCACGTGGCCCGTCTGCTGCTGTCTGGCACGGACTTGTCCGCCCACATCGGCCATCCGCTCCAGGTCACCGGCATAGCCGTGCGCCACCTGGACAAGGCCCGCCCCGGAATCGACCCTGCTCTGCTCACCACCGACTCCGAGAGCCTCGTGGATGACGCCGACGTCGTGGTCGAGGTCATCGGAGGCATAGAGCCTGCACGCACGCTCATCCTGCGGGCTATGGCGCACGGGGCGTCCATCGTGACCGCCAACAAAGCCCTCTTGGCAGCCCACGGGCCCGAACTGTACGCCTCTGCTGAGGCCAACGGTGTGGACCTCTACTTCGAAGCTGCCGTCGCGGGAGCCATACCCATTATCCGACCCCTGCGGGAATCCTTAGTGGGCGACGAAATCCTATGCGTCAAAGGCATCGTCAATGGGACCACCAACTTCATCCTGGACGAGATGACCAACTCGGGCATGTCCTTCGCCGACGCCCTGGGGCTCGCGCAAGAACTGGGATTCGCCGAACCAGACCCCACCGCCGATGTGGAGGGATTCGATGCTGCAGCCAAAGCGTCTTTGCTTGCCAGCCTGGGTTTCCGTACCCAAATCCTGGGCGACGAGGTCTCCCGTGACGGCATCACGTCAGTGACCACCGATGATATCGAGGCGGCGAATCGACTGGGGTATGTCATCAAACTTCTGGCCTGCGCCAAACCTCTGGACGCCGACCCGACGCAGATATCCGTCTGGGTGCGTCCGACCATGGTTCCCCTGTCGCATCCGCTGGCCAATGTCCACGGTGGGAACAATGCCATCTTCGTCGAATCGCGCAACGCTGGACGCTTGATGTTCATGGGCCCAGGCGCTGGGGGAGCGCCTACCGCTTCCGCCGTTCTTGGAGACCTCGTGACAGTGGCTCGCAACAGGGTCGCAGGAGTCCATCTTCCGCCCACCATGGATTCTGGCAGTCGGCGCGCCGCTTCCCATGGTGACGCCATGACATCGGCGTACATCGCCCTGACCGTCGCCGATTCCCCAGGTGTCCTCGCCCGTATCGCTTCGGTGTTCGCTGCCCACCAAGTCTCCATCTCGACTGTCCACCAAGGCCCGTCCGACGCACGATCAGCCGTCCTCGACATCACGACCCACTGCTCACGTTGGGGAGACGTGCAGGATTCCGTCGCTGAACTGAAGACTCTCACCGACGTGGTCCACGGTGACATTCGCGTGTACGCAGTGGAGGGCAACTGACATGGGGATGGAAATCGTCTGCTTCGACTTGGAAGGCGTGTTCGTCCCTGAGATCTGGATCAATGTCGCCGAGCGAACAGGAATCCCGGAACTGCGTCTGACAACGCGCGACATCTCCGATTACGACCAATTGATGACCTATCGTCTCGCCATTCTGGAAAAGGAGAAGATTGGCATCAAGGACGTCCAAGACGTCATCGCCGCGATGAAGCCACTGCCTGGAGCCCTCGAGTTTCTGACATGGGCACGATCCAACTTCCAGGTCATCATCCTCTCGGACACCTTCTATGAGTTCGCCTCGCCCCTGATGAACCAGTTGGGCCAGCCCGTGCTGTTCTGCCACAACCTCATCACGGACAATCGCGGCATGATCTCAGGATATGCGTTGCGTATGCCCAGCCAGAAGAAGAACGCTGTCAAGGCCCTGAAGGCCCTCAATTTCGCCGTGTTCGCAGCCGGAGATTCGTACAACGACACGGCCATGCTCCTCGAATCCGACCACGGCATCCTGTTCAACCCGCCGCAGAAGGTCATCGACGAGTTCCCCACTTTGCCGGTGTCGAAGACGTACGACGAACTCAAGCAATCTCTCATCGCCGTGTCTTCACGCCCGCTGGTCTAGCTGGCCGTCTCCACACTGTCCACCCACCCAGGGTTGGGCCTCCCGCTTGCAGGACGCGAAATCTTGGGTGTGCCCACCACTTGGTCACCTTGTGGTACAGTAATCAAAGTTCGAGGCACCCGCTGCCAAGCGCCTAAGCTGCCTCAAGCGTATTGACGCAAACAACACTCACACCTTGAATGACGGGGATTGCTGGGTGTACACCATCACCGGAGAGGATATCCGTGGCCACATCGCTGGATTCCATGCTGCTCCCGCAGTTGAAGACACTTGCCGCAGAATTGGGCGTGCCCAAGACCACAGGACTGCGCAAAGCAGACCTGGTTGCCCTGATCACACAGGCTCAGGCCGGGTCAGCGCCCAAATCAGGTTCTGGAGAGAAGAAGGCGAAGGAAGGGCGCAAAGAGCGCCCTGACCGCGCTGACCAACGCCCGCCCAAGGAAGGGTCCTCCACCGAGCAATCGGCCCCACAGCCCACCCTTGTCGAGGACTCCAGCGCTGCTTCGCCAGACGATGGCCAAGCCGGTCAGGAGCCACGCGAGCAGAAACAGAACAGAAACCGCCGCAACCGCGACAACCGCGAACCCACCCCAGTGGACGCCGAAACCTCCCAGGAGGTCGGTGCACGATTGGCCGCCATGGGGATGGATGTCGTGGCCACGGGCCCTCAGCCTGAGCCGGCTTCCGATGTTGACCGCGATGACGAGTCCACGAGCAGACGCACACGCCGTCGCCGCAACCGCGACCGCCAGAACCGTCGCCGCACAGGCTTGGAGCGCATCGACTCCGATCCACAGGTCTCCGCAGACGACGTGCTCGCCCCGGTTCGCGGCATCGTGGACGTCATGGACGGATACGCTTTCGTTCGCACATCCGGGTACATCGCTGGTCCCGACGACGCCTACATGCCGCTGGGCATGGTGAAGAAGTACGGCCTACGCAAGGGCGACGTGGTCACCGGCCAGATTCGCACGCTGCGCGAAGGCGACAGGCGAGAGAAGTTCAGCCCCTTCGTGGCTCTGGAAACGGTCAACGGCCTTGACCCGGAGAAGGCGAAAGACCGCCCTGAGTTCTCCAAGCTGACTCCGCTGTATCCCCAGCAGAGACTGCGCCTGGAAACGGAAGCCACAGGCATGATCGGGCGCATCGTCGACATGATCGCTCCCATCGGCAAAGGCCAGCGCGGCCTCATCGTGTCGCCGCCCAAGGCTGGCAAGACCATGATCATGCAAGCCATCGCCAATGCCATCACGACCAACAACCCTGAAGTCCACCTCATGGTCGTCCTCGTCGATGAGAGGCCTGAAGAGGTCACCGACTTCCAGCGCACCACGTCCGGGGAAGTCATCGCTTCGACCTTCGACCGTCCCGCCGACGACCACACGACCATCTCAGAACTGGCCATTGAGCGGGCCAAGCGCCTGGTCGAGATGGGCCGCGATGTGGTCATCCTCCTTGATGGCATCACCCGGTTGGGCCGTGCGTACAATCTGGCCGCTCCCGCTTCTGGGCGCATCCTGTCCGGCGGTGTTGATTCGGCTGCTTTGTACCCACCGAAGAAGTTCTTCGGCGCAGCGCGCAATATCGAGAATGGCGGGTCACTGACCATTTTGGCCACCGCCCTCATTGAGACCGGCTCCAAGATGGACGAAGTCATTTTCGAGGAGTTCAAGGGCACCGGCAACATGGAACTGCGCCTGCGCCGCGACTTGGCCGACAAGCGCATCTTCCCCGCCATCGACGTGGACGCCTCGGGCACCCGACGCGAAGAACTGCTGCTCAGCCGCGAGGAACTCGCCATCATCTGGAAACTGCGCCGTGTCCTGTCCGGTATGGAGGGAACTGCGGCGACAGAGACCTTGCTCAAGCAGTTGAAGAAGACCGAGTCCAATAGGGAGTTCCTGCTTCAGATTTCGCGCACCACGCCCAACTGATCGTTTCTCCTCAATTTCCCTAGTGAGGCGAAAGAATGTGGCCTTGCGCCCGAAGCGCATTGATTCAGCCCATCGTCTTTAGGTGAAGCACTTTTCGCGCAAGTGTGAAAGAATTATAGGTAGTACTATCTCTGAAAGGATTTCTATGGCCAAGTCAATCGTCATTTTGTCGGACATCTCCGGTGCCACAGGCGCAAAGACTCGTGATTTCTCGATTGGAGCGGACACCTACGAAGTCGATTTGACGGACGAAGAGTTCTCCGATCTGCAGGATGGCGTCGCCGCCTACGTCCAGGCCGGACGCAAGGTGCGACGCGGTTCCGCATCAGCTCAGGCCGACAAGTCCAGTTCTGTGCGTCGTTCGAAGTCCGACGTCGCCGCCATCAAGGCGTGGGGAGCCAATCATGGCTACCAAGTGTCTGATCGCGGGCGTCTTTCCTTCGCCCTCGTCGAGGCGTACGAACGCGCCAACGACAAGTAAGTCGCCTAGTTCACCCTCTCACTTTCAGCAGGTTTCGCCACTAGGTGTTCGACGTCCAATCAGGACGCTTCAAGTCTTGCTGCTTTCCCATACTTGCAAGTGACAATGGCGTAGCCCTTGTCTCATTGCCAGTGTGCTGGTAGAATCTGTAGGTAGTCACTTCTGTCTCTGCCCCCATGCTAATAGCAGAACCGATGATGACACTCGCTCAAAGGGCGAGAGAATAACCAGTGCCCCAAATGCGGGGGCGACAATAGTATGAGAAAAGGATGGACACACAATTTACGTCATTGGAAATGCCCTAAAGAATCTGGGGCGTAATAGAGGCCGAAACATACTCATGGGTGTCGTTTTGGCACTTATTATTGCGGCAATCTCAGTAAGCGTTCTCATCAACATGACGACATCAGCCGTCATCGCGGACTACCGGAGTCGCTTTGGCTCCGAGGTCTCCCTTGACATGAATTATCAGAGAGCCGTCGAGAGCGGTCAGTCAGAAGCCTACGAGGGCGTGGAGGGTGTCGACGAAATCCCCCCTCAGAAGTACATGGAGTTCGCGAAGTCTGACTACCTCAAGGAAGTTCAGCTCACCTCTTCCACGATGATCGACTTTCCTGGCTTGAAAGCTCTGGACGAAGTTCCCGAAGACGACATGATCGTGCGCGGGATGCTCATCGGCACCAATCTGAAGACGATCAGCTCTGAGTTCGAGCATGGCCAACGCAGAATCATCGACGGCAGGCAGTTCGCCGCCAGTGGTGAAGTCATTATTTCCCAGCAATTTGCAGAGCTCAATGGCCTGAAGGTTGGAGATACAATTGAGTTGAATCGTGGGAATGACAAGCCTCTTCAGAAAATGACAATCGTCGGTATTTATGAAGACAATACCCAGAAAGATGGCGGGGCTGCTGCCGATTTCATGGGAAAGAATCCTGTCACCAACCGTAACAATGAGATAATTGGAACTATCGACAATGCGGAATCCGTTGGCTCTCTTGGCGCAGTGTCCGCCAAGTTCTTCCTCAAAGACCCGGCCATGCTGGCCGACTTCACCAAGGAGATCCAAGCCAAAGGCTTGCCGAACTACTATGACGTGAGAACCGACGAGGCAGGCTTCAACGCGGTCGTTGGTCCGGTCGAGAAGATGTCCAAAGTCACCAACGCGTTCATGGTCGTTGTCCTCGCCCTGGGCGGCGTGATTGTGCTTCTGATGTCCACACTCGCCATCCGCGAACGCAAGTACGAAATTGGCGTCCTGCGAGCCATGGGCATGAAGAAGTTCAAGCTCGCGGCTGGATTCGTGACTGAGATGCTCGCGCTGACTGCGCTGTGCCTCGTCGTCGGATTCGGCGTCGGCGCCGCCGTGTCACAGCCCATCACGAACTCCCTTCTCCAGGGGCAAATCGAAGCGGCACAGCAAACAGCAGGAGCCACATCGCAAACGATGGAAGCGGGCGGCTTGCCTGGCGCAGCGCCTCTGACCGCACTGGACAAGGTGGACATTTCGCTGTCGGCTGGCGCTGTCGGAGAAATCGCGCTCATGGCGATTCTTCTCGCTGTCCTCGCGTCAGTTGTCAGCATCGTGTCTGTCATGCGCTATGAGCCCATGGAAATCCTTTCGGATCGGAACTGAGGGATTTACTGATATGACGCAAGTGATTGAAGAAATGAAGGAAACAACAAAAAACGTGGATGAATTGACAAAAGACGACGCCGCTCTCACCCTTGATTCGGTGACCTACGCCTACCGCGATGGCAAAAAGCGCGATGTTCTCAAGAATGTCTCAGCGTCTTTCGCCAGAGGCAAGCTCTATTCCGTCATGGGAAAATCCGGTGCAGGAAAATCGACACTTCTGTCTCTCATTTCGGGACTGGATGTGCCCACCTCGGGCACGGTCTCCTATGACGGGGTCGATTTGACGAAAATGAATCGTGATGATTATCGCGCCAAGAGCATCGGCGTGATTTTCCAGGCCTATAACTTGCTCACTAATGCCACCGTTATCGACAACATGGTGCTGTCCATGAAGATCAGCGGCGTCAAGGGCAAAAAGAAGGAACTGGCCTATGAGTTGCTGGAGAAGGTCGGCATCGACCGCGAGAAGGCGTCCAGGAAGGTCTTGAAGCTCTCCGGTGGAGAGCAACAGCGCGTGGGTATCGCCCGGGCTCTGGCTCACAACCCTGACGTGGTCATCGCTGATGAGCCGACAGGGAATCTGGATGCCGAGACCGGCCAGCAGGTGATGGAGATCTTCCAGAAACTGGCTCACGAGGACGGCAAGTGCGTCATCCTGGTCACTCACTCCAACCAGGTGGCCAGGGCCACGGACGAGACTCAGCAGTTGACGTCTGGTCGCCTGTCCACACCGAAGAAGAACAGGTCGGCTGCCTAGACCGGCAGGCAACTACCAGTAAGCAAAACCCGCCGCGAGTGGCGACTGACACGCAGGCATCAGGTCCCAAGCACCTGGTCATTGATGAAGTCCCGCTCGCGGCGGGCTTTTCTCTACCAGGGGACGGGCCACTCGCCACCAGGGGAGTGGCCCTCCATCAGGCAAGCCGTCAGACTGAGCCCACATTGAGTGGGCGGCACTCACACAATCTTGGTGACCTCGGGGGCGGTGTGCTCAGCCTCGTGGTGTTCGGGGACCCACTCCAGCCACACAGACCCGAGTGCGGGGATCTTCACATCCATGTGGAAGGGGAAACCCTTGTGGCCCTCGGAGACAGCCTCGACAGTGCCATTGAGGAACTCACCGGTCCCGTCGTACTGGCTCGCGTTCGTGTTGAGGATTTCCCTCCACGACCCGCCTTGCGGCAAGCCCAAACGGTACCGCTCGTGGGGAGCGGCCGAGAAGTTGGTGATGCAGGCCACGATACGGTTCTGTCCGTCGGTGCGCAGCCAGGCGAAGACGTTGGCGGCCGAGTCGTCGCCGACGATCCACTGGAATCCAGCAGGTTCGTTGTCCTTGCGCCAGAACGCCCTGTTCGTGCGGTAAATCATGTTCATGTCGTGGAAGAGGTATTGCAAGCCGTGGTGGCCCCATAGGTCGGAGACCCACCATTCCAGCGATTCCTGCTCGGTGAACTCACGCCTCTGCCCGAACTCCTGGCCCATGAAGATGAGTTGCTTGCCCGGCCACGACCACATGTACGAATAGAACGCCCGCAACGTGGCGAACTTGCGCCAATCATCCTGCGGCACCTTGTCGATCATCGACCCTTTGCCATGCACAACCTCGTCGTGCGAAATCGGAAGGATAAAGTTCTCCGAATAGGCGTACACCATGGAGAATGTGACATCGTTGTGATGCCATTGGCGGTAGACCGGGTCCAACTCGATGTACCGCAAGGAGTCGTTCATCCAGCCCATGTTCCACTTGAAGCCGAAGCCCAGTCCGCCCTGGTCGACCGGCTTGGTGACCCCTGCGAACGACGTGGACTCCTCAGCGATCATCATCACACCGGGGCAGCGCTTGTACAGGTGATTGTTGACATACTTCAGCAAGTCGATGGCTTCGAGGTTCTCCCGCCCACCGTAGATATTGGGCACCCACTCGCCGTCTTTGCGCGAATAGTCGCGGTAGAGCATGGAGGCCACAGCGTCCACGCGCAGGCCGTCGATGTGGAACTCCTGGAGCCAGTAGAGGGCGTTGGAGACCAGGAAGGACTTGACCTCGGAACGGCCGTAGTTGAAGATGTACGTCCCCCAGTCCTGGTGGAAGCCCTGGCGAGGGTCCTCATGCTCGTACAGGCTCGTCCCGTCGAACTTGACCAGGCTCCATTCGTCGGTGGCGAAATGGCCCGGCACCCAATCCATGATGACGCCGATCTTGGCTTGATGCAGTCGGTCGATGAGGTAACGCAGGTCGTCGGGATTGCCGTAACGCGACGTCGGCGCGAAATAGCCGGTGATCTGGTAACCCCACGAAGGAGCGAAAGGATGTTCTGACAAGGGCATGAACTCGACATGGGTGTAGCCCTGCCAGGTAATGTACTCAATGAGTTCGTCAGCGATCTCGCGGTAACCTTTGCCCTTGCGCCACGAACCGAGGTGCATCTCGTAGATCGACACGGGGGACTCCCAGGCCTTCCACGCTTCGCGGTAATCCATCCACGCCTTGTCTTCCCACTCATAGTGAGAATCGAAGACGATGGAGGCAGTCTTGCCATCGGACTCGGCGTACTGGGCCATCGGGTCGGCCTTTTCACGCCACACACCGTCCGCGCCCAAGACCTTGAACTTGTACTGTGTGCCTGCGCCACGGGCCTCGATGAACCGGGACCACACGCCGGTGCCTGGCAGCTTGACCATGTCGTCGCCGCCCCAGAAGTTGAAATCGCCGCTGACTAAGACGCGCTGAGCATTCGGAGCCCAAACCGCGAAGCGCACGCCGGGGATGCGTGTTCCGGAATCGGAGTCGTAAACGGTCGTCACATGGGCGCCCAAGCGCTTCCACAACTCTGTGTCGCCGCCGGAAGCGAGCCCATCCATGTCGAATCCGCTGAGTTCTCCAGCCAGGTCGTAATGTGCCATGTCAATCTCCTTGTCAGGTGTCTTCAGCCTAGTCCATCACGTTGGGCTCGGCTTGGTATTCAGTTTGGATTAGTGGATGCTCAGAATATGGGCGGGTTGGGCGGGCCACAGGTTGACCCAGTCGTGTGCGCCCCATTCCCAGGTCGCGCCAGTCAGCTCGTCGCGCACATGAAAGACCTTGTCAGGTGGCAATCCCAGAGCCCCAAGGTCGAGGTCGACTTTTGCCGACTGCCCTGTTTCAGGGTCCAGTGTGACGACGACGATGATGCGGTCGTCGCCATCGATCTTCGACCAGCACATGACTTTGTCGTTGGTCGTGGAATGGAAAGTGATATGGCGCAGCTGCTGGAGCGCGGGATGCTCGGCACGGATACGGTTGAGTGCGCCGATAAGGAGGCTGAGATTGGGTTCGGCGCTGAAGTCGCGGGGACGGTATTCGTACTTCTCAGAGTTGGCATATTCTTCTCTGCCCGGCAATCCCTCATGCTCGTACAACTCGAACCCGGAGTACACCCCCCACGACGGGCTCAGTGTGGCGGCCAAAATCGCGCGAATGGCGAAGGCGGCCGGATTGCCGTCTCTGAGGTAGAGGGGATTGATGTCGGGGGTGTTGACGAAGAAATTGGGCCGATAGAAGGGGGCCATGTCGCTGGACAGTTCCTTGAGGTACTCCTCGATCTCCCACTTCTCGGTGCGCCAGGTGAAATAGGTGTACGACTGGTGGAAACCGACCTTGCCCAAGGCGTGCATCATCTCGGGGCGTGTGAACGCCTCGGCGAGGAAGAGCACCTCCGGGTGGCGCCGCCTCATCTGCTCCACGACCCAAGCCCAGAACTGGACAGGCTTGGTGTGGGGGTTGTCCACTCGGAAAATGGTCACGCCCAGATCGGTCCAGAACTCCAGCAGGCGCAAAACCTCGGCGTAAATGCCCTCAGGGTCGTTGTCGAAATTGATGGGGTAGATGTCTTGGTACTTCTTGGGCGGGTTCTCAGCGTAAGCAATGGTCCCATCCAGGCGAGTGGTGAACCATTGCGGATGGTCTTTCACCCAGGGATGGTCGGGGGAGACTTGAAGGGCGAAGTCAAGGGCGACTTCGAGACCCAATTCGTGGGCGCGGGCGACGAAGCGGGCGAAGGAAGCGAAATCGCCAAGCTCGGGATGGATGGCGTCGTGACCGCCTTCTGCTGAGCCCACTGCCCAAGGAGAACCAGGATCGCCCTCTTCAGGAGTCAGTGTGTTGTTGCGCCCTTTGCGGAATGCCTGTCCGATGGGGTGGATGGGCGGCAGGTAAACGACGGTGAACCCCAGCGAAGCGATGCGTTCGAGTTGTTCGGCGGCCGTGTCGAAAGTGCCCGAGACCCAGGTCCCATCTTCTGCCTGATACGCGCCTTGGGAGCGGGGGAACATCTCGTACCACGAGGAGTAAAGGGCTTCCTTGCGGTCGATCCACAGGGGGAAATCTGCGGTGGGGCTGATTAGTTCGCGTACAGGGTTTTTCCTTGTCACCTCACGGAACTGGGGGTCGCGGACCAGGTCGAGGAGGGAGGATGGTTCAGCCGTGGGGGAGAAGCGCGGCACGTACGAGCGCAGCTTCCCGACCCCCTTCTTGCCCATGATGGCTGTGATGGACCGCTGCAGCAGATCGAGCCCTTCGATCCGGACCAGGTCCTGGTCGATGCCCGCTTCCAATTTGATATCCGCATTATGGAACCATGTCGTCCACGGGTCGGACCAAGCCTCGACGCGGAACGTCCACGCCCCTGGAGAGTCGGCGTGTACCTCGACCTGCCAGATGTCGAGGCCCTCCGGCCAGATTTGGACCATGGGGAATGAGGTTTCCTTGCCCTTGGGGTCGGTGAGGACCACTGTCGCGTTGACGGCATCGTGGCCTTCCCGGAAGACTCGGGCAGTCACAGGGAAGGACTCGCCGACAACTGCTTGTGCCGCATATCCACCGCCCTCGATGACGGGTTCGACTTTGACGACCGGGATACGTCCGACTCCGCGCGGCAAGTGGGGGTCACGAGGGGCGAGGTCGAGGGTGCGCCGAGTTCGGCGGGGTGTGGAACTCATGACACCTATGCTTCCGTGTTGGTTTGTGTGACTGGAGTGGCGGATATGGGCGGTGAAGCGGACTCGGGAGCCGTCTGGTCAGGCGTTGTCGGCGTTGCTAGCGGCGTCTCAGTGGCGGTCAGGGAAGCGACACCGGTCACGGGAGCGGCGGTCACTGGGGACGCTGGTTTCGAGACGGACTTAGCCACCGGTGCGACATTGGCCTGCATGAGGATTGCCGTGCGACCAGGGATGGTCAACGTCGAGCCTGCTTCGAGCACCTCACCGGGAAGCGGCAGTTCGGATTCCTCGCCTGTGTGGAGAAGGATTTGGTACGTCGAACCCCACGGTGTCGGAGGCAAGGTGAGGTCAGTGGGTTCGTAGTCGGAGTACACCCACAGGATGAAAGCCTCGTCGGCAGTGGATGTGTACATGCCGAGCAACTTGCGGCCCATGTCATGCCAATCGTCCTCGCCCATCTCGCCTGTCGTGCCGTTGAGCCAGGCCAGTGCCCATCTCTTGGTGTCTTTGCCCTTGGCGTCGAGGACCGGGTCATGGTGGACGAAGTCGTGCGGATGCAAGGCCGGATGAGCCGCGCGCAAGGAGGTCAGGTTGCCCAGGAAGGGGGCCAGTTCGTCCCAGGTGTCCTCTTCGGCCCATGAGGCCCAGGAGATGGGAGAGTCCTGACAGTAGGCATTGTTATTGCCTTGCTGGGAGCGCCCGAACTCATCGCCCGCAACAATCATGGGTGTGCCATGGCTGAACACGAGGGTTGTCAGGAAATTGCGAACCTGGCGTTGGCGCAGAGCGATGATGGCCGGGTCGTCAGTCTCGCCTTCGAATCCGCAGTTCCACGAGCGGTTGTCGTCAGTCCCGTCGCGGTTGCTTTCATTGTTGGCTTCATTGTGTTTGCCGTCGTAGGAGACCAAATCGCGCATGGTGAAACCGTCATGGGCGGTGATGAAATTGACGGACGCGGTGGCCGGGCGACCTTCATACTCGAAGAGGTCAGGGGACCCGGACAGACGCGCGGCCAGTTCTTGGACCCCACCGACCTGAGCCCGCCAGAAGTCACGCACGTAGTCGCGGTACTGGCCGTTCCATTCGCCCCAGCCCGGACCCCAGGCGCCCAGTTGATATCCGTAAGGACCAATGTCCCATGGTTCTGCGATGGTCGTCACTTTGGACAAGACAGGGTCGGTGGCGAGAGCTTGCTTGAAAGGATGGTTGTGGTCGACGTGGTGTTGCTCGTCGCGGATGAGCGTGGTGGCCAAGTCGAAACGGAACCCGTCAACGCCCATGTCAGAGACCCAATAGCGCAGCGAGTCGAGGATGAGACGAAGGACGCCAGGCTGGGAGGAGTCCACAGAGTTGCCTGTGCCCGTCACGTCGTAGTCGTCGTACATATTGTCTGTCAAGCGGTAATACCCCGCGTGGTCGATGCCTCGGAAGCCCAGGGTCGGCCCCTCATGGTTGCCCTCGCCCGTGTGGTTGTACACCACATCCAGGAAGACTTCGATGCCAGCTTGGTGAAGAGCGGAGACCATGTTCTTGAACTCGTCCACCTGCTCGCCCATGGTGCCCACGGAGGCATAGGCGGCATGCGGCGCGAAGAACCCCATCGTGTTGTAACCCCAGTAGTTGCTCAGACCAGCGCGCACAATGAACGGCTCAGACACGAAGTGGTGCATGGGCAGCAACTCGACGGTGGTCACGCCGATGTTCTGCAGGTGATTGATGAGCGCAGGGTAGGCCAGACCGGCGAAGGTCCCGCGCAGATGCTCGGGGACGAGTGGGTGCTTGAGGGTGTACCCCTTGACATGGGTTTCCAGAATGACCCGGTCCTGCGCTGCGATGGGGGAGGCGAGTGGGATGGGAGCAGGTGTTGGCTCCACGACGACGGAGATGGGCACGGCGTGCGAGGAATCCGCCGTGTCAGGCAGGTAATCGGACTCAGACGTGTGGTCGTGGATGGGCCCGGAGTAATCGACGCCGCCGGTGATGGCTTTGGCGTAGGGGTCGAGCAGGAGACGGGCGGGATTGAAGCGCTGGCCTGTCTTGGGTTCCCACATGCCGTGGACGCGGAAGCCGTACATCTGCGTGGCGCGCACTCCGTCGACATGGACGGACCAGACCCCACCGTCGCCCAGGACCATGTCATGGTTGATTTGAGAGCGATCACGGGCAATGAGAGCCAATTCCACACGGATGGCACGCGGCGCCCATAAGGCGAACGTACACCCGGTCTCGTCGAGGCTTGCGCCGAGATTGGCATCAGCCGGAGGAGGAGGCAGCACTGGTTGAGTCACGACGGTCCTATCTTGATAAGCTCAGGCTAGATTACTCTGCTCGTGAGGACTTGGGGAAGCGCCCCGCCCGTCTGGGTCGTACACGCAAGTCAGCCCTCCTTATGTCGGGGGTCAGTGCAGGGCGAATCCGACAGGGAGAGGATGGCCGAACAGCCCTCCTTATGTCAGGCGTCAGTGGTTGAATGGACTCATGAGTGAATCCGCGACCTTCGTGACCCGGCATGCCGACTTGGCGGCTGTCCTCAACCAGTATCGCTGGGAGTACTACGTCCTCGACGCTCCGACCGTCCCTGACGCGGATTTTGACGCTCTGATGAGGGAAATCGAGACAATCGAAGGGGAACATCCCGAGTTGGTTTCGCCCTCGTCGCCCACACAACAGGTCGGGCCTCCAGCCGACATGACATTCACGCCGGTCACACACCCCTCACCCATGATGAGCCTGGACAATGCCTTTTCCTACGTTGAGGTTGAGGCATGGCACGTCCGGGCGGCTTCCTTGGTGGGGGAGTCGGCCCTCAATGAGTCGGGGTACATCTGCGAGTTGAAGATCGACGGTTTGGCGTGCGACTTGGTGTACATCGACGGCGTGCTCTCACGGGCGGCGACACGCGGCGATGGGCGAGTCGGCGAGGACGTGACGGCGAATGTACGGACAATCGGGGCCATTCCGTACAAACTGCGCGGCGCGCCTGCCGGGATGGTGGAAATACGGGGAGAAGTGTTCATGCCTCTTGCCGGATTCGAGGCCCTCAACGAGGCCCTCATCGACGAAGGCAAGAAAGAGTTCGCCAACCCACGAAATGCCGCTGCGGGGTCGCTGCGACTCAAAGACCCGAAGGTGACGGCGACGAGGCCGCTGAGCTTCCTGTGTCACGGGTTGGGCGTTGTCGAAGCCCACTCGGGAAAGCACGAGTCAGGCAATTCTCCCATTCATTCATTGTCTGATGCCTATGCTCAGATGAAGTCGTGGGGATTGCCCACATCCGATCATGCGGTCAAGGTCCACAGCCTGGCCGAGGTTTTCGCGTACATCGACCGTCTCTCAGAAGAGCGAAACACCTTGTCACACGAGATTGATGGGGCCGTGGTCAAGGTGGATGACATCGCCCTGCAGGAGCGACTGGGGGCGACCGTGCGTGCGCCGAGATGGGCCATCGCGTACAAGTTCCCGCCCGTCGAAGTGACCACAAAGTTGCTCGATATCAGGGTCGGCGTCGGGCGTACAGGCCGGGTGACACCCTATGCCGTCATGACCCCCGTCAGAGTCGCTGGCTCGACGGTGGAACAGGCGACATTGCACAACGCTTCTGAAGTGCGTCGCAAGGGTGTGCTCATTGGCGACACTGTCATCCTGCGCAAGGCTGGCGATGTCATTCCTGAGGTTCTGGGTCCGGTCCTGGCCGACCGAACTGGCGACGAGCGGGCCTTCGTCATGCCGACTCACTGTCCCGAATGTGGGACTGAGTTGGCTCCTGAGAAGGAGGGCGACGCGGACCTGCGCTGCCCGAACCGGCGTTCGTGCCCAGCCCAACTGAAAGAGCGACTCATCCATCTGTCTTCTCGGGCAGGGCTCGACATTGAGGGATTGGGCGCCAAGGCGGTCGACGCCATTGTGGAGGCCGGACTCGTCCTGGACGAGGGAGACATCTTCGGGCTCACAGCGGACAAGTTAGTGGCCTGCCCGCTGTTCACGAAAGCGGAGAAAACGGGACCTGTGCTGTCCAAGATTGGCGAGAAACTACTGGAGCAATTGGAGGTCGCCAAGACCCGTCCCTTCGACCGTTTTCTTGTCGCCCTGTCCATTCGCCATATCGGCAAAGGCGTGTCTCCTGTCATCGCGGCCCACTATCCAAGTATCCAGACCCTGGAAGCAGCCTCACAGGAGGAGTTGTCGGCTATCGAGGGTGTCGGCCCCGTCCTGGCCGAAGCCATCGTCGAATGGTTCCGCGTGGATTGGCACCGGGCCATCGTGGACAAGTGGCAAGCCGCCGGGGCCATGCAGGTATTCGCATCAGACGCGGTGGACCTTCCCCAGACTTTGGCAGGACTGACCGTGGTCGTGACCGGCTCTGTGCCGGGGTACACTCGCGACGGCGCCAACGAAGCCGTGGTGGCCAGGGGAGGCAAAGCGACGGGCTCGGTGTCGAAGAACACATCGGTGGTCGTCGCAGGGGACGGCGCAGGCTCCAAACTCGACAAGGCCGTGTCGCTCGGCGTGCCCGTTCTGGATTCGTCCCGTTTCGAGGACTTCCTGGAACAGGGCCTGGCCTTGGTGGAAAGCTAGGTAATTGCGCGTTGTGTGCTGCTTTCCATAGTCAGGCATACGGACGCTAGTCTCAGCGAGTGCCTTCGGGCCGTGGGCGCGACCGGGCTACACTGGTGGGGTGAAGATTTTCACTGACCTCAACCTCCATGAGAACACCCCTGTCCGTGTGCAACCGCAGACGGGCGAATGGGGACCCACTCAGGTGATGAGCACCGGCTCGAAGAAGAGGGCCCGTATTTTGTGGCCTGTCGGTTTCGTGGCCGCTGCGACGGCCCTGTTCGTTTTCGGGCACTGGATCTTCGGCATCATCATGAATGTCGGAGGGTAAGCGGCGCTCCACCGCACAGTTCAGTGGCGTGGGTTGTTGGGCCAGGAAGGCCCCACTAACCCTTACTCCACCCCAAGATTCAGTCGGAACCCAGCCAGATTGCGCTTTGTGTTGATGAGTCTGTCCGCCAAAGACACAATGGCGGCAGCGGCGGGCCTGGTCGGATCGATGACGACGGACGGGGTGCCCTTGTCACCGGCCACGCGGAAGTCGGGTTCCAGGGGAATCTCGGCGAGCAGCGCAATGTCGTATCCCAGTCGGCTCGTCAGTGATGCTGCGACCTCGGCGCCACCGCCTGTGCCGAAAACATCCACACGATGGGACTGCCCGCAGTGGGGGCACGACGTATCGAGGTAGCTCATATTCTCCACAACGCCAAGGACTCGTTGCTTCATGATGGAGGCCATAGTGCCCGCGCGTTCGGCGACCTCGGTGGCGGCCATCTGCGGTGTGGTCACCACGATGACCTCGGCATTCGGTAGCTTCTGGCCGATGGAGATCGCCACGTCGCCTGTGCCGGGCGGCAGGTCGATGAGGAAGTAATCGAGGTCTCCCCAATGCACATCGGTGAGGAATTGACTCAGGGCCCGGTCGAGAATGGGTCCGCGCCAAGCGACGACGTCGTGACGGTCGGGCTTCATCATGCCGATGCTCATCATCGTGATCCCGTGCGCCTCGACGGGCAACATGAGGTCCATGTCCTCGATGACAGTCGGACCCTCGTCCTCGCCGATACCCAACATGTCCGGAATGGAATGGCCGTAAATGTCGGCATCCAGCAGGCCGACCTTCTTGCCCGCAGCGGCGAGGGCGCATGCCAGGTTCACAGCCAGCGACGACTTGCCCACGCCGCCCTTGCCGGAGGCGATGGCGATGACACGGGTGGTCGATCCAGGCTGTGCGAAGGCGATGACCGGTTCAGGAGTCCCACCCCGCAATGTCGCGCGCACAGCTTCGCGTTGTTCCTCGTTCATCACTCCCATGGTGACCCGGGCGTCGGTCACACCCTCAACGGAGAGGACGGCCTGCGTGACATCCTGGGTGAGATGATCTCTCAGGGGACACCCGCCCGTTGTCAGCAGGACGGTCACGGTCACGCGATCCTGGTCGTCGATGTCGATGGAGTCGATCATGCCCAAGTCGGCGATGGGACGGCCCAGTTCGGGGTCCATGACGGTGCCCAAGGCTGCTTGTACGGCGGGAAGAAGTCGGTGTTCACTCATTCGCGGTATCTTACCTTGCCCAGCCCGACTCGGCGCGCAATGTCACCAAGCGCGTGGCTCAACAGGCGACATTGGTTGCAGCGTCAATTCCTCAAGAACGCCTACAACGGGTTGGACTTATCTGACAGAACCTCGTCGTGTTCTTCTCGCCGATCCAGTTCCTCCAGCATGGTCCGCAATTCGGAGCGGATGAAGTCACGAGTGGCCATCTCTCCCAACCTCATGCGCACACTGGCGATCTCTCGGGCGAGAAACTCCATGTCAGCCCGCGATTGTGCGGCTTGTTTGCGGTCGGCCTCCATGGTGATACGGTCACGGGCTTCCTGCCTGTTGGTGGCGAGCAGGATGAGCGGAGAAGCGTACGAAGCCTGAACCGAGAAGAACAGATTGAGCAGAATGAACGGGTAGGGGTCCCATGTTCGGCCCAGAACGTTGAACAGGATGATATTCGCAAGAATCCAGGCGATGACGAACAAGGTCATCCACAGCAGGAAGACGGGGGTGCCCATGGCGCGCGCGAAACCCTCGGCGAAACGACCGAATCGGTCGGAGTCCGAAGACCTCTGTCTACGGAAGAAACTCCATCTCCGGGGCGCGGGCGTATCAAGTCGGGCGTCGACGTGTTTGCGTGGTCGGGCCATGGTCACCTCCCTGAGAGTGGGTCATTAGGGTCAATTCTGAGATTCAGATTCGTCGAGTTGGATGCCGCGCCAGTCCTCGGGCAGCATGTGATCAAGGACGTCATCGACTGTGATGGCGCCGAGCAGGTGACCTTGATCGTCCACGACGGGGGCCGCGACAATGTCGTACGTCGCAAAGAAGCGACTGACGGTGGCAAGCGTTGCGTCCACCGTCAAGGGTTCCAATTCAGGGTCGATCATGGAGGACACCATGGACGATGGCGGCTCGCGCAAGAGTCGCTGCAAATGGACGGCTCCGAGATACTTGCCGGTGGGCGACTCCAGCGGAGGACGTACAACGAAGACCATGGCGGCAAGGGCAACTGGCAAGTCTTCATCCCGCACACGAGCCAGAGCGTCAGCGACCGTGGCGTCGGCGGGAAGGATGACCGGCTCGGGAGTCATCATGCCTCCGGCGGTGTCCTCCCCGTAACTCAGCAGGTCACGCACATCTTGGGCGTCCTCGGGCCGCATTCGAGTGAGCAAGACTTCGGCGGTGTCAGAGGGCAAATCGGCAATCAAGTCCGCCGCGTCGTCAGGGTCCATTTCCTCCAGGACATCGGCTGCCCGTTCGGGGTCGAGGATGGAGATGAGAGCCACCTGCTCATCTTCGGGCAATTCCTCGATGGCCTCCGCCAGTCGGTGGTCGTCCATGGCCTGCGCGACTTGGAGACGGCGTGACTCCTCCATCTCGTGCAATTCCCGAGCCACGTCGGCGGGTTTCATGTCGAGCAATTCGGACAACTGGTCGGCTTCAGATTCCGTGGGCTGGGGTGACAGTTCGGGTATCTCGTACCACTTGACGACGGTGAGCGCCCCGCGAGAGGAAGAGAACAGACCTTTGGGCACAGGTCGCAGAGCGACTTGGTTGATTTCCCACTCGCCCGCGCGACCGGCTGTCATGGAGATGTCATAGATCAGCGATGCGGTCGTGGCCCCTCGACGGATGACATGTTTGTCGAGGAAATCTTCACCGACGAGCGATTCCCCTTCTCGGCGCAGGAATCGGCGGGCATTGAGGGCGCCCGAGACGACGACTTGGTTGGCGTCGATTGAGTACACGCGCTCCATCGGGA
>JAISJO010000109.1 GCA_031261485.1 Propionibacteriaceae bacterium | reverse complement strand
ATCGTCGCCATGTTCACGGGTGCCCAAATTGGGATCAACATCATGGTCGCGGCATTGTCGGCCCTCTTGCCTGACCGCGTTGATCGCAAGTTGCTCGGACGCGCATCTGCACTAGCAGGACTGGGCAACCTCTTGGGCGGCGCGGTCGGCGGTGTCATCGCGGCCGGGTTCATTCCTATGCCTCGACTGGGTCTGGCCATCGTCCCATGGACCACAGTTGTCGCCGCCCTGCTCATCTGGTTCCTTCTCCCAACCGTTCCGAGCAACGACGACCCAGCCGAACCCCTCGATGCCCGCAGCCTCCTCAAGGAATTGCGCCCACCGGGGGACCGTGACTTCTGGTTCGTATTCGTCGGTCGAGTGTTCTTCCTCCTGGGATTGGTCACGACGTTCGCATACCAGCTCTATATCTTGACTGATTACTTCATGGCTGATGAGGCCACCGCACAGTCGATGATCGCCTTGTCTGGAATCATCTTGGCAGTCGGCGCGGGAGTCTTCACCGTCATCATGGGGCCACTGTCTGACAAGGCAGGACGTCGCAAGCCCTTTGTCATCGCAGCAGGCATCGTCGGCGCTGCCGGTGTCGCCTTGCTTCTGACTGTGCATTCCGTCATCATCTTCCCCATCTCCATTGCTGCCCTGTCCATTGCCTATGGCACATTCATCTCGGTCGACCAGGCGATGATGGTCGAGGTCCTTCCCGACCAAGAGAACGCTGCCCGCGACCTCGGCTTCCTCACCGTGGCCAACACGGCTTCCGGCATCTTCGCCCCAGCATTGGCGGGCCTCCTGGTCGGCATAGGTGGATACCCCGCTGTCTTTGTCGGCGGCCTGATCCTGACTGCGATCTCGGGCGTATTCATACTCACAGTCAAGCGAGTCCGCTAGGTCAGCGACGGCCAGCACAACGATCAACCACTCGCTCTTACCCCGTAAGGGCTAGTCCACACCCTCGAACCCAACAGCTTCACCGAAAGGCAACCACACCATGACTCACTTCCCCGACAACTTCCTATGGGGAGCCTCGACATCGGCTCACCAAATTGAGGGCAACAACATAGCTTCCGACTGGTGGCACCTCGAACAGGCGCCCGGCTCTTTCGTCTCCGAACCCTCGGGCGATGCTTGCGACTCGTACCACCGCTGGCGCGAGGACTTGGCGCTTGCCCGCGACGCCGGACTGACTGCTTACCGGTTCTCCATCGAGTGGGCGCGCATCGAGCCGACACCCGGCCGGTTTTCAAGTGCCGAGTTGGCCTATTACCAAGAGATAGTAAGTACGGCTATTGCCTATGGTCTGACACCGCTGGTCACCTTGCACCACTCCACCAATCCAGCGTGGTTGGCGACCAAAGGCGGTTGGGCGAATCCAGACGCATCGACACTCTTCGCTCGGTATTGCGCCTACATCGCACCTGCCCTGGAGAACGTGCGTTATATCTGCCTCATCAACGAGCCCAACATGGTGGCTCTGTTCCCCGTCATGTCCCAGGCGGGCGCAGCGGACTTCGCCCAGAAACTGCCAGCGCCCGACCCGGCACACACTGCGGGCCTGATCGCAGGACACCATGCCGCACGTGAGGCCCTGCGGCCTCTCCTGCCATATGCACAACTGGGTTGGTCGATTGCCTCTCAGACATACCATCCCGAAGCTGGTGCGGAAGAACTCGCCGCTGAATACCAACGCATTTCAGAGGACGTTTTCTATGACGCCGCCGCTGGGGATGACTGGGTCGGTGTACAGGCGTACACCTGCCGTCGCGTCAAGGCCGTCGCTGGAGAACTACTGCCCGCACCCAAACAGAATGTCAAGCGCACATTGACAGGCTGGGAGTACTATCCGCCAGCCTTGGAGGAGTGTGTGCGTCGCGTGGCCGAGTACACGGGCTTGCCTATCGTCGTCACGGAAAACGGCATCGCCACACCGGACGACGCTGATCGTGTCGCGTACACAACTGACGCACTCAAGGGACTTCACCAGGCAATTGCCGATGGCATTGACGTTCGCGGGTACTTCCATTGGAGCCTGCTCGACAACTACGAATGGGGGACGTACGCTCCGACTTTCGGCCTCGTGGCGGTTGACCGCCGTACATTCGTCCGTACACCCAAACCCTCACTGGCTTGGCTTGGCGGTGTCGCCCAAGCCAACCAACTCAACTGACTCGCGAGCTTGACGACTCAACCTGACCCAGCCAAACCCAACTCGCTCAGCAACACATCTTACCCAATCAATCTCCCTGGAAAGGAACTCATCATGGCACTCGATCCCATTCTTCGCCCGCTCGTCACTGGCCTCACACAAGACTTGCCCGATATCCCCATCGAAGTCGAACGCGCCCAAGGACTCGCCAGCGCTGAGGCCCAAGTCGGCATCGCTATTGAACCCGCACCTGCAAATGTCCTTGTCAGCACGCTGTATATCCCCGGTCCCACAGACGCAGACCCCGTTCTGGTCAAGGTCCACCGCACTCCAGCAGAACCGGGTCAAGGCCCGCGCCCCGGCTTGGTCTACATCCACGGTGGCGGATGGTCCACCGGTTCGGCCCTGTCTCCCGAGATGGACGCAACCTGCGGTTGGTTCGCCGCCAATGCTGGCGTGGTTGTCGTCAACGTCGAATACCGCCTCGCCCCGGAGAATCCTTTCCCGGCGGGTTTCGATGACTGCTGGGCTGCTCTGACTTGGGTGGCGGACAATGCGGACTTGCTCGGAATTGACCCCGAGCGACTAGGGATTGGAGGCGGTTCCGCTGGGGGCAATCTCTCCGCAGCCCTCACGCTCAAGGCCAAAGCCGAAGGCGGCCCGGCGCTGAAGTTGCAGTTGCTAGAAGCTCCCGTGGTCGACCTCACGATGTCCTCGGACTCGATTCACATTTTCGACGAGGAATACCCCGCAGTCGCCCAAATGGCCGCTGCCCTGCCGCCGCGCTATCTTGCGGATCCAACCGACGCGACAAATCCCTATGTCTCACCACTGCTGGCACCAGATCTCAGCGGACTGCCACGCGCCGTCATCCTTACCTGCGAAATTGACCCTGTCCGCGACGAAGGCCGACGCTACGCCGAACGTCTCAAGGAGGCTGGCGTCCCGGTCGAGTTCACTCAGTACGAAGGCATGTTGCACGGATGTTGGAGCTTGACGCTCATGCTTCCCAGCGCACGTCGTTGGCGGGACCAGTGCGTGGCTGCGTTGCGGACACTTTAGGGAGTCACTGACTAGTCGGCATCCTCCTAGACCTGTCGCATTACTCCCGTGTCAGTCGCACTGCTCAAGAACATCCCCAGGCACCCCTTGGTTCCAGTGGGTCGAAACTATGGGACACTAGAAATGAGGTGGCTGCACACCGTGCAGTGTTGCTAGGAAAAGGGGAGCATGACCGGGTTTATTATCACAGCAGCGGTTGGTTTCCTCATGCTGCTTGTCTCGCTTATCTTCGACGGCCTGCTCGACTCCGTGGACATGGACTTTTCCGGTTCCGGTATCTTCTCGGGCGCGTCGCTGGGAGGTTTCCTCACCGGGATGGGTTGTGGCGGAATCATCGGTACCGCCCAAGGCTGGGACACGATTCCCGCCCTCGCCCTCGGTCTGGGTATCGGCGTGGCCATGGCCGGCGTTGCCATCGCGTTGTACCGAGCGCTGAAGAATGCGGAAGTCCCCGACGAGGCTTTCGCTCTCGACCAGATGGTTGGGACAACAGGCATTATTACTGCCGGTTCCTCGGCGGGTTCGCGCGGTCTCGTTCAGGTAACCTATCTCGGTTCGCCCCGGACAATCTCTGCCATCGCCGCCGTTGACGTGACATCCGGCGAAGCCGTCACCGTGACTTCTATTCTCGGCCCGGATATCGTCCAGGTCGCCCCGCTCCACACCACATACGACCCAGTTCCCCCTATCTACGGAAGGTACTAATATGCCCATCAGCGGTCCCATCGTGACGGTACTCGCTATCCTCGTCATCATCCTCGCCTTGGCGATTCTCGTTTTCGCGGTCGCGAAGAGATATAGGATTCCAGACGCGAACGAAGCGCTCATCATCACAGGCTTCAAGCGCACCCCAGGAGCTGAGGGGTCGGGAGCGCTGAAAGTCGTCATGGGCGCGGGCGCCTTCATCTGGCCCTTCGTACAGCGCTGCCGCATCCTGTCTCTGGACGCAACAGAGATTGCTATGCAGGTCCCTGAAGGCGTATCGAAAGACAACATCAAGGTTGTTGTGGACGCCGTTGCGCTGGCCAAGATCGACGGCACGCCTCAGGGTGTACGTTCGGCAGCCCAGCGCTTCCTTGGCCGCGAGGATGAGATTCCGCGCATCATCCAGTCCATCCTTGCCGGTGCCCTGCGTGGCGTCGTGGGTAACATGACCATTGAGGAAATGCTGCGCGACCGCGAGGGCCTGGCCACCAAGATTCAAGACGCTGCGTCTTCTGCCTTGTCAGATGCCGGTTTGAGGGTTGATACTCTCCAGATCAATGGCATCAGCACCGACCCTGTCGATTACATCACCAACCTGGGCCGTCCCCAAGCCGCCGAGGTACGCAAGTCCGCTGAGGTCGCCGAAGCGCGCAACGAACAAGAGGCAGCAAAGGCAAAGGCAGAGGCTCGTATCCTCATCGCTTCCGCCAATAAGGATGCACAGTTGAAGGAAGCCGACTTCCTCAAGGAAACCGCGCAGGCCGAGGCCGAGGCGGAGGCCGTGGGCCCCATGACGAAGGCTGCGCAGGACGCACGAGTCACCCAGGCCGAGCAGACGAATGCCCAGCAGGTCGCAACGTTGACCAAGTTGCAGTTGGACTCCGAGGTACGCGCCCGCGCCGACGCATCGTTGTACGCAGCGCAGAAGGCAGCCGACGCCGAGTTGTACACCGCTGAGCAGCGAGCCAAGGCCCAAGCCGTACAAGTGACGGCAGCCGCCGAAGCCGAACAGAGGCGTCTGACCCGCGAAGGTGAAGGCAAGGCGTTCGCCATCAAAGCGGCTGGTCTGGCTGAGGCCGACGCCATCCGCGCCAAGGGCGAATCCGAAGCGGCAGTCAAGGAACTGCTCGCTGCGGCTTACTCGAAGTACGGCCAGCAGGCCATCATCGACCGTACACTGACCTCTCTGCCCGAGATGTTGGCTGCGGCCGCCAAGCCCATAGGTGACATCGATCAGATCACGGTCATCGGTGACGCGGAATCGGCGAGCGGCGTGACCAAGATTTCCACGGATCTCCTCGTCAAGCTGCCTGCGGTCGTCAAGGCGTCCACCGGTTTGGACATCACCGCCCTCATGAAGACATGGCTTGACGGCAAAGCAACCCCAGATGTCATCGACGCCTGGGAATCAGTCGCACCCACTGGCGCGGCTGTCCCGTCTGCCTTCCAACCGTCGGTTCCCTTCGCGGTAGCCGACGACGCTGCCGAGGCACAGCCTGAAAAGAAGTAGGTTCCGCCCGAATCGTGGGTCTTGGAGTCCCGTGACTCCTGGGCGCGTTCGCGGTTGCGCAAAGCCAGTGTATACACAGTGCACAAAGTGATACACTGTCTCTATGAGTATGACGATGAGTGTACGTGTGAGCGACTCGGTTGGAGAAGCCGTCAGCGAGTATATGGACGAGACGGGGTGGAACAGGTCGTCGGTCATCGAGACGGCCCTGTCGGAGTGGTTGCGGCTTCAGAATCACCCTGGAATCAGGTTTGTCACCTTGCTGACAGGGCAACGAGTGGCAGCGCTCGTGGATGGCCCGGAAGTTTGGACGATCGCCGAGTCATGGATGGCTCACGACCCTTCCGAGCGCAGTGTGCCGACCGTCGCGCAGGCAACGGGTCTCGAGGAGCACCAGGTTGAGGCAGCAGTAAACTACTGGGCCGACCACCGAGAAGAAATCGACGCCCAGGTGGAAGCGATTCATCGTGCGCAAGACAGAGCCCTCGCACAGTGGGAACGGCGGAAGACCCTACATGGGTGAGGTGAAATTGCTCCTTGATGAGCATTACCCTCCAACGCTCGCGGAATCCCTTTCCGGCGAAGGAATCGACGCAGTGTGCGTCACGCGACGCGGTGACCTGCGAGGAAAAGATGATTACGCGGTTCTCTTGCGGGCAACTGACGAAGGACGACTGGTGGTCACCGAAGATGTGAACACATTCGGAAGGGCCATTGCCCTGCTCCCACATCATGCTGGCGTGGTCTTCTGTCACTCATTGCGCTTTCCGCGCACTGCGGGTGGGTTGCGTTTGCTCCAGAGCGCCCTGACCGAATTTGCTCGAACTCCTCCGGTCGGCGTGGGCGAGCCTGGCTTTGTCTGGTGGCTACCAGCCCCATAGACGGTCCACCACATCCACGATCTGATCGACCAATAATTGGCAAGCGTGCCGCAATGAGTATGTGTTCTTACTCTCAGGTAGCTGCAGTCGGGGCGTACATCTTGCTGGCCGGTCCACGGTCCAGGGCGAGGATGCCGACGAAGACAAGCCCGAGCGCTCCGCAGACGACGGTCAGGATCCGTATGTCGAAGACATCCGCCAGCGGTCCAACAATCGCCATTCCTAGTGGCGTTGCCAGAGTCGAAATGAGGGTGATGAATCCCATCATGCGACCCATGAGGTGGTCGGGGATGAGCTCCTGGACCGATGTCGTCGCGGCGGTGTTGAACCCCGGGACGCTCAGGCCATACATCACCATGATGACGAGGAACACCCAAAGGTTGGGCGCGAGTCCCATGGCGACGGTGAAGACACCCCACAATGCGCACACAATCATGACAAGGGTCATGCGGTTGCGCATCCCGCCCCACGCGGCGAGCAGGACTCCACCAAGGACCATGCCGACGCTCCACAGAATCTCGGTAGCCGCCAACTTCCATTGCTCAGGGCCGAACAAGCGGACGACGAGGACCGGGGTCATTTGGCAGGGCGGGAAGACCACGGCCCAGAAGAAGATCATCAGCATGGTCAGGCGGCGAAGAGGGGCGATGCGCCAACCGTATCGCGCAGCTTCGGCCATGTGCGTGAAGTACCCCAGTACACCTTCGGGTGCGGCGGTCGGGGCGGCGATGCGTGGAATCTTGATGGCCAGCACACAGCCAATGCCAATGAGCGCCGTCAAGACATCGGACAACAAGATCACGCCGAGGGGGAGGTAAACCAGCATGACGGCGGCGAGAGCGGGTGCGGCGACGAAGGTCAGGGACTGAATGGAGGCGTTCAGCGAATTGACGCGAAGTAGCTTGTTAGTCGGCACTAATTGGGGGATGGAGGCATTGACGGCAGGCGACTGGATACCACCCGCGAGCCCGCGCAGACAAAGAACAACAACGACAAGCCATAGTCGTTCATACCCCAGGAGCATAACTATGGCAAGGATGACAGTGAAGAAGGCAACGAAAGCGTCGGCCCCAATCATGAGCTTCTTCCGGGAGTAACGGTCGGCCCACACCCCACCCGGAACCGTCGTCAGCGCAGTGCAGAGATTGGAGGCGATAAAGAGAATTGCGTATTGCCACCCCGACCCGGTCTTGAGGGTGATGTACCAGATGACGGAATACCCGACAAGGGCCGAGCCGAACAGGGAGAGGGTTTGGCCGGTGAGGAAGATGGAAATGGTGCGGAGCCAGTGCAGGTACGGGGGAGGGGTTTCGGGCGCTTTGGCAGGCTCAGGAACACGGGGTTCCTGATCGTCTGGCTCGTCCGGCGCCAACCCTTCTGTCCTGTCCTCATGCACAATATCCAAGCCTAGCTCAGAGGCATATCCGACCGCAGAGGCTTCTCGACAAGAGGGGACGGTCCTCTTTGTCTTGCCTACTCCCTGATGTCTCCGGCCAACTCCCCGTCCTGCCTCGGCTAGGGAAGTGCTGATTGATGCTGTGCTGGTGGCGGGGCGTCGGGCGGGATGGGATTCGTGGTCGATATCTTGTACATGGACTGGACGTCCATCGCAAGATATCGGACGCGAAGACCGCCCGATCCGGGGTTCCGACGACAGTACATGATTAATCAGCGGTTCCCTAACCCACGCATCCTCGGATGGCCCGGCTTTGGGTTCGTTGGATATTGCGAGGCCATCCTCCGGTATGCGGGGTCCCCCGCGCCGGGCGCGGCGGGGTTGGGGAGTGACCTGTTTTGTCCGACATTCTGTCTCTACGTCATGCAGGACGCGGTCGTTGCCAGTGCGTGCGCCAGACGAGTGAAATCGGCAATGGACAAGGTCTCTCCCCTGGCTTGCGGGTCGATGTTGGCTGCGGCCAGGGCCTCTGGGGCATTGGGGTACCTGGACGCAAGGACTGAGCGCAACATCTTGCGCCGCTGGGAGAATGCCACATCGATAAGGGTAAAGACCGCAGTGCGGTCAGGACTAGGTGAGGTCTGGTCCATCAGTGTGTCGTCCTTTTCCGTCGCCCCGTCATCCTGCGCGAAGTCGCAGGATCCAGCGACGTCAGGAGTGTCATGCCGCGTGAAGCGAACCAACCCCGATTCGACATTGGGGGCGGGCCAAAACACCGTTGCGGGGACAGTGCCCACTCGTGTGGCATCGGCATACCAGGCAAGCTTCGCGGAGGGCACGCCGTACACTTTGGAGCCGGGAGGTGCGGCAAGCCGGTCGGCGACCTCCAACTGAACCAAGACGAGCCCGCGCTGGATGCTGGGGAAGGTGGCCAGCAAGTGGAGGATGACAGGGACAGAGATGTTGTACGGCAGATTGGCCACGAGTGTTGTGGGTTGGGCGAGAGGGCCTGCGCTGCGTGAGGTCGCAGTGCTGGGGGTTACTGGCATTGCGGGACGATGATCACCAAGTGCTTCCGTTGTGATAGGCGAGTCACTGGATACAAGAGATTCAGGGCAGCCCAGGGCCGCGAGTAGGTCGTCGACACCCATCCGCAGCGCGTCACCCTCCACGACGTGGAGGTTCTTTACCTTGTCAGGGGCAAGTTCAGCCATGGTGACCGGTAGGCGTTCAGCCAGAGCGTGCTCGATTTCGACCGCCGTCACCTGCGCGCCGGAATGCAACAGACCGACTGTCAGGGAGCCCAATCCCGGCCCGACTTCCAGTACGTGATCCCCAGGCCCCACCTTGGCCAAACCAACAATGCGTCTAATTGTATTGGCGTCGAAGAGGAAGTTCTGGCCGCGTCCCTTCGAAGGCCGCAAGTCCAGTTCGCTGGCCAGTGTACGGATACGGGTCGCGTCGAGGTACTCAGCCATGAGGTAACTCGGGGGTGTTGGAGTCGGGGGATGGGAAGGTCGCCATGTCTCCCCATGGCCCGCCGTACGCAGCGAACGCATTCTCCCGAAGGAGCACGCACGCCTCTTCCTCGCCCCATTTCTTCTGCGCGGCTAGGAAGCGAAGCGTGTGAGGAATGAGGTACGGCCCATTGGGGCGACCGCGCGCGGGGATGGGGGTGAGATAGGGCGCGTCGGTCTCCGCCAAGACCTTGTCGTCGGGAGTGACAGCGAGGGCGCGTCGTAGGTGATGGTTTGCGTTGTACGTAGTCACGCCCGGAAAGCTCAGCCAGTATCCCCGCTCGACGCAGGCACGCACATGGTCGGCGTCGCCTGAGAAGGAGTGCATGACGACACGTTCGGGCCGGGGTGATTCGTCCAGAATCCGGAGCACATCCGAATGTGCGTCGCGGTCGTGAATCACCAGGGTCAGTCCCAACTCGACGCACAGTTCGATGTGCCGGGCGAACGCCTCCTGTTGGAGGGTTTGACCTTGTACGGACGTTGTACGGTAATAGTCCAGGCCAGTCTCGCCAATCGCTCGAACGTGCGGCCCTGCCTGAGCAAGCCGGCGAATCTCCGCAAACCCTGACTCGTACCTGACAGGGTTCCGGGCAACCTCATTGGGATGCAAAGCGACACAGGCCACAACCCGGGAGTCGGTCCGGGCCAGTTCCTCCGCGAAACGCGAATCCTCGGCCGTGTCCCCCGCCTGTACAACCCAGGCAACCCCCACAGATTGCGCAAGGTCCAAAGATTGTCCCGCTGACAAGCCCGTACGCTCCGTCACTGAATCCAAGTGCGTGTGCGCGTCCACCGTAGGCGCCGCCAAAGCCACAGGCAACTCCGGCAGGTGCATGGCAGCAAGATCAATCACCCAAACAGTCTACTTGCCGCCGCTGGGAGTGCGCTCCGGCGAACTCTGGCCATAACCGACTGATTCGGAGGGCAAGGAACGAAGTAGGCTCAAAGTACGCCCATCCCGAGGCCGTTTTCGGGCCAACTTTGAGCCAACGCCGTCACTTACTCCCCAGAACCCGCGGAGAAGGCCAAAGTCCGCCTGAACCGGCGGCGTGACCGACTCGGATTTTCGGTATACACTAATTCCATGGAGGTTTCGCGGGCGGCCCTCAAACACGGAGTCAGTGTGGAAGACGCACTGGCCGCAGCCGACCAGTATGTCATCTCCTACCCTTTGGGTGACGATCCACCGCGAGAACTGAGACTCGGGTTCGACACGGAAGCACGCCTGCTGGAAATAGTGGTGCTCACCACTCGACACGGAACCCAAACAGTTATTCACGCCATGCGGGCTAGACCCGCCTACATCAACGACCTACTGCCATGAAAGGAGCCACAATGAACGACAGCCAGTACACACCAGAAGAACTCGCGGAAATCCAGAGATACGCCGACGAGGCGGAACGCGGATACGACACGACCGAATTGAAACGGCGAGGCCGCCCGCGTCTCGGACCTGCCGCCCGCAGTGTGGTCCTACCTGTGCGTGTCACTCCCGAACTCGTGGCCGCGCTCGACGAGCGACGCGACCGCAGGCATCAGACACGCTCCGAAGCCGCCCGCGAAGTGCTTGAGGAAGTTCTTGTGTCAGCCTGAGCCCTAGGGAACAACTGATTCAGAGGGTAAGGAACGAAGTAGGCCCAAAGTACGCCCATTCCGAGGCCGTTGTCGAGCCAACTGTGAGCCTACTTCGTCACCCACTTTCCAAGACGCACGGACAAGGCCAGAGTTCGCCTAGACAGGGAAACTTGGCCGTCCTCACCACTTCCACTCAGGACTGGAATAACCTAGTGCGCACGACTCAGTAGCGGTTGACTGGGCGTCCTCACCTCTCCCCTCAGGCCTGCTCTCGAATCCACTCCATCAGCCTGGGCATGCACGCCTCAATCTGGATACGGGTCACTTCGAAGCCTGAGTCAGAGCCGTAGTACGGGTCCTCAATCGCCTCGCCGGTCAGGGGCGGTGGCGCGAAGTCAGTCAGCAAGCGCAGGTTGTCGGCGCCGGGTGCCAGTTTCCTCATTCGGCTCAGATGGTAATCCTCCATCCCCAGCACGAGGTCAGCATCCTCGATCTCCGCAGCGGTGATCTGGTGAGCGGCATGACCCGCCGACCGGTACCCGTGAAGTTCCAAGACCCGGCGAGATCGGGGGTCGATTGGGTGGCCTATTTCGTCGCGGGATGTGGCAGCAGATGTGAACTCAACATCGTGTAACCCCGAGTCAGCGGCCCATTTCTCGGCAATTCGTTCGGCCGTTGGAGAGCGACAGATATTGCCGTAGCAGACGAAGATGACTTGCGCAGGACCATTACTCACGCCAACCAGTCTGCCAGAACGGGCCAATTCTTGACTGGCCGGTGACATCTGAAATTGCCGCGATTCAGAGCCCGAACATCACCGACCGAGCCCCACATCTGAAATTGCCGGGATGCAGAAAGCCGAACTCGCGGAACGAATCCAACATCCGAAGTTGTCATCGCAAAAGGCATCGCACAGTCGGGAACAGGAACCGACCCTTCGCCGTACACTGGACTCGTGACCCAGTGGATGCAACCCAGGCCCGGCCCGTGGAAGCCGCCGAAAACCCATCGTCCGGCGGCCATCATTATGCCGACCATTGCTATGGCCCTCCTGTCTGCTGCCTGCATGGTGGCGGGAGGACTCGCTGTTCTTCTCTGGGCAACGGAGGAGTCGGAATACGCCATCCTCTTCTTCATTTTCAGTGTCATCCTTCTGGCTGGCGGTTCAGTCTTTCTAGCCTTGACTCTGGGCGTCTTTCTCAAGCCTGGCGGGTTTCGGTATGCAGTATTGTGCATTGGTCTGGCTGGCGTTGTCGGCGGGGCGTTCACTCCAGGAGGTGCGGGGGCCAAAGCTACGTACATCGGCATCAACCTGGCCTTCGCGCTCTTGTCTGTGCCCCTGTTTTCGCGTCGCTCGCAGCAGTGGATTGTCTCTCGACGTTCGCCATACAGGCCCGCTCTTCGGGCTCCACTGGCCGGTTTTCCAGTATTCGCCGTTACGTTTGGGCTCCTCGCACTCGGTGCCACAGCCATGACGGGAGCGCTGGAACAGATATTCACTGAGGAGCGGGCGACGTACAAGCCTGTCGAGGCCGAAGTCATTGGCGCCGAGTATTGCTACCGCTTCACGTACACGTCGCCGGGAGACACGATGCAGTGGAAGGCGACAAGTTGCGAAGTCACCGAGTCAATGGGCTGGCAAGTCGGCGATGTGGTGACCATTTACGTGGACCCGACGCGCCCCACGTCGTGCATCCCGCAATACAGGGTGTCCTGGTGGTTCATGGGCATGGTCGGAACGGGCGCCATCGTCTTGTGGGGATGCGCCGTCCTGCTTGCCCGCAAGCGGCGAACCGGATAGCGGCCCGCCCTAATGACCGCCTGAAACACTGATATTTCGACCGGCAGGGACCAGCGCATTCGCCCCGTCGCGCATGTAAGCTATGTTCTTTCCCACAAGGAGCACCGATGAACCTGACTGGCCGCCATTACCTGAAAGAACTCGACTTCACGCGCGAGGAACTGACCTACCTTCTCGACCTTGCGACCACGCTGAAAGAGGAGAAGAAGGCGGGGACCGAGACCCACCGCCTGACTGGGAAGAACATCGCCCTCATCTTCGAGAAGACATCGACGCGGACACGTTGTTCCTTCGAGGTCGCCGCCTACGACCAGGGCGCGCACGTGACCTACCTCGACCCGTCCGGTTCGCAAATCGGGCACAAGGAATCCATCGCCGACACAGCACGGGTATTGTCGCGGTTCTACGACGGCATCGAGTATCGCGGCTACGGCCAGCGAATCGTGGAGGAACTGGCCCAGCATTCGTCCGTCCCCGTGTGGAACGGTCTGACCAACGAATGGCATCCCACCCAGTCCCTGTGCGACATCCTCACCATGAAAGAACACGTTGACAAGCCATTGGACCAGATCAGTTTCGCCTATGTCGGGGATTCGAGGTATAACATTGGTAATTCCCTGTTGACGACAGGGGCCATCATGGGCATGGACGTACGTATTGTCGCACCCACGGCACTCCAGAACTGGCCGCACATCGTGGACCAGGCCAGAGCCATAGCCGAGGTCTCCGGGGCACGCATCACCATCACCGACGACATCGATAAGGGAGTAAAGGGTGTGGACTTCTTGTACACCGACGTCTGGGTGTCCATGGGCGAACCCAAGGAAGTATGGCTAGAACGCATCCCCATGCTCAAGCCTTACCGAGTGACCTCCGAGATGCTCGCCAAGACAGGCAACCCGCATGTCAAGTTTCTCCATTGCCTGCCTGCTTTCCACGACACCAACACAACCATGGGCGGCGAAATCCTCAAACTTTCGGGCATTGATGACGGACTGGAAGTGACCGACGAGGTATTCGAGTCCGACGCATCAGTTGTTTTCGACCAGGCTGAGAACCGAATGCACACAATTAAGGCTGTTATGGTCGCCACCCTCGCTGACTAGGGCTTTCACAAGGTAGACCAGCCCGCACGGGCGGAATCCCGTGCTCCAGACTCCGTTTTGGCCCTATTCTCACTGTTTATTGCTGGTGTCTTGTGCTACTGATTTGGCATCCTCTGGTAACTTAGATGCCGTGTCGACTAACAACGCGCAGACGATGACTAGGACTTCTCAGACGAAGCCCCGACATCGTGGCGCTCCGGGGGAAGCAGAGTTGTTGCTTCGCTCGCGTGGTCTGAGGGTGACCCTCCCGCGTATCGCTGTTCTCGACGCTTTGACTCGGGCCTCCCATGTGGACGCCGATTGGGTTGCCGCGGCCGTTCGCGCTGAGTTGGGCTCGGTCTCCGTCCAAACAATCTACGATGTCCTCCAAACACTCACCGAGAATGGTCTCATCCGCCGCATTGAGCCCGCTGGCTCGCCCATGCTGTATGAACGTCGCGTGGGGGACAATCATCATCACATCGTGTGTCGCATGTGCCATGCCATCAGAGACACCGAGTGCGTCGTGGGTGAGGTTCCTTGTCTGGAAGCCGCCGACCCCGCCGGGTACGTCATCGAAGAGGCAGAGGTGACTTTCTGGGGAATCTGCCCCGATTGCCAGAACCTCTACCGATAAGCGGAAACATGAGACAATTACAAAGTCTCCACGCTGCAACACCTGGCAACAGCCCGCGATATCAGCGCCGTCTCACTAAGTGGACTAAACTTGAAGCCCCACACGTCCATTCTGGCCCGCTCCACCAGCAATGGGGGCAATCCTGCCAACACCAAACAACAGAGCATAACCAAGGAGATTGACAGCCACGATGACTGACAAGAAATATGTCTACGACTTCAGTGAGGGCGATGCCTCAATGAAGAACCTTCTCGGCGGGAAGGGCGCAAACGTCGCCGAGATGACCAAACTCGGCATGCCCGTGCCGCAGGGTTTCACCATCACCACCGAAGCCTGCATCCAGTACTACAACGATGGCGAAGCGATCTCCGACGTGATCAACGCAGAGATCTTGGCCCACGTTGCCGCCCTGGAAGCCCAACAGGGCAAGAAGTTCGGTGATGCAGACAACCCGCTGCTCGTCTCCGTTCGCTCCGGCGCTCGCGCATCCATGCCTGGCATGATGGACACCATTCTCAACCTCGGCATCAACGATACTGTGGTCGAAACGCTTATTGCCAAGTCCGGCAACCCTCGTTGGGCCTGGGATTCTTACCGTCGCTTCATCCAGATGTACTCCGATGTCGTCATGGAAGTCGGCAAGTCATTCTTCGAGAAGCTCATCGATGAGATGAAGGAAAAACGCGGCGTGACCATGGACACCGACTTGACCGCCGACGACCTCAAGGAATTGGCCGGTGCGTTCAAGGATGAGTACAAGTCCAAGATTGGCTCTGACTTCCCGACCGACCCCATTGAGCAACTGTTTGGTGCTATCAAGGCCGTCTTCCGCTCCTGGAACAACCCGCGCGCCATTTACTATCGCCGCATGAACGACATCCCCGGCGACTGGGGCACTGCCGTCAACGTGCAGTCCATGGTGTTTGGCAACCTCGGTGACACCTCGGGCACCGGCGTGGCTTTCTCCCGCAACCCCTCCACTGGCGAGAAGGGCTTGTACGGCGAGTTCCTCATGAACGCTCAGGGCGAAGACGTCGTGGCCGGTATTCGTACCCCGCAGACCATCGACCAACTCAAGCAACAGAACCCGGCCGTCTACGACCAATTCGTTGAGATCGTTGGCAACCTGGAGAAGCACTACCGCGACATGCAGGACATGGAGTTCACCATCGAGGATGGCAAGCTCTACATGCTGCAGACCCGCAACGGCAAGCGCACCGCTGCCGCCGCTTTCAAAATTGCGTCCGACCTTGTCGACGAGGGCATGATTTCCGAGAAGGAAGCCGTCTTGTCCATCGACCCCAAGCAGATCGACGCTCTGCTTCACCCGCAGTTCGACGCTGCCGATCTGAAGGCTGCCAAGGTCATCGGCAAGGGTCTCCCTGCTTCTCCCGGCGCTGCAACTGGCAAGGTTGTTTTCACTGCTGAGGATGCAACTGCGTGGACGACTCAGAAGGGTGAGGCTGTCATCCTGGTTCGTCTGGAGACGACCCCTGAGGATATTGAAGGTATGCATTACGCCAAGGGCATTCTGACCGCTCGTGGTGGCATGACCTCGCACGCTGCAGTTGTCGCTCGTGGCATGGGTACTTGTTGTGTGTCCGGCTTGGGCGACATTCGCTTCGGCGCTGATGGCAAGTCCTTCGCGTTGGGCGGCAGCGAGTACAAGGAAGGCGACTGGCTCTCCCTCGACGGCTCCACCGGCAACGTGTACGGCCAGGAAATTGCCACTGTTCCTGCGCAAGTGCGTGGTGACTTCGAGCGCATCATGGGCTGGGCTGACCAGTACCGCGTGCTGAAGGTTCGTACCAACGCTGACACGCCCGCTGACGCCAAGCAGGCCCGCGACTTCGGTGCCGAGGGTATCGGCCTGTGCCGCACCGAGCACATGTTCTTCGAGACCGACCGTATCGCAGCAATCCGCGAAATGATCGTTTCTGAGACTGTCGAGCAGCGCGAGGTCGCCCTGGCCAAGCTCCTGCCGATGCAGCGTGGTGATTTCGAGGGTATCTACGAGGCGATGGAGGGATTCCCCGTCACCGTCCGTTTGCTCGACCCGCCGTTGCATGAGTTCCTCCCGACTGACGAGGACGACATTGTCGCTTTGGCTGACGAGATGGGCATCAAGGTCGAAGACCTCAAAGCGAAGATTGCTTCTTTGCACGAGTTCAACCCCATGATGGGCCACCGTGGCTGCCGCCTCGATGTGACGTCTCCTGAGATTGGCGCGATGCAGACCCAAGCCATCATTGAGGCTGCCATCAACGTCCAGAAGCGCCATCCTGAATGGAAGGTTGTTCCTGAAATCATGGTCCCGCTGGTTGGCGAGGTCAAGGAACTGGCGTACGTGAAGGGCATCATCACCTCCACCGCTGACAAGATCATCGCGGACTCTGGTGTGGCTTTGGAATACAAGGTCGGCACCATGATCGAGATTCCGCGCGCGGCCATCACTGCTGATCAGATTGCCACCGAGGCTGAGTTCTTCTCCTTCGGCACGAACGACCTCACGCAGATGACCTTCGGCTTCTCTCGTGACGACGCTGGCAAGTTCCTCGATGCGTACTACGAGAAGAAGATCTACGAGAACGACCCCTTCGCCAAACTGGACCAGGTTGGCGTCGGCAAGCTCATCAAGACTGCCGTTGACTTGGGCAAGCAGACCCGTCCCGACATCCACTTGGGCATCTGCGGTGAGCATGGCGGCGATCCTTCGTCCGTCGAGTTCTGCCACCGCGCTGGGCTTGACTATGTGTCGTGCTCGCCGTTCCGTGTGCCGGTGGCCAGGCTTGCTGCTGCCCAAGCTGGGCTGCGGTAAGCCAGTTTCAACTGTCGGGGTCCCCGCGAAGTATCGGAGCGTAGCGTAGAACTTCGTGGGGTGACTCGCCGCCGCTCAAGCTGGATTGCGGTAAACAGTTTCAACTGTCGGGTCCCCGCGAAGTATCGAAGCGTTGCGTAGAACTTCGTGGGGTGACCGGGCAAGACTAGTCAGAAGGGCTCGGGGCAACCCGGGCCCTTCTTGCTTGTGAGCCGGTGTCCGAGGCGCGCTTCTCGGTACAGGCCAACGCCACTCCTGTTGTACACTAATGAAGGGTATTTGCGCC
Source organism: Propionibacteriaceae bacterium (assembly GCA_031261485.1). Taxonomy (GTDB): domain Bacteria; phylum Actinomycetota; class Actinomycetes; order Propionibacteriales; family Propionibacteriaceae; genus WQYJ01. Next base: position 40,901 of record JAISJO010000109.1, on the reverse strand, counting down.
CTAATCACACCTTACTGAAAGAGTATCAAGTGAAAATGAAGTCCCTTTTGACCGTTGTGGTCGCTGCTGGTGCTGCCCTTCTGCTCAGTTCCTGCTCACTTCTCAGTGGCCTTGGCGGCAGTGACCGCCCCACAGGAGAAGTCTCCCAGTCCCAGCAAGTTGATGCTTTTTCGCTCAAGGTTGGCGATTGTCTCATCTCCACTGACTTGGGAGATTCGTTCTCCGAAGTCCCCCTTGTCCCTTGCAGTCAGGCTCACGACGTCGAGATCATCAAGATTTTCGACATGGCTGACGGAGCATACAGCCAGGATGCAATCGACGAGGCTGCCTATCAGTGCGAAGCCGCCATTGCTGAATATGTTGGCCCTGACTGGGAGAGCACCGGGCTTGACTGGAACAGGTTCTCCCCGACCGAGGGTTCTTGGGGAAAGGGCGACCGCGAGATTGACTGCATCGCGTACACGCTGAGCGGCGAACTCGATTTGACGGCTTCTGTCAAGGGCATTGCCTAAGACACGTTGTCTTTGGAATTGGAAAGGGGCGTCCGAAAGGGCGCTCCTTTCGCATGTGGGGAATGGGGACACTAGTGTGCCGTGTGGCAAGTCCTTGCTTGGTTGGGATTGGTGGAGTGGATGGCAAGGCGGAGGAAGGCGGCGGGCTGGACGCCCGTCAACTGACGACAACGCGGCCAGGCGCCCAGCACGGACGCCAAACTGCAAGAAATTCGCCACATGGGACACTAGGCTTATCCCATGCCAGACTTTCGCCCTTTCCCCGCACTGCGCTTTGCGAACGATATCGACCTGAAGACCGCGCTCGCTCCGCCCTACGACGTTCTGACTGATGAAGACGCCCGCGCTCTGCAGGAGTCGGCGCCGTATAACATCACCTGGATCGACGTGCCCTTCGGGGATTACGACAAAGCGGCTGAGACCTTGTGGAAGTGGGTTCAGGACGGGGTGCTGTCGTCGGACATATCTGATACATTGTCTATTTATCGTATGGCGTTCACAGACGCGCCCGGCACTCCGCGCGAAATTGTGGGCGTGCTCGGAGGGCTAGAAGTCGTGGACGAGGGCGCAGGAGGAGTCTTGCCCCATGAACGCACGACCCCCAAGGCGAAATCTGACCGCTTGGATCTGACCCGCGCGACAAGCACAAACATGTCTCCGGTTTGGGGACTGTCCTTGGCTGGGGGGCTGACCGAAGAGTTGCGCGAGCCGGGTACCCCTGAGGGCAGCGTCACTTTCGATGGGGTGAAGCACACAGTCGAGAAGATTTCCGACCCGGCCCGTATCGAGCGCATTCGGGCCATTCTGGCTTCGGACGATGTCCTGATTGCGGATGGGCATCATCGGTACGCCGTCTCCCGGACCTACCGCGACGAGGTGCGTTCGGCCACAGGTTCCCACAAGACACAGGCGGAATACACCCTGACCTTCGTCAACGAGTTGATTGAAGACCAACTGTCGATTGAGGCGATACATCGGTTGTACGAGGGGTTGTCGGCGGATGCCCTGCGGGGCGCGCTGTCGAAGTGGTTCGTGCTGGAACCCTTCGACGGGTCGGTCACGCCGGGCACTTTGGCGGAGATGGAGAGTTTGGGCCGCCTGGTCATCCTGTGGCCCGATGGGACGGCTGGCTGGTTGGTTCCAAAGCCTGGAGTCTTCGATGATGTACGTCCGCTGGACGGCCTGTGGTTGGAGACCGCACTGGCCGATGTACCGCACGAGGTGTCGTACCAACATGGACTAGCGGAAACGCTGGGAGAAGTGGCAAGTGGCAACTACACAGCAGGCATCCTCATCCGCCCCACCTCCATTGCGGAGATACGCCGCACAGCCCGCGAGGGCCTGCTCATGCCCCCCAAGTCCACCTTCTTCACGCCCAAACTCCTGACAGGTTGGGTGCTGCGCCCCACGGCAACTCTTCCCGGGCAGTAAGCAACGACGCGCCATGCGTCAGGTTCCACGAAGATAACAGGAACACGCCCAAGCGAGGACAATCCCCATCTCGTGGAACAAGTCTCAGGGAAGCGAAGCGTCCCCCGAATGTACAGTGATGCTTCCAAGAGTGGTGGGCAGTACCGATGGTGCAGGCTTGGGCGCAAATCGTCCCGCCGATTTGGGGGCCCATAGTGGAGCGAGGCGGTAAAGTGGCGCAGCCACCGACTCGCGGAACGACCTGCACCATCGGTACTGCCCACCACGCCCCCCGTCTGTACTCCTTCATACCGCATTACCCACCACGCCCCGTCTGTAATCCTTCGTACTGCATTGCCCACCACGCCCCCGTCTGTACTGCTTCATACCGCATTACCTACCACGCCCCCGCCTGTCCTGCGTCTTACTCACAACAGAGACAGACTCCAAACGACATACCACAGGGAGTCACGTAGACCCCGACATACAGGTAAACTAGCTATGCCCAAGAGCGTGTAGCCATACGGAAGGATTTTCATGTCGCGTATTCGTAACCCCAAGTTCCAAGCCAAGGTCATGTCCGCCACGGACGCCGCCGCCTTCATCAAAGATGGCGACAATGTTGGCGTGTCAGGCTTTACCGGCTCTGGCTACCCCAAAGAGGTACCAGGCGCGCTGGCCGACCGCATCAACGCTGCCACCGCTGCTGGCGAGCAGTTGCGGGTAGGTCTGTTCACGGGCGCGTCGACGGCCCCCGAGCTGGACGGCGCTTTGGGCGCGAGCGGCGGGACGAGCTTCCGCACGCCGTACCAATCTGACCCGCATATGCGCAACGCGATCAACAAGGGCATCACCGATTACGCCGACATTCACCTCTCCCATTCTGGCCCGCAGGTTCGCCAGGGATTCCTCGGTAACCTTGATGTGGCCATCGTCGAAGTGACGGCCATCACCGAGAGTGGTGAACTCGTTCCTTCCTCTTCTGTGGGCAACAATAACGTGTACATCGACTGCGCTGACAAGGTGATTCTCGAAGTCAACTCGTGGCAGTCCGAGGAGCTGGAGGGGATGCACGACATTTACTACGGCACCGAACTCCCTCCCAACAATGTGCCCATTCCGATTGTTCGCCCCGGTGACCGCATCGGCGGGACCACGCTGAGAGTGGACCCGAGCAAGGTAGTCGCCGTGGTCGAGACCAATGGCGCCGACCGCAATACTCCTTTCAAGCCTCTCGATGAGGATTCCAAGGCCATCGCCGGTCACTTCATCGACTTCCTCAACAACGAGGTCAAGCAAGGCCGCCTCCCGAAGTCCCTCCTGCCTCTCCAGTCTGGCGTAGGTAACATTGCCAATGCTGTTCTCGCGGGCCTGCTCGACTCCGACTTGGAGGGTCTCACATCATTTACCGAAGTCATCCAGGACGGCATGGTCGATCTGCTCGACTCTGGCAAGCTGACTGTCGCCTCGGCCACCGCCTTCTCTCTGAGCCCGGAATACGCGGAGAGGATGAACGAGAACGCCGCGTCCTATCGCCAGCGCATCGTCTTGCGCCCGCAGGAGATTTCCAACAACCCCGAGCCGATTCGCCGCATGGGCGTCATTTCGTGCAACGGTCTCATTGAGGCGGACATTTACGGCAACGTGAACTCCACGCACATCATGGGTTCCAAGATGCAGAACGGCATCGGTGGGTCTGGCGACTTCACGCGCAATGCCTACATCTCTTGCTTCGTGACGCCGTCTGTGGCCAAGGGTGGTGACATTTCTTGTATCGTACCCATGGTGAGCCATCACGACCACACCGAACATGATGTCATGGTTGTTATCACCGAGCAGGGTCTGGCCGACTTGCGCCACCTCGCGCCTCGCAAGAGAGCTCGCCTCATCATTGAGAACTGCGCACATCCCGATTTCAAGGACGCACTCCTTGACTACCTGGAACGCGCCGAGAAGACGGCCAACTCCCTGCACACGCCCCACGATTTGCGCGAGGCGCTGAGCTGGCACGTGCGTTGTCTTGAAACTGGTTCGATGAGGGCCTGATGGCCCCACTATCCGAGCACGGAGGGTTGATCACCGGAGCTGAAGAGTCGGCTTCGGTGAGTTCGACTCGCCAGGGTGCGGGCCGTGAGCCGGTGTCGTTGGTGCGTCCCGAACTGGCTCGGCGTGTACGTGAGGCGGTCGACACCCCCACGCCCGAACAACCGGCCCATGTCTTCCCCGTCTTGGCCCCTGACCTGACCGACAAACCGCCCATCGAAACCCTTCCTGCTCAGGTCGTTGAGGTCAGCCGCGATTACCCGCTGTCTGAGCGCACAGGCGAACCCAAGCGACCCATCACCGTCCTGATTGCCATCGTTTTCGCCTGGATGTCCGTTGCGGTAACGGTCGGCGCCTTCTGTTGGGGATGGTGGGTCATCGCCAATGACACCAGCCAGTTCCACCCTGCCGCGCGCATCCTGACCTGGACCCATCCCGACCCCGTTTCAGCCCTGGCCATCGTGATGGTCCTTGTCGTGGGGCTCATTTGCGTCCTCATGGTAGCAGCGGCCGGAGTCGTGGCGTACAACGCCTGGGCCGGTGCGCCCTGGATTCGGATCGGCGCACTCGTGTGCCTAGGGGTCCTGCTCCTGTCCGTCCTGCTCAACTGGTGGTTCACCGCCGCCATGGCTCCCCTGGCCATTGCCGCCGGACTCCTGTGGTTGCCGGTCGTCAAGAGGTACCTGACTGCAGTGGCTCTCAGCAAAGAAGTCGCCGTCATAGAAATACCCTCCACGAACATCGTCTACGGTCGCCAACCCCTCATCGGAGGGCGTGGGTAGAACACGCAAAGGCCCCCGCACATCCTGCGGAGGCCCTTGCGCGAGAGTTGGATGACTATGCTGTGGCGTACTCGTCTGGTTCGTACGCACCGGAGGACGACGACGGTGAGGCGGGCTCGTCATGGTCGGTGCCCCTCCACTTGGCGATGAGGCGCATACCATGGTAAACGATGATTGCGCCGATGGAACCGATGGCGATACCTTCGAATGTTGCTCCGCCGACTGTGAACGAGTAGTTGGCGATACCCGCGATGAGGGCGATAGCCGCAGTCAGCAGGTTGACCGACGAGGAGAAGTTCACCTTGTTCTCGACCCAGATGCGGGCGCCGAGCAAGCCAATCATGCCGTACAAGACAGTCCCTGCCCCGCCCAGCACACCAGCGGGAATCGTGTTGATGAGGGCGCCGAACTTGGGGATGAGCGACAACAGGAGAGCGACCGCCGCCGCGACCCAGTACACCGCAGTCGAGTAAATCTTCGTAGCCGCCATGACGCCGATGTTCTCAGCGTACGTCGTGGTACCCGAACCGCCGCCGAGGCCAGCCAAGGTGGTGGCGACACCGTCAGCGAGCAGCGCGCGACCCATGAGGGGATTCATGTCCTGCCCAGTCATCAGGGCCACAGACTTGACGTGCCCCACATTCTCCGCGACCAGCACGAGGACGACGGGGAGGAACAGGCCGAGGATGGCCCAGTTGACATCAGGAGTCTGGAAGGTCGGGAGGCCGAACCAGCCAGCCTCAGAGATCGTGCTGAAGTCGACCTGACCCTGAATGATGGCTGCGACGTACCCGATGATGACGCCGATCAGAATCGACAGTCGGCCGATGATACCTCTGAACAAGACTGTGACAAGCAGAATCGCCGCCACCGTGATGAGGGCCGTCCACTTTGCGCCTTGGACATTGTTCCATGCCGCAGGCGCTAAGTTGAAGCCGATGAGCATGACGATTGTGCCCACGACCACCGAGGGCATGAGCTTTTCTATCCATTCTGCTCCCAAGAAATGGACGGCCACGCCGATGAGGGCGAGCAGAATACCGGCACACATGACGCCGAAGAGCGCGTACCCGAAGTTACCTCCTTCAGCACCCTTGGCTGCCGCGATGGGCGCGAGGAAGGCGAAGGACGAGCCGAGGTACGACGGCAGTCTGTTACCTGTGATGAGCAGGAAAGCGACTGTGCCGACTGCCGAGAAAAACAGGGTTGTTGCCGGTGGGAATCCGGTGATCAGGGGGACGAGGAAGGTCGCACCGAACATGGCGACCACGTGCTGTGCGCCGATGCCGATGGTCTTGCCCCATCCGAGGCGTTCATTGGGTTTGACAACTTCGCCGGGGGCGAGTTTACCGTTGCCATGCAGTGTCCAGAGGGCCATGGAGTCTCCTATGTCGAGGGCCGAGCCGCCTCTTACCGACACGCAAAATCTCATGCTGGTCGAGGCAGCACTGTCGGAGAAGACTATAGGGGTTCTGGGTGAAGAGTACGAGTCGGTGGACTTGGCGCGGAGGACCCTCAAGAGTGGACTAAGCTACTGTTCTGAGTTTCCTCAATCAGGAAAGACAGCCTGTACCCACATTCCAGGCTTCCCAACGAACTGAAAGAACACTTGTGACGCGCGTGGAACATGCCCGGCTGACAGGAGAGAGGGCGCTCTTCTTCGGCACCGGCCTAGACATCACCGACACGATTTTCGCCGATGGTGAGTCGCCCCTCAAACACGGCTCGAACCTTGACCTGGACCATGTCCTTTTCGAGTGGAAGTATCCGATGTGGTACACCCGCAACGTCCGCGTGAAAGACTCTGCCCTCCTGGAAATGGCGCGCTCGGGGCCGTGGTACGTCGAGAACATGTCCCTGACAGACACACTCATCTCATCCCCCAAGACGTTCCGCCGTTCCAAGGGCATCACGCTGACAGGGGTGGACATGCCCAATGCAGCCGAGACCCTCTGGCACTGTTCCGATGTGACCTTGGACCGTGTCAGCGCGAGCGGTGACTATTTCGGTATGGACTCTTCCTCCATCAAGGCCACGCATTTTCGCTTGTCAGGTAATTACCTCTTCGACGGAGGGTCCGATATCGAGGTCTGTGACTCGACCATTTTGAGCAAGGATGCTTTCTGGAACTGCGAGAATGTGGTCGTCCGGGATTCGCTCATCGTCGGGGAATACCTCGGCTGGAACTCCCGCAACCTGACGTTCATCAACTGCACCATTGAGTCCCTGCAAGGGTTGTGCTACATCGACAATCTCGTCATGAAAAACTGTCGCTTGTTGAATACGACGCTGGCTTTCGAGTACTCCACAGGTATCGACGCCGAACTCGTCGGTTCTGTCGACTCCATCATTAATCCGGGGTCAGGGGTCATCCGCTGCGGTTCGGTCGGAGAACTCATTCTCGACGACGAGAAGGTCGACCACTCGCTCACTCGGATTATCACTTCTGAGTAAGGTCCCGGTCTAGCTGTCGGCTCGACTGCGTCATCGCTTGTCGGTCTCGGGCGGTTTGCTTGAGAGTGAGTAAGTAGTGGGGTCGCCGAAGTCGCAGGTTGTGTATGTCGCAGGGCGTTCCCCGAGGCGATGGCTTCGCCATGTTATCGCCTCGGCTCACTCGTGGCTACCCAAATCGGTGGGACGATTTGCGCCACAGCCTGCGTCATACACAACCTGCGCCTTCGGCTGGGTTTATCCAGAGTTACTGTCTGGGTCGGCGTTGTGGTCACATGGGCTCGAGAGTGGTGAGAAGTGCAGGTGCCGGGGAGATGGATTGTGCGAACTTACTGCTCTGTATTGGAAGGTCATTTTCGGGCTGTGTGACCGCAGAGAGGGGGGCAACTCCAGTAGAGTGTACCCATGTACGACTTTGACACCATCCTCAACCGACGCGGCACCAATTCGGAGAAATGGAATGTGGCTCCCGGCGAGTTGCCCATGTGGGTCGCCGACATGGACTTCCGCACCGCTCCTGAGATTATCGACGCGGTCACTCGCAAGGCTGATTCCGGGGTGTACGGCTACACGTCGGTCCCGCCCGAGTTCGCCAAGGCCATCGCGTCATGGTGGTACAAGCGTCACGCCTGGGAAGTCGATCCGGCCTGGGTGTCTTACGCGCTCGGTGTCGTCCCCGCAATATCGTCTCTGATCAGGACTTTCACCAAGTCCTCCGGGAATGTGCTGGTCCAGACTCCGGTGTACAACATGTTCTTCAACTGCATCCGCAACTCCGGGCGCAAGGCCGTGACCAACGACCTGGTGTACGAGAACGGCGAGTTCCGCATCGACTGGGAGGACCTGGAAGCCAAACTGGCCGACCCGAAGACATCCCTGTTCATCCTCTGCAATCCGCAAAACCCCACGGGCCAAGTGTGGAGTCGTGAGGACCTGGCCCGGATGGGTCAGTTGGCTGCGGCCAACGATGTGGTCGTCATCGCCGACGAGATCCACTGCGATCTGACCACGCCCGGCATTCGGTACATCCCCTTCGCTTCCATCGACGAGACCTGCGCGAACAATGCCATCACCCTGGTCTCGCCCACCAAGGCGTTCAATATCCCCGGTCTCCAGACTTCCGCCGTCATCGCCTCGAACGAAGACCTGCGCGGCCAGGCTCGGCAGTCGCTTCGTCGCGACGACCTCAACGAGCCCAACGCCTTCGCTATCGAAGCCGCCATTGCTGCTTTCACTAAGAGCCAGCGGTGGTTAGACGAGTTGCGCGTGTACATCCATCGCAACAAGGAGCAATTGACTGATTTCCTCGCGCGGAACCTGCCCCAGTTGTACGTCGTGCCTAGCCAGGCGACCTATCTGCCGTGGGTGGACTTCTCTGCCATCGTCGACGACACCACCGAGTTGACTGAATTCATCCGCAAGGAGACGGGCCTATTCATCAACCCCGGTGCTCTCTACGGTGACAATGGTAAGGCGTTTGTACGTATCAATGTCGCCTGCCCGTCAGCGGTCTTGCAGGATGGTTTGTACCGACTCAGGACCGGTATCGACGCCTGGGTGGCGCGTGCCGAGGAAACGAAACGTGAGGGTGCCCCCGAAGACGCAAGTGAAGGTCAGGCCCAGCAGGACACGCTTCTGAGCGTGCGAGGAGGTCGTGATGAGCGGAAACCCCATATTCTCTGATCCTTCGGGAGCGACAGGCCCCTTCCAGTCCGAAGCCCCTGACCTCAGCCCCAAGACCGTCATCGAGAACGGCAACATCATCACGGTCATGGGCGCCGACGGCGTGCATACCTACGTCAAGACGGGCAACCTAGTCACCAAGATCGGGTAAGTCCGGACAACCCCCAGCTATTCATCGCTGGGCAATGCACGAACGTGCGCATCTCTGATAGTGTATGTACGTGCATATTCAAGAATGTGTACGAGCGTACACAGGAGGGCCAATGTTCCGTACTCCCCGCGAGGCGGGAATCTTACTGAGAGGGCTGCGCGAAGAGGCGCACCTCAGCCAAGCTGCCCTGGCAGCTCAGGCTCACGTGTCCTTGAGATGGCTTGTCAACGTTGAGAACGGCAAACCAAGTGTGGATATGTCCAAGGTCATGGACTGCTTCCAAGTGCTCGGATACGGCTTCGACCTCGTCCGGATTGACGTGGCGAGACTGCCCAGACTTGCTCGCCACCCTGGACTGGAATGACCAAGGAGGCATGTGACAACACTGTCACACGCCGGAATGCGTCGAGGGTGTCACATTACGGGGTAGCGGTACCGTCGTTTCCCACCCAAATCAGCTTCTTAGTACGGAAACAATTGTGGTCAGGGTGCAACCGGGCTACATGTGAGACTGCCGGTTCCTAGGTCAACGTCAGAGCCTTGGAGCTGCGCGTGGTAGGAAATCTCCCCAGAGAAGACACCCTTGGAGAACTTCAGAATCAAGTCTGCTACGTCTTCGATATGCACGGTAACAGCATTGTTGCTCACCGCCAGCGAACCGCGAGCCGTGTGAGTGACACTACGAACATTGAGGTCAGGCTTGAGTTTGATGCTCCCCACTGTCAGTGTGAGGTTGTGAATCTCGCTTTGGTCTGCGGACAGAATGAAGCCAACATCAATCTTTCCGTCACTCAGTGTTGGCCCAAACCCGACATGCACAGTGGAGTCGCTCGTCCCGGAGTACTGGATTTCGCCGGCTTTGATTGGGACCATGTCAGCCCCCGATGTCAACTGGACTTCACCATCGGTGGCCCACTTGAAGTCTTCCAGGTTCAGTGGTTCCTGTGGGGGCGAGGTGCCCTGTGAGGCAGCGGCATACCGAGGGCAGTCCACCTCCAAAGTCACACTGCTTGCAATCACGTTGAAGATAGCGGTGACCTTCGCATCCTCCATAGGGAAAGACTCTTGTCCACAAGAATCACCGTGACGTACAAGGCTCAAGTCTGGCCTCTGTGCAAGCACATGGCTATCAGGAAACTCAGAAGTGATCAGATCCTCCGCTTCACCGAAAGTCATTCCAACGACGGATGGGTCCACGCTGACAGTTGAGACGGGATTAGGTTGCGAACAACCTCCAACGACGAAGGCCAGCATCATCGTTGACACCAGGAGTACGACAGTGCGTTTCATGACCAAAGCCTAGTCCACTCGCGCTAGCTCGTACTCGACTGGTCTGGACGTACCGTACTTCCCGTGCCGGGAACAGCGCTCTAGCGCAGATAGACCTTGCCTCTTGTTTGCGCCAGGCCGGTGAGAACGAAGAGTATGTCCACTGTCCACCAGAAGAACACGGGGACAAAACTTACTGCGGCAATAATGAAGGACCCACCAGTCAAGGGCGAATTTGTCGCGAGCCCGCTCAAGTAGATCCTTACCGCGACAAAGAACCAAGCAAACAAGGCCAGCTTCAGCAATCCCAATACCGTTCGCTTCATCAAGAAACGATCCACTCCTGTATAGCCAACTAGTATCGACACGACAAGCACAACTCGCCGCCAAGAAGAGGCGCCTTTCATCGGGGCGCCGTTGCCGACAAAGTCAAACTTTCTCGTCGCTGCAAGTACAGTAGCTACCAGGGCAATGAAGAGGATGGCCAGGATTCCCAAGAAGATATCCCGCGGCCCGGTTCCTTCAGTACTCGTGAAAGTCGTGCCCTTGAGCGGGCCCGTTATCCATATCCACTTGGTGGTTTCTTGATCCACTTCAACCTGGCTGGCAAGCCACAGTGCGATAATTCCAAAGACAGCAACAATGAGAATCATGCCGCCACGTATCCAGAGGCTGACGAGCTTGTGGAATAGACTCTGGTTGCGCCAAAGGGAGGTGTCTGTCTGGGGTACCACTTCTCTTGCCCTCTTTCAGGGATAGCTGACGTAGAGGTCAACGGAGGTGGTTTGGCCAGCCACGACCATAGCCTTGTCGGGAGTGGCCTGGTCGCCGCCGTTGCGGACGGTTAGCACGGCCCTCACTCCGAACCCTCCGGTTTGGGGAAGCGCTCGTCTAGCCATTGGAAGGCTGAGACCATGGTGTCGATGGCACAACGAACGTGCAGGTCTAGTTGTTCGTCAGTCAACCCGAAGGAGTAATCCACGGAGAGGTCGGCCATGACTGCGATTTCTTCTTCGCGTTGGCGGACGGACAGCATGGGCCACAGGTGTTCGCAGTTCCATTGGTTCGCGGCCAAGACAACCTTGGTGAACTCAGTCTCGGGCAGGTCCCGATTCCAGATGGCGTGTGCGAAGAAGATTTCTTTACCCTTGCCACGGAAGGAGAAGAGGAACCAGTACCCGTCCCACCAGCCGCCGACGTCGCCGGAGTCGGCAACCTCGTAATGCCAGTTGTGCGAGTCCAGGCAGGCTGTGACTCGTCCGGTCGACAGCGGTGCCAAGTCGGTACGCGGTGTGCCGTCTGGCTTGGTGAAATACCCCACTCTTACTCCTCATCCTCCGCGAGAACGCCGGTCGCGTCCTCGCCTCGCCCGTGCGCCACTAGGTAGGCCGCAAAGTCGCTCTTCGTCTGGACCACGAAAGACCGCCCTGGTTCTCCGATGGAGGAGAAGGCGTCGAGGGCCAGACGGAAATCGATGTCGGGCTCGCCATCGGTGCGGGCTTCCAAGCGCCCAGCCAGCCACCACGCATGCGCCGCGTCCGATGTGCGCCCGAGCATGGAGAAGCGAGAAGCCGCGTCTTGCGCCAAGGGAATCGCCTCGGCGGCGTCTTCCTCAGTGCCGCAAGTGGCCATGACTCGGGCCTGGGCGTCCTTCATCTCCGACCACGCCAAGATATACCGCCTCAGAAGGGGGGATCCGACCATCGCGGGATGGACCAGGCGAGTCATGAGGGCTTCGATGTCGTCAGCGCTCGCTGGGCGTGCAGGACTGGAATAGGTGCGGTTCGCGTACTCCATGAAAGTCGGATAGGCCTTCGCAGTGACTTTGGGCGCCCAAGCCACAAGGACTTTGGACACATCTTCGAGCGTCGCCCCGCCCGCGACGAGAAGGGCGAGCGCTCGGCCATATCCCTTGCCGGGGTCCCGGAATCCCTTGGTCTGTTCGATTTGCGCTGCCTCCGCCAGGCACCACCCTGCTTGTTCGATAAGACCGCGCTTCTCCGCCAGAGCCGATGCCTCGATGTAGGCGGCACAAGCAGACGCCCACTTCTCGTCGGCAACGAGCGCTTCAGCCTTTTGGCAGGCCTCAATCACGGAATCGACAGGCAAAATCTTGGCATCGGATGCCGGGCTTTCTGCCAATTTCTGGTTCTCAGCTACCCGATTATCCCGCTTTCGATTTCTCTTGAGGAATCCCAGTCTCGTCGGCTTGGGCTCAGGCTTGTGCGCCTCTTCGGCGAGAATCGTATTGGGCTCCACGCTGGGGCGAGTCAGCTTTCGGGAAGTCGGCTGGGCGGCTCTCGCCTTCTCCAGGCGCTTGGCTTGTGCATCATTGCCGTGGCGTACATCGAACGCCTGACTCAGCGACTCGGCCTCGGAATCGAGTTCTCCCAACCATGCGGACACAGTGCAACTACGCCCATCCAACTCGACCGAGATATCCCCAAAACCCTGTGCGACAAGGGCAGACGCACCCGCGATGAGATGACGTACATACTCCAGTCGCGTGTACTGGGTGTTCTCCCCGCTCTCGGTGGAAGCCGATGCCACTTGGGCCAGCGCCGCCTCCACGAGCCCGCCCCGGGCGTACACCTCAAACAAACAGGAATACGGCACTGTCATGGAAGACGAGGTGGCTTGAGAGAACTCAACCAGTATGCGGGTGAGGATTTTCTCCACGTCATCCACACGCCCTGTCTCGACATAGCACCAAGCCAGAAGGGCCAGCAAGGAGGCAGGTTCGCGGGAGCACGAGAGGTCGGACGCGGCAGCCGTTTCCAGAATGGCGATGGCCTGGTTCAGCCGTCCCTTTTCCACAAGGTAGGCCGCCTCATGCTCGGGATGGCAGGCGGCACAAGAGTCCTCGTCGTCAATCGGCATGGTCAACCAGGTTGTGAACACTTGGTCGACGTCTTCGCTTCCCGAGATGATGGCCCATTCCAATCGGTTGTTCCACACCCGTTCCATACCTCGGCTGGCAAGGGAAAACCGTCTTTCCATATCGTCAAGGGCGGCATCCACACGTGTCTTCGGGACCGTTGCAGTACGCGCCAAGTCGCCCAGTATCCACCCGAACTCCCAGAACAAGATGTTCTGGTCGCCGAGGTCGAACATCTCCGGACGAGCATCCCACCAACGCAGTAATCTCACGAAAGGGGTCATGGCTTTCATCGGATCGCCTGACCAAGTCAGGGCTTCGACCAGCGACTCCAGGGCATAGGCCTTGACCTCATCGGGGCCGTCAGCGTCAATAAGTCTTGCCTCGCGTGCAGCAGCCTCGGCGCGAGCCTTACCAATGGGCATCGCTCGAACTCGGCCCACTGCGAAGGTGGCTTCAGGAATCGAGCGTGCCATTGATGTCTCCGGCAGGCAGGCCCCAGGACAGGAAAGTCTCCAAGGAATCGTTCATCATCTTCGCCTCGCGGGCGTGAAGGGGCTCGCCAGACAAGAGGACCGCCGACACGTACATCGATTCCAACCCGGCCTTGAAGAAGGGGGTCTTCGGGTCGAGAGCCAGCCAGCGCTGTACGGTCATGTTCGTGTCGTTGAAGATGATCTGGCGTGACCTGTCCTCGGAGATATCGAAGTCCTCCAGAACCTCGCTCCAGATGTCTGCCGCGTCCATGATGTCGTCCATAGCGAAGGAAGGCCCGGAATTGGCACTGTCCAGAATCATGGCGGGCAGGCCGTGCGGCTCGAAAGTTCTGACGACAGGAGCAATGTCCAGGTCTTCCAGCAACTCGGTGGCGGCTGCAAGCTGGTCAAGTATTTCCAGCTCGCGAGTCGGCTCGACCGGGGTCAGAACTTGGGCGATATCGTCGGTGCTGAGGGGCCGTATCTTCCAACCGGGACGGTCAGCGAGTTTGGTGAGCAACTCTCCGTCGTACACGTATCCAGCGTTGACAAGCACAATCCCTTGGCCGCGAGCGACCATGCCGACCCGGCGGTACTCCTCTAGAGACTCGGTGTACACAACCTCGCCTTGCGAATCCTGGATGTCACGCAGCGTTCGGATGCCGTCGGTGGTCTCGTAAGGGAGCACCTCGGCGGCTAGGTCCAAGACCTCTTCGTCACTCGCAGCGAGCGAACGCAGAGCGAGGTGGTGCGTGTGGACGAACTCCTTCGACAACTGTGATTCGGCCGACAGGGTATCGACCACCCACTGTTTCAGTTGGGCAGCCAAGGCTTCCTGGGTCGCCAGCAAGGTGTCATCGGCGTACAACTGCTCGCGCGAAGCGGTCGGGGCCAAACCAGTGGCGTTGATAGTACACCGGACGAAGAATGCCCAGTCAGGCACAAGTCCCGTCACGCGCGACCCGAGGAGCATCTGCTTGAGGTACACCCGATGGTAGCCGCCCGCGCTGGGTGGGATAGCGTCGGGAATGACGAAGGCGACCCCGCTCAATCCGGCAACGGGCACGGACAGGTCGATGACGGCCATGGGCGTGAACCCCATCGTCGTCTCGCAGAAGCGCGACAATCCCTCCTTGCGTGCGACATCGTGGGGATACGTCTTGAGCCAGGGCAGGGTCCCAATGGAGACGCGCCGCCATATCGTATCCTTGTCGCCGGGCAAGGATAATTGCGTTCCACCGCCCACGTTGGGCAGAAGCTCATCGACCGCAACGCCCGACTTTCCCAGGTCGGGGAACTCGTCCACCTCGGGCACATCAGGCATCCCCGGCAGGGGCACTTGGCCAGGCGGCACATCGGAGTCGGACTGGCCTGTGAGCGCGTCTGCAAGCGGCACTTCCACTTGTACATCCACCGGAAGGAGAGAGCCGAAGTCCACAGCGAGGGACACCACCATGTCGATAGTGAGCCATTGTTCCATGCCGATACGCGGGAGTATGCGCACAATCGACCCCACGGGATCACCGGGCTCGCGGGGCAACTCACTCAAGTCGTAATGTCCATCGTCGTGCCCGGTCCATTTCACGGCCGGTGCATTCAGGTCCCGTGCGGACCGAGAGACCAACTCGATGGTGTCGGCGACCATAAAAGCCGAGAGCAAGCCGATGCCGAATTGGCCCAGAAACTCTTCGCGGCCCACGCCCAAGTCGAGGTCGCGCTTCGAGGAACGGCCAACCGTGGCCAACAGCTCGCGGGCTTCGTCCGTTGTCAGGCCGATCCCAGAGTCGGTGACTTCCAACCCACCCTCGCCCCAAGGGCGAATACGAATCTGGTCGGGGCAATTCGGTTCGAGCCCACGACGAGCAGTGATGGCGTCGACGCCATTCTGGAGCAACTCGCGCAAATAAACATTGGGACCTGAGTACAAATGGCGCGCCAAGAGGTCGACGATACCGCGCAAGTCCACCTGAAATGTGGAACCTACTTCTTCCATGACACCTTCTTCTCAGTCCCCACTGCGCCCATTGTCCCCCAGACGACCGCCGATTGCCACTGGCCAGTCGTCAGGCACATTCTCCAGTTCCGTCAACCAAGTCGCCGGACTCACATCCGACGGCATCCTCCAATCGCCGCGTGGGGAGAGCGTTCCCCCCGCCGAGACCTTCGGACCGTTCGGGATGGCCGAGCGCTTGAACTGGTTGGCGAAGAACCTCTTGAGGAACGACTCCAGCCAGTGACGAATCACTGGAAGGTTATAGCTTACCGTGCGAGCCTCGTCCCAGTCTTGCGGCCAGTCGCCTTTGTCCCTATCATGCCACGCTTGGTGGGCAAGATAGGCGATGCGACTAGGCTTTTCACCCCTGCGCAGAAGGTGGTACAAGAAAAAGTCATGCAAAGCGTAAGGACCGATGATCTCCTCCGTGGACTGCATGGTCTTCCCGTCGGCGGGCGGAACGAGTTCGGGGGAAATCTCTTGAGACAGTATCTTCTCCAGGACGTCGTTCGCGTGCTCGCCCACGAGGTTTTCGCTTATCACCCAGCGAATGAGGTACTGGATAAGCGTCTTGGGAACTCCCGTGTTGACCGCGTAATGGCTCATCTGGTCGCCCACGCCGTAGGTACACCAACCCAGCGCGAGTTCCGACAGGTCACCTGTGCCGACGACGATGCCGCCTCGTTGGTTGGCGATTCGGAAGAGGTAATCGGTGCGCAGCCCCGCCTGTACATTCTCGAAGGTCACGTCGTACGTGGGTTCGCCGTTGGCGAAAGGATGGCCCAGGTCGGTGAGCATCTGCGTGGCGGCGGGGCGAATGTCGAGGGTTTCGTACGTCGCGCCGATGGCCTCCATCAGCCTCAGGGCTGAGTTCTTGGTCTCATCCAAAGTGGCGAATCCGGGCATGGTGAAAGCAAGAATGTCACTT
This sequence comes from Propionibacteriaceae bacterium, assembly GCA_031261485.1. Lineage (GTDB taxonomy): Bacteria > Actinomycetota > Actinomycetes > Propionibacteriales > Propionibacteriaceae > WQYJ01. The sequence continues at coordinate 24,325 of JAISJO010000109.1, read as the reverse complement.
CGTGGGCGGCCAAGGAGGTCGAGCGCCTTGGCGCAGACTATGAGGGCATGAGTGGAATCGAGCCCGCCCGAGACGCCGATGACCAGCTTGGGATTGCCGATGGCCTGCATGCGTCGGGCCAGGCCGTACACCTGGATGTTGTACGCCTCGTAGCAATCCTGTGCGAGGCGTGCCGGGTCGTCGGGGACGAAGGGGAAACGGTCGACCTTGCGGTGCAACCCGATGTCGCCGCTGGTGGGCAGGAAGCCGGAGTCGGGCGGGTCCGAGGTCTGGTCGCTCGGATTGGGTTCGGGGATGAGAATAGTGCGTGTGACAAGGGAAGATTCACGAGCTCGACGTTCGGTTTCTGTGGGACGAGCGGGGGAAGGTCCCTGCGAGATGCCGCGTAGGTTGTCGTCTTGGCTGCCTTGGCGCAAGCGCTCTTGGTTGAGGCGGTGTACATCGATGTCAACGATTGTGCCTGAGGGTCCGAGGTGGAAGCGTTCGGATTCGCCCAGCAGGTCGCCGCACTCGTACACGAAGGTCTGGCCGTCCCAACTCAAATCGGTCGAGGACTCTCCTGGGCCCGCAGCAGTGAAGAGGTAAGCGCAGTTGCACCGCGCAGAGGCTGAACGGGCCAGCAACTTGCGGTCGTCCGCTTTACCGATAGTGATGGGCGAACCGGACAAATTGACAATAACGGTCGCACCGCCGAGGGCGAGTTGGGCGTGCGGAGGGACGGGCACCCACATGTCCTCGCACACCTCGATGCCGACCCTCAACCCCGGGATGGCCTCGAACTCGATGAGTTGGCGAGGGGCCAGAGGGACGTCTTTGCCCAGTCGGTTGAGGTGGGCCACGTCGTCGCCGCGCAGGTCGTCGCCGGGCGCGAACCAGCGGCGTTCATAGAATTCGCGGTAATTGGGCAGGTAACTCTTGGGGACAGCCGCCAGTATTTCCCCATGCCAGATGGCGACCGCACAGTTGTACACGCGGGCGTTGTGCCGAAGCGGTGCCCCCACGATGATGAGCGGCCTCAGGTCCTGTGTCGCTTCGGCGAGGAATCCTAGGGCGTCCTCGGTCGCGTCGAGCAGCGTCTCCTGAAGGAAGAGGTCGTCGCAGGAGTACCCCGTGACGCATAACTCCGGGTACGCCACGAGGCACACACCGTCTTCTGATAGGGCACGGGCGTCCTCGGCGATGGCGTGTACGTTGGCCATCGGCTGTGCGAGGTGGACAGGAAGCACCCGGGCAGCGACGCGCGCAAACCCCTGAGCGTAAGCATTGGCAAAGTCCATATACATAGTCTCCCACGCGGAGGTCAGCAATGGGCCGTGGCTGGGGGCCTGCCTCAGTGTCACCCCCAAAATCCTCCGACGCTGGCTTGGGTGCCATGGTGACACTTTCGTCGAGGGGCGCCGTGCTTGGCGGCTTTGCCGCCTACAACGACCTTCAATCGTCTCGGAATCGAAGCGAGCTTCGTTCCTTGGCGAACTTTGGCCTAATCCGCACGATTCCTAGGGCAGTGGACGGAGTCGGCTCAAAGTACGCCGATTTCAGCGTCGAGAATGGGTGATCTTTGATCCAACTTCGTTCGCACACCCTCAGCATCGTCGGAGTGGGCCAAAGTTGGACCCGCGTGAGCAAGCACTTGGGGCGCGGTCGGCCATGGTTGGGGTAGGTACCTGCCCACACCCCAAGACCAATCGGTATTCTTGGCTGTGCGGCGTACAGTGAACGTCGGTGAGAAGGAGGAATCATGGAACTTCGCTCGGCTACGACCACGCAGGGTCGGATCATGGCGGGGGCGCGCGCATTGTGGCGGGCCACGGGGATGACGGAATCTGACTTCGGGAAGCCCATCATTGCGGTCGCCAACTCGTACACACAATTCGTGCCGGGCCACGTCCACCTCAAAGACATGGGCACACTCGTGTGCGACGCCATCGCCGAAGCTGGCGGGGTGGGGCGCGAGTTCTCGACAATCGCTATTGACGATGGTATCGCTATGGGCCACTCGGGGATGCTGTACTCCTTGCCTTCGCGCGAAATCATCGCTGACTCCGTGGAATACATGGTCAACGCCCATCAGGCCGATGCTCTTGTCTGTATCTCCAACTGCGACAAGATCACTCCAGGAATGCTCCTTGCCGCGCTGCGGCTCAATATCCCGACTGTCTTCGTGTCGGGCGGGCCGATGGAGTCGGGACGCTCGACTGTGCAGCTAGCCGGTGGGCAGACTTCTCTGGATCTCATCGACGCCATGGTCGCTTCCGTGGACCCCAATGTCAGCGATGAAGACATTGCCACTATCGAGGCGGCTGCCTGCCCGACGTGTGGTTCCTGCTCAGGAATGTTCACGGCCAATTCCATGAACTGTCTGATCGAGGCGCTGGGTTTGGCCTTGCCAGGCAATGGTTCGACTCTCGCAACCAACGTTGCTCGACGCAGTCTTTTCGAGGACGCGGGCAAGCTCATTGTTGACCTGTGCCATCGGCGTTACGACCAGGACGACACCTCGATGCTGCCACTGAGTGTGGCGACCAAGGCGGCTTTCGAGAATGCCATGACAATGGATATCGCTATGGGCGGGTCAACAAACACCGTTCTCCATTTGCTTGCTGCCGCGCAGGAGGCCGAGGTCGACTTCACCCTGGCAGATATCGACGCACTCTCTCGCCGCGTGCCCTGCCTCGTCAAGGTCGCTCCGAACACACACAATTACTATATGGAAGATGTACATCGCGCTGGCGGCATCCCCGCAATCCTGGGGGAACTGAACCGCGCCGGGCTTCTCAACCGCGAGGTCGTCCCAGTCCACTCACCCGACTTGACGACCTGGCTGGCGGCTTGGGACATTCGATCCGACGAAGCATTACCCGAAGCCATCGAGCTATTCCATGCGGCGCCAGGGAGGGTGCGGACCACTGAACCCTTCTCCACGGATGCCCGTTGGGACAGTCTCGACACAGACGCGGCGGCAGGGTGCATCCGAGACGCCGAGCACGCTTACACAAAGGACGGCGGGCTGGCGATCCTGACCGGCAACATTGCTGTTGATGGTTGTGTGGTCAAGACGGCGGGCGTACCCGAAGACCAATGGACCTTTACTGGCCCAGCCAAGGTGAGTGAATCACAAGAAGAAGCGGTTGATGCCATCCTCAATGGACGAATCGTTGCTGGAGATGTGGTTGTTGTCCGTTATGAAGGTCCTCAAGGTGGGCCGGGAATGCAGGAGATGTTGTACCCCACGAGTTACCTCAAAGGTGTCGGGCTCGGGCCGAAATGTGCGCTTATCACTGATGGGCGCTTCTCTGGCGGGTCGAGCGGGCTCAGCATCGGCCATATTTCTCCCGAGGCGGCTGACGGTGGGGCAATCGGTCTGATACGCGACGGCGACCTGATTTCGGTTTCGATTCCTGACCGCACAATCTCGGTCCAGGTCTCCGACGAAGAGTTGGCGGCCCGCAGAGTCGAGCAGGACAAAGCAGGATGGGCGCCGAAAGACCGTGTCCGCCCTATCACGAATGCCCTCAAGGTGTACGCATCGCTCGCCCAGTCGGCAGACAAGGGAGCAGCGCGCCGCAAATTGGCCTGAACATCTTGCGGCAGTGATGAGCCCAAACAGAAACTAATATTGTTCCACGAGTCCCTTGGTCGCGTCCAGACTCAGGCGACCAACTCTGCATAGATGACCAAGTTATCTGTGATCGTGTTGAGCTGAAGATCCTTGTGGAGCATGCAGGTGATGACGACGAGTCGGTTGGGCGTGTTCACCCACAAGTCTGCGTGTGCGGAGAGTTCGCCGCGCGGAATGAGCTGGTGGGAGGTGAAGCGGTATGTGAGGTCGCCGACCCTGATGAGGTCGCCCGCCCTCAGAGTGGTCGTCTGGTGGGGCACATCAATGAGGTAGTTGCCCGGTCCCTTGCCACCAACGACAGTGTGCAGAGTTACATACACTGTCCCTTCCGTAGCATTGGCTGGGAGAACACCCATATTGCGCACAACGAAGGCATGCGTAAAGTCAGGTGGGTTGATGACCCCTCCAACTGCATTGACCTCGCCCAGCGGAACGTCCAGGCCCACTGAATCGACCACGAAGCCGCCAGGGTACACACTCGGGACGGCATCGGCTTCCTTCTGGAAATCTGGGTCGAGAATGACCGGATCATCGGGGACGACAACATTATTGTCCATGTCGATGATGCCTGTGGTAGTCGCTGGCTCCCAAGGCATGCGAAGGCCACTGCACGACGCGATTCCCAAAATGATGGCCACGATGATAAGGATGGCCGCGAGGATGTACCAGAGAAGGCCCTTGCGGCGCTTCTTCTCCGGTTCCTCTTCTTCAGCCTCGGGCGACTCGGGAGGGATGATGGCTCCGTCGTCGCCGTCCCCAGTCTGGGTTTCCGCTTCGGGCGCAGTCTCGGCAGGGGCCTCGGGCGATGCGTCGGAGGAGTCGGCAGGTTTTGGCGACTCAGGGGTGTCGGTGGCGGCAGGGGTGCCAGTGGTGTCGGTGGTGCCAGTGGTGTCGGTCGTTTCGGTCGTGTCGGGGGTCGCCGGGGCCTTGGCTCGCCGCCATAGTATGCCACCGCTCTTCTTCTGCTTGATTGCAGGTGCGGGTGCCTCAGGTTCGACAGGCTGCGGGAGTTCGGGTTCGGCAGACTCTGACGCCTCAGGAGCGGTCGGCTCTGGAATCTCGGGCGCAGTGTTGTCAGGGTGGGCTGCGGACGAAACGTCCGTCGCGGGAGTCGCTGGCATGGCCTTGGTCGGCTCAGGCTTTGAAACTTCGGGAGCGGCCGGTTCAGCCGCAGGCTCGGACTTGGGGCTCGCATCCTCAGACGCGGACTCAGCCGCAACGACTGCTGGCGTGGATGATTCTGTCGAGGACTCTCCTGGTTCTTTGGTGACCGGTCGGAAAGAACGGGCCATACTCGGAAGGTCGATCTCGTCCGTATCCTCCGATGACGCGCTCGCTCGCCGAGACGAAGGCGCGACCGGCCAAGAGGACCGTTTCTTGGGGTTGAAACGTTGCGCAGCGGCAGTGGGAAGTGGCGCAGCGGCTGTGGAAGGTTGCTCAGGGGCAGGGGCAGGTTGCGCGGGGGCAGGGGCAGGTTGCGCGGGGTCGGCGGCTGGTTGTGCAGCGGCTGTGGAAGGTTGCTCAGGACCAGTGGAAGGTTGCGCAGGGGGAGTGGCCGGTTGGGCAGGGTCGGCGGCAGGTTGCGCAGGAGCAGTAGGAGGTTGCGCGGGGTCGGTGGCAGGTTGCTCAGCGGCAGTGGCCGGTTGGGCAGGGGCAGTGGCAGGTTGCTCAGGGTCGGTGGCAGGTTGCGCAGGAGGAGTGGAGGGTTGCTCAGGACCAGTGGAAGGGTCTGGAACCTGAGGGTCGTCGTCCTTTGGTGCCTGGGGTGTCTCGTCCGCCATGATTCTTCTTTCCATCCCAGACTTGGCTATCCAAGTCGAGAATCGATTCTATCAGTCGCGCAACAAGACTCACCTCGTTTCGCTGTCCCCGAAGAGAATCCACATACTGGACAATGTAAGCACGATGCCAGAAAAGATGATAAACTCCTTGCGACCTATTATCTGTTTTGTCAGGGAAGACAACACTCGGGCAAGACACCGACCATAGGAGGACCCATGCCTCTTTCATTTCGTCACATTCTTAGCCTACTCAGTGCGGCAGTACTTGCAGTAGGCATGGCTGTATTCTGGCCGGTCGACACCGCCGAAGCAGCCGACAATGGTACGACCTATTCATCAGCCGGACGTGAGTTTTGGCTAGCCTTCAACTCAAGTGACGGGGATGACAGTGAGAACTCTCTCAGACTCTATGTGACGGGTTGGCCTGGCACCACCGGACGAACGGTCATCGAAAGCCTGGATTTCTCCGAAGAATTCATTATCCTTGACGACGGAGTCGCTGTCGTCGAGATTCCCGTCGAAGCCCGACTCTCGCTGCCAACCGAGCCTGTCCCCTTGGCTGTTCACGTGACTGCGGATGCTGATGTCACTATCTATGGTATGAACCACCAATACAGATCAACCGACACGTTTCTTGGACTCCCAGTCTCTGCCCTAGGAACTCGATACAGAGCAGTGGGCTACTTCAGTGGCGGTGGCCATCTCTCACTCATTGCCGCCGTTGCCACCGTCGAAGCAACAACAATCCATGTTGCCCCGCCATCGTCATCGGCATTGGCTCCGTTCGATGTGACCCTTCAATTGGGAGAGGTCTACGAATGGCACGAGGCGACAGATCTCACCGGAACGGTTATCACCAGTGACAAGCCCATTTCCGTCTTCTCCGGGAACCAGTGCGCCACCGTCCCAGCAGGACAGGTGTCTTGTGACCGCATCATGGAGCAGATGATTCCGACCAACGGCTGGGGGAAAGAATTCGTCGCACACATGCGACCTGATATGTTTCCGGACACCTTCCGAGTCTTGGCTGACCAGGACACCACCGAAGTCAAAATCACAGGAGGGAGTGTCGATAAGACTATTTCTCTGTCGGCTGGCGAGCACTACGACTTTCGTCCTCAAGGGACTTTGAGTATTACGGCCAGTCAGCCAGTCGCGGTCGTCTACTACTCCAGCGGGAATTACTACTTAAACTCCGGCATTAACCCATCCATGACTCTGGTTCTACCCCTGGAGTGGGGTTTCACGGATTCAGTCCTCGCCCTTCTGCCGTCGAGCGCGACTTTGCGTGTGAAAATCACAGCTCCAAGAGCGATGGTCGGGAGCGTTTTGCTCAATGGCACGACGATTTCGGCGGGGGGTTGGGTGAGTATTCCAGGGTCGAACTATTCTGGCACCTTCATTAATCTTGAACCTGGTTTCTATTCCGTCACGTCGCCCGTCCCAATCCAGACCATTGTCAATGGCCTTGGCGCTGCCGCCGCCTATGGATATCCTGGAGGCGCACGCACGCCTCGATTCCCTGGCGCCGACACTCTGACCCTGGACCAGGCCAGTGCGACCGGGCCCGTTAGAGAAGAACTGTGTACCACGGCCACTCTCGCCGACAAGGACGGTGTCGGCATCGCAGGGGCGCGCATCGAAGTGACACTGAATGGAGTGGTTTCTGAGATGAGCAGCCTTGTCACAGGTGACGACGGGACGGTGTCAATCTGCTCCACATCTAGCGAGGAAGGCTCTGCCGCTGTCACGGCCACTCAGGCAGACTTGCGGGCTACAGGCTCACTCACCTGGACCCCTCCCAACCAGACGGTTCATGTGGTTTATACCGATGATGACGTTCATGGCGTCCCGGTTTCACCAACTCCTGGCACTGTGACAACTTACACTGGGGCCGCTGGGTCTTCGGTTGGTTTCACAGAAGAGATGGCGAGGGCTGGTGTTCCGGTCGGGTTCGACTTTGCGTCGCTCGACAACGTAACGGAATATGACGATGACCTGGCGGTGGATCAGACCATCACTGTTCATCTGTCCCACCATCACAGTGTGGACAGTGTGGAGACCACTCGTACAATCACGTACACCGGGGCGGGCGACCTGACTCCGGAAGACGTTGTACAACCGTTGGAGTGGACGAAGGACACGGACAAGGTAACAGGTGCCGTGACGTACACGCCAACTGGCTCGTACCCTGCGGTGACCAGTCCAATCATCCACGGCTACACAGTCGACCTGGATGTGGTGGAGGAGATCTCGCCCGATGAATCGACGGATGCACCTTCGGACACAACCGTAACGGTGACGTACACCAAAACGGCACTTGGTCCCGAGGTTCACACCGGCGGGTCGGTGATGGCTCCCGTCGGCAAATCGGCGAGTTCGGCCGGTGCCGCTCTCCTCTTCCTGCTGGGAGGATCCATCCTGACAGCAGTGAGATTGCGCACAGAGCGGTAACGACCGGGCGGGGAGGTGCTGATTTGTCAGTGGTTCCCCAGGGGAAGTGCATGACCTATCAGTGGTCCCCAAGGGTGGAGGGCCGCAGGGACACAAACCTGCGGCCCTTCGCTGACCTCTTCCGAGTGTGCGCCGCTGAGGCAATTGCTTCGCGCCTGGCTAGTTCGGCACTGGCACACCTGGCTGGCGACTATACTAATAGCAGACACGGGAGCCGAAAGGCTGAGAGGAAGACGAACGTCTTCGACCGAAAGAACCTGATCTGGATCATGCCAGCGAAGGGAGTTCTCTGGGAATCCCCACCCGTGCCCCATAGAAAGGGCACACAGTGACTATAAACAACTCTATCGACTCTTCGCAGAGTCCCCCCACCTCCCGATTCCGCTGGCGCGTCGTTGATATCGTCGTTGCCGCTGTTCTCGGTGTGGCCTGCGGGCTCATCTATTTCGGCTGGTCCGCCGTTTACGGGCCTCTCAATGCGCTGCTGAAAGTCGCCATCCCCGGTCTCGACGGGTTGCTTGGCGGTATGTGGCTGCTCGGCGGTGTCCTCGGCGGACTCATCATTCGTAGACCAGGTGCGGCCCTCTTTGTGGAACTAGTCGCAGCTCTTGTTCCTGCCCTCATCGGTAACCAGTGGGGTACGACGACCCTTGTCAGTGGCATATTGCAAGGGCTCGGAGCAGAGATTGTCTTTGCGATCTTCCTGTACAAGCGCTGGAAGCTACCGGTCGCCGTCCTCGCAGGTGTCCTGGCCGCCGCCTTCGAGTGGTGCTTCGAAATCATCGTGTGGTACCCCGAGAACACCCTCCAGTTCAAGGGTTTGTACCTGTTGTTCCTCGCCATCTCCGGGGCCGTCCTAGCCGGTGTCCTGGGGTGGCTGCTCGCCCAGGCGCTCGCTCGAACGGGCGCCTTGGACCGCTTCGAGTCCGGCCGCGAAGTCCGCAAACTCGTCTAGCCGTGATCGTGCGACCCAGCGCTGGATGGCCCAATCGTCGACAACCAGCGCTTCCCTGTCGGGGGTGAGGTGGCCGCGCGGATAGGAGGTTGATTCCCATGCCGCTCTCTCAGAGCGAGTCTTCCCATCTATCCGCGCGCCATCTCAATCTGCATGACTGGGGTTGGCGACATGCCGGTCGCAAAGACTGGGCGTTGCGCCATGTGAACCTGCGGATCGAGTCGGGAGAAAGGGTCCTCCTGCTGGGTGCGTCCGGCTCGGGCAAGTCCACACTCCTTCATGCCATTGCTGGTTTGCTTGGGCGTTCCGACGAGGGAGAACAAGAGGGTGTACTCCTTCTCGATGGGGTTCCGCCCGCTCCTGGCCGTGCGGCGCTGGTCATGCAGGACCCTGAATCGGGCATCGTGCTGGCCCGAGTCGGTGACGATGTGGCGTTCGGGCCCGAAAACATGCGTGTTCCCCGCGACGAGATTTGGGAGCGGGTGGGGACGTGCCTAGAGGACGTGGGTTTGGATGTGCCGTGGGATCGTTCGACCGCAGAGTTGTCCGGTGGCCAGCAACAACGCCTTGTCCTAGCGGGTGCTCTGGCAATGGGTTCCGATTGGCTGCTCCTCGATGAGCCCACAGCCAATTTGGACCCTGTTGGGGTGGCCGAGATACGGAAAGCCGTGGCGCGGGTCGTCGCTGGTCGCGCGCGGGGACTGATCGTGGTGGAGCATCGGGCCGGCGTCTGGGCTCCCCTCATGGATAGGGTCGTTGTGCTGGGGTCGCGCGGTATCGTGGCAGATGGGCCTCCCGACAAGGTGTTTTCTGAGATGGGCGCCGAACTAGCGGCTATGGGGGTGTGGGTGCCCCAGTATGGCGGGACTGGCCCCGCGAACTTGGTGGCACGCGAGGCCGCGCCTGAGAAGCGGTCAGCCGACGGGTCTGTGGAAGAAGCGCCGTCTCCAGTCGTCACTAGCTCGGAGTCCGACTGGATTCTGCGTGGGCGCAATCTTGCCGTCGGGTACAAAGCCGGTCCCGTTCTTTCAGGGGTAAATATCGACATCCGTCGGGGAGCGTCCACTGTTCTCGTCGGGCCAAACGGGTCAGGCAAGACCACTTTGGCAATGTCGCTGGCGGGTCTGCTACCGCGCCTGGGTGGGGAAGTGACCTCGGCATCCGACCTTGCGACCCGAGGAATTACCGATCCTGAGAAGTGGAAATCCCGCGAATTATTGACGAGGATTGGCACTGTTTTCCAGAACCCAGAGCATCAGTTCGTGACTGCCACGGTGTGGGACGAAGTGGCGGTCGGACTTCGGGCGCTTAAGAAAGACCAGGGATTCATTGAGGAGGAAGTAAAACGATTACTCGGCATTCTTCATCTATCCCATCTCGCCAAGGCCAGTCCCTTTTCTCTATCAGGAGGCGAGAAGCGCCGACTGTCGGTGGGAACCGTCCTTGCCACGAACCCAGCGGTCATTGTGCTGGATGAGCCCACCTTCGGGCAGGACCGCACGACCTGGACTGACCTTGTGACCCTCATCGCCTCCCTGAGAGACCAGGGTACAACCATTGTTTCGGTCACTCACGACGAGGCGTACATCCGGGCGCTCGGCGATGTCGTCATCGATGTCGGAGTCCTGATGTCCTGCGCCGGAGACCAGCGATGATCAACCCCGTCACCCGCCTGGCAGCAGCACTCCTGCTGACCTTCCCGCTGCTGGTCACTCTGGACTGGGTGAGTGCGACCCTTGCTGTCGTCCTGGAGGTGGGGTTGTACCTAGCGCTCCCCTCATCGGTTGGCGTGCCACCCACCCCACGCGCGACCCGTGCGAAAACGCTGATCAAGCGCCTCATCCCCATCCTCATTGCCGCTCCTCTGGCAGCCGTCGCCATACTCCTTTATGGGAAGCCTGGAGGGGCGACATACTGGCATTGGGGGTTTATCCTCATTTCCGAACAATCGGTCGCCTACGGAGTGGCCATCGCCATCAGGGTCATTGCCATTGGGTTGGCTGTCCTTGTGACATTGGTTGATGTTGACCCAACCGACATGGCCGACGGCCTCGCCCAGGTCCTGCGACTTCCCGCCCGGTTTGTCTTGGGTGGTTTGGCGGGGGCCCGCATGATGACTGCTCTGTCACGGGACTGGACCTCTCTGGCCTTGGCCCGACGCGCGCGCGGCCTGGGTGACACGGGACGGCTGAAGGCCTTCGCCACTTCGGCGTTCGCTTTGTTGGTAGGCGCCATTCGGCGCGGTTCCGCTCTGGCAACGGCCATGGAAGCGCGCGGCTTCGGCACTGGGTCTCGGACGTGGGCGCGACCATCTCGAGTCGGCTGGCGCGATGCCGTGTATTTGGGGGTGGCTGTCGCCATCATGGTTGTCGCGCTCATGACATCAGTTGTCACAGGGCATTTCCACCTGATTGGCGCGGGCTGAGCACCTAGTGCGCCATTGTCCGTACTGCGACTTCGAGCAGCACAGACTCTGTCGTTGAATCCCGGTATTCAGAGAGCACGTCCGACTCAGAAACCAGACAGAATGTCATCTCCGTACAAAAGGAACAAGATAACAAGCGCGATACTGAGAATGACCACCACAATGAGCAGAATCGTCCCGATGATACCAAGCACGCGGCCAGCATTGACATTGGATGTTGGCGCGTACGCTCCTGATTCGATCTCCTTCTTCGCTCGACCACCCATGACCCATGCGACAATGGCGAGTGGCTGAAACACGATGAGTCCGATGATACCGAGGGCGAGAATCGTTGTCCCTCGTGGATGCTCAGGAAGGTAGTTATCGCGCGGCAAGGACGCATTGTTGGCACTCACGCTGCCTGAGGGATAGGCGGGCAATCCTTCGAAGGAGGAGCCTTTGGGCGCCTTCGGTGGTGCCGATGCGCTGTACGGCAGATAGGCGGGCGGGGCAGGCGCGGCGACAGGAGGGTGGGCCTCAGGTGCGCCGAGAGGAGCGAGTTGCGTGTCGGCGAACTGGGCAGGCGCGGGACCCCCAAGCAGCGCGTCGGCAAGGACGGGCATTGGCTCGACAGGGGTGAACACTGAGTCTGGGATTGGCGGGCGGTCGTCGAACTGCTGGATGGGCCCATCGCCCAAGTATGGCCGGGGTGGGGCAGCCAGAGACGCAGGGGGCTGGGTCGCGGAGACGAATGGTGAAGTGGGGGCAACTGGTTGCTGCAGTGGCGGCGGAGTGCCGAACGACAGGGCGTCGAGCCCGACCGGGGGGTGTTGTGGGGGCACGGGCGGTGGTGGCGTATATGTGTACGGCTGGTACTGGCTCATGGGAAACCTCCAAGACAAGGATATGACATAAGCGCGGTCCTTGGGTCGCAAACGCACGAATCCCGTGTCACTCAATATGAGTCCACAGATCTGGCATACCTTGTCACAGGCAGGTTTTCTCCCGGGGCATCGACACATCTGGACAATAGGGTCGCACTGAAGAGTTCGTTACTCGCCTCAGGACCCTCTTCATACGAAATAGGCGACTCGCCGTACAACGAAAAAGCCGGGCCGTACAAACGCACAGCCCGACTTCTTCGTTACCTATTACGCGGTCAACGCTTCCAGAGCCGAATCGGGAATCGTCGTCTTGGGCGTCCCGGTGAAGGTAAACGGCGACTCGGAACCAGCAGGGGCGACGTCGACCAGGACGACCTGGCCCGCGTGCAAATCCCCGTAGAGGATCTTTTCGGCGAGCATGTCCTCGATGTCGCGCTGGATGGCACGGCGAAGGGGACGCGCACCCAGGAGCGGATCGTACCCACGGTCGGCGACCAGCGACTTGGCGGCAGGAGTCAGTTCGATACCCATGTCGCGGTCGGCAAGCCTCGTCTCAATTTGGGCAATCAAGAGATCGACGATCTTCTCGATGTCCTCGTGGCTGAGCTGGTGGAAGACCACAATCTCATCGACACGGTTGAGGAACTCGGGGCGGAAATGCTGCTTCAGTTCATCGGTCACCTTGGCGCGCATGGCATCGTAATTCGACGAGTCCGAGTTGGCTCCGGAGAAGCCCAAACCGACCGATTTTGAGATGTCGCGCGTCCCAAGGTTGGTTGTCATGATGATGGTTGTGTTCTTGAAGTCCACGACACGGCCCTGCGCGTCGGTGAGACGGCCCTCATCCAGAATCTGCAGCAAGGAGTTGAAGATATCGGGATGTGCCTTCTCGACCTCGTCGAAAAGGACCACGGAGAAGGGACGACGGCGCACCTTCTCGGTGAGTTGGCCGCCTTCTTCATAGCCGACGAAGCCAGGAGGCGAACCGAACAGGCGCGAAGCGGTGTGCTTCTCGGAGTATTCCGACATATCGAGAGTAATGAGCGCGTCCTCGTCTCCGAAGAGGAACTCGGTCAGCGCCTTGGTCAATTCAGTCTTGCCCACGCCGGACGGCCCAGCGAAGATGAACGACCCCGATGGGCGCTTCGGGTCCTTGAGGCCTGCGCGCGTGCGGCGGATAGAACGCGACAGCGCATGCACAGCGTCTTCTTGGCCAATGATGCGACGCCCGATTTCCTTCTCCATGAGAAGCAGGCGTGAAGACTCTTCCTCGGTCAGCTTGAAGACGGGGATGCCGGTCGAAGAGGACAGAACCTCGGCGATTTGCTCCTCGTCCACGATGGCTGGCACCGACTCGCCCGACTTCTTCCATTCCGTGTCCATCTTGACGCGGTCGGAGAGCAGACTCTCTTCCTCACGCTGGAGGTCGGCGGCCCTGTCGAACTGGTTGGCGCCAGCGGCTGTGTCTTTCTCAGCGCGCACCTTGGCGATGCGTGCGTCGACTTCGCGCAGGTTTTCTGGGGCAGTCATGAGCCTGATGCGCAGGCGCGCGCCAGCCTCGTCCACCAAGTCGATGGCCTTGTCAGGCAGGAACCGGTCTGAGATGTAGCGGTCAGCGAGTTGGGCGGCAGCGGTCAGCGCCTCATCGGTGATGGTGAGCTTGTGATGCTGTTCATACTTGTCACGCAAGCCTTTGAGGATGTCGATGGTCAGCGCGATGCTGGGCTCGTCCACCTTGATGGGCTGGAAACGACGTTCCAGAGCCGCGTCCTTCTCAATGTATTTGCGATACTCGTCGAGGGTTGTCGCGCCGATGGTCTGCAACTCCCCACGCGCCAAGAGCGGCTTGAGGATGCTGGCGGCGTCGATGGCGCCCTCAGCAGCGCCCGCGCCCACGAGGGTATGGATCTCATCAATGAAGATCATGATGTCTCCGCGTGTGCGGATCTCCTGCAGGACCTTCTTGAGACGTTCCTCGAAGTCACCGCGATAGCGCGAACCAGCCACGAGCGCGCCCATGTCCAGGGTGTAAATCTGCTTGCCCTTGAGGGTTTCCGGCACATTCCCACGCACGATGTTCTGGGCCAACCCCTCGACGACGGCAGTCTTGCCCACGCCAGGCTCACCCACGAGGACCGGGTTGTTCTTCGTACGACGGCTGAGCACCGTCATGACCCGCTCAATTTCCTTGGTCCGTCCAACGACAGGATCGAGCTTGCCTTCCCGAGCCGCCTGGGTGAGGTTACGCCCAAACTGTTCGAGAATCTTCGACGCGGGTTGCGACGGCCCCTTCTCGGGCGCACCAGCCATTGCAGCTTGCTTCTGCTGCTGTTGGAACCCAGACAGCAAAGACATGACCGTCTCACGCACACGGTTGAGATCAGCCCCCATCTTGATGAGGACCTGGGACCCCACACCCTCGCCTTCCCGCACAATCCCGAGCAGAACATGTTCAGTCCCGATATAAGGATGGTTGAGTTGCAGGGCTTCCCGCAGGCTCAGCTCCAAGACGCGCTTGGCCCGAGGCGTGAAGGGGATATGGCCCGAAGGAGCCTGTTCACCCTTACCAATAATCTCCAAGACCGTGGTCCGCGCAGCGTCCAATGTGATGTTGAGCTGCTCCAACGCTTTGGCCGCGACACCTTCGCCCTCATGGATCAAGCCCAAGAGGAGGTGCTCGGTTCCGACATAGTTATGCCCCATCGCTCTCGCCTCATCTTGGGCGAGGATGACGACCCTACGTGCACGATCCGTGAATCTCTCAAACATTCAATCTCCAGTCGGTGGGTACACCCCACTCATTAGTTCTATTAATTCTACCAACGACCGGTGACACATTTTCATTCCCGGTGTAGTACGGGCGTCTTCGAGGTACGAATCAGGGCAATCCCCGAGATTGGGCACATCCCGCCGACTGTGTTAGCCTCTTCCGCCGACGCGGTCTGGTGAAGCACTGGCCGGACGTACACTACTGCCCGGAAGGCTGCGGATACCCCCCATTGCCTGCTGCGATACCGGTCGGGACTCACACGGGGAGCAGAGTCTACTCAAGGGGCACGGTTCGAGCACTCAATGACTCTGGAAGTGTTCCTATTTGCGCTAAAAGCCATTGTCGGGGCCACTATGCCGACGTAAATTGAGACAGTCCAAACGGAGGGGCTATTCGAACTGGGGGGAAACCTGCTCGGAAAATCGGTCCTGACGCGCGGATTGCCGCAGAGCTAGACGAGCTCTCGAGCAAGAGAAGAGCGACTTCTAGGAAGTGTTGGAGGTGGGAATTGATGCGCGACAACAGATACGATGTTGATTCGATGGCAATTGCCACTGCGGACTATTCGAGAAGGCCGACCCTTCTAGCCGATAGGCCCCATTACTCTGCGGAGTACGTGCCGACAAGCTACCCATCCTATGACGCGAACTATCCAGCGTATGACGCGGAAGATGACGCTGACCTCCTGGAACCCATGCCGCTCGCCGAACTGCTGACCAAGCTGAACAAGGTGACAACGTCTTTGATTCGGGCTCGCAAAGAGCTGGAGTTGATCGAGCTGGAAATGCACGAGTTCGACGTCGTCGCGCAATCGCTTGTGGGCGAACGCCACAGCGCACCTGGCGCCTTGCCTCTGACCAGGCCGGTGAGACAGAACAATGACATGGTTGAGGTCGAGGGGCCTGTACGGAGGCAGAGAATCGCTTCTGGGGCAACGCTCCTGGGTGAGGTCGAGAGGCCTGTGCGCAGGCAGAGAGTCTCGTTCGCTGCACCCGTGGAAGAACCAGAGTTCACTGATGAAGAAGAACTCGACGAGACGCCGGCCCCCCCGAGCCCGATCAAGCGGATAGTCTCCATCGTGTGCAACGTGCTGATGTGCATCTTCTGCGTGTCGGCACTCGGCGCAGCAGCGTTGTCCTTCGGAGATGACTCCGCCCACACGTTCTTTGGATATCGGTTCTACACGGTCGCCACCGGGTCGATGACACCGGGTCCAGACAGCCCTCCCGGAGGGTTCCACGCCGGAGCTTTGATTATTGTCAAAGAGGCCAACACGGACACAATCCGCATTGGTGACATCATCACGTTCTCCCCTGGTGCGAACAGTGGAGTTTTCCTGACGCATAGGGTCGTCGACATCAAGTCTGAACTGAGTGGCACGCCAGGATTGTGGTTCGTGACACGAGGTGATGCGAACAATGCTGACGATCCTCCCGTTGCCGCCGACTTGGTGTTTGGGAAGAAGGTCTTTGGTATCGAGAAGCTGGGATCAGTCCTGCAGCAGACGCGAGCCAACCCCATCCCATCCGCAATCTTTGTTCTGGCGACTCTAGGTTTTGTTGTAGCGATCCGCGCCTGTTTTGGTAAATCGGAACGCAACACTCAAGTTCAGACGATGGGCAATGCCTCCCGGCGTCGTTCATCGACTGGAGGGGGTGGACCTGCTCAAAGATAACCAATCCTGAATGCAACAAACAAACAAAGTAAGTATACAAAAACAAAAACAAGGAGAAATTGGAATGAAACTTTCCAAACCAATGACCATATGCGTCGCAGGCGCGTGTGCGGCTGTCATGGCCGTGTCCGCGACCTATGCGTGGTTCACCGCACAGGACTCTGTGACCAACCATCTGGAAACCGCGCAAATCACCGACGGCACCGCAAGCATCGTCGAAGTCTTCACCCCTCCCACAGAGTGGGTGCCTGGCCAAGAGGTCGCCAAGGAGGTTGCTGTTTCTAACACCGGAACCGGCGATGTGCTGGCTCGCGTGTCTTTTGAAGAAGTCATGAAGCTTCTGCAGCAGCCAGTGAAGGGCAATGCCGCAGCAGCGGCCGGGACCCAAATCCCGCAGCTGTACGATCCCACCGCCTACCTGGCTACCCCCTACGCCACGTTCCCCGGAACCTCTGGCTTGACCGCGTCCGGTCTTCCGGCTGACGTGACCCTTCAGTACAAGGCATCCACCGTTAACGGCACGACCTCGTATTCCTTCGTCCCGCTGCACCAGATCTCTGGTGGCGACTACGACCAACAGTACCAGCGCGTGACTGCTGATTTCGCAGTCAATGGCACTGTTGTCACTGTGTCCAACGTGAAGTACTGGGCCTTCGACGGCACCACCACAACGGAAGCCGCATGGGCGGCCTTCTCTGCCCCGAAGACAAGCGCAACTGCTGTGAATCCCCCTCTCACGATTGGTCAAATCGTCAACCCCATCACGGACCTCAACAAGAAGATCGAACTGGGATACGCCGACCAGGCCAACCTGGCTGCACCGCTTGCTGACCACTGGTTCTACAACCAAGCCGATGGCTTCTTCTACTACATCGGCAAGGTTGCTCCTGGGAGCATCACCGCCGACCTGCTGAAGACCCTGAAGCTTGACGAGAGCGCCGATAGCTCCTACGCGGGCATGTCGTTCGACCTGATCGTCAACCTCGAAGCAATCCAGAACACCGTGGCCGCCCTCACTGCGACTGACGGCTGGAACCTGCCTGCTGCCTCCCCTGTGGTCGCAGCGTTGACGCCCTACTGCGAGTAATCCACTCGAAGTTCGATGAAAACCGTCGGGTGGGGGTTGCACATGCAACCCCCACCCACACCGAAAGGAAGTCAACCGTGAAGAAGGTTGCAAAGTCGTTGGCACGTATGGGGGCAGTCCTTATCTGTGCCCTGGCCGTGTTCTCTGCGACGACGGCAACTGCTTCTGCCGACGCCCTGCCCCAGAGCCTGCTCATCAGTGATCAGGCCGGCATCAATGTGGGCGAGGACGGCGACTACTTCATTGACGCGACAGGTCTTCGCCCCGGAGATGTTCTCACCAAAGACCTGATCATTACCAACACAGAACAAGACATACCCTTTGAGCTCTACATGACGGCAGAGCCGATGGACAGCACAGGCCCTCTCGACCTGCTTCAGGAAGTCAACCTGACTCTCACCCTGGATGGGGTCGAGTTTTACAATGGGAAAATCCGGGGCGACGAGGGGATCAACATGATTCTGAACCCCCTTGACCTTGGTACCTACACCTATGGGGACACTCGGACGCTGGCGATCAAGCTCGAGGTGAACAAGAACATGCAACTGTTCTATGCCAAGAGCGAAGCAACCATCGGATGGCACTTCTACGCCGCGAAGGCGAAGACGGATACTCCGCCGAACACGGGGCTAACCTCGAAGACTCTTCTGATGCAGTTGTCCCTGATTCTCATCTTCGCCACGGTCGCCCTCTTGGTGTTCCGCGAGACCAGACAGGGGCAAGTGTTGGTCGTCGCAACAAACGGGCCAAAGAAACACCCAACCACAAGACTATCGAAAGAAGGCTGAGACAATGTCTCGCATCATGAAGGGGAGCTGGATCGTCGTGACGACTCTGGCTGCGCTCTTGTTTGTGCTGTCGGCGCTCGGCAACACCTTCTCCTGGTTTGTGGCACATGATTCGGTAACGAACCAACTTGGAGCCAGTCAGTATCGGTTCGACGTCTCTGCAGTCGACGTGTTCGCCAAGCCGGACACTCCGGTCACCCCCGGCAGCCAAATCGATAAGACCGTGGGTGCCGTGAACAGCGGCGACCTTCCCGGCTTTGTACGACTGCTCGTCCTACCCACGGTCGTCGCGGCCGATGGGTACACTGTCCTTCCCGCTCGATTGGGTCAAGAAGTCATCGCGGATTTCAACACGACCAACTGGGCCGATGGCAAGGATGGCTACTTCTATTACTTGGACGTGCTGCCTGCTGGGCAGACGACGCCCAACCTGTTCACGACAGTGACCCTGGCATCCGGCTTGGATAGTGCATATGTCGGTGCGAGCCTCAAGATTGAGGTCAAAGTCGAAGCTGTCGGCATCCAGAAATGGGAATATCGCCTTGGCTGGTGGGGATCCACGGCAGTGCCATCGCCCGCGCCGCTCGTCACTGTCGACTTGGCGCTACGCGGGCTTGCTAAGTAAGGAAGCGAAATGCCTAGCGCTATTGTCCACCAACGGAAGACGGTAGTCACCAGGATTGCTCTTTTCCTGGCTGTCGCTTTCTTGGTATCGCTCGTCTGTTTTGGCACGAGCAGTGCATGGGCCGATCCCACATTGACGGCGTCGAAGACCGCGCAGGTGATTGGAGGTGCCTCCGGCGACGGCACCGCGACCAATCCCATTCCGGTGAACATCGGCGACGTGATCGAATACACCGTCAGTGTCACCCGTCCGGTCATCCCCGTTCCCACCCCAAGCTATGACGTGTTGTTCGTCTTGGACTGGTCGCGCTCGCTCAATGCAGGCTACGACGACGGGCAGACCGGCACCGCAACCAGCGATGACGCCTGGTCAGCTCGACGTCGAGCGGAAAGCACTGTTCGTACACTCAGCCAGCAGATATTTGCCGCCTATCCCGGCTCTCGCATTGCGCTGATGGGTTTCAATAGCAATGACCGCAACACAAGCCAAAAGGGTGACACCTACATCCAGGTTGACACCAATTTCGTGGGTCCCAGCGACTACGTCTCCGTGATTCAGAACGCCTACGCGAGCTATCCCTATCTGACATTCGATGACATCTCGGTCTTCATGCAGGCGGGTGTCGACAAACTACGCGGCGCGGCGGTGACCTATGGCGGAAATGCCAGCAAGTATTCAACCGAGCCTGCCGCACCTGCTGTGACAATCAAGCCGAGGACAGACAAGACACGTATTCCCGTTATGGTGGTCATCTCCGACTTCGAGATTGGTATGGGCAACTTCGGGGTCAATCCTGTCACGGGCGGCAGCTGGAGCACGGTGACCCAATCGGCGACGAATTTCAAGACCGAGTTTCCGCACGGCATCCTGCTGGCAGCACGCGCGGACTCGCAGGAAAACACGGTGTACAACGCTGGCATCTTTGCCACACCCACCCACGATGCCAGGATGGCTGGCACCTTCTCCTATGTGGCTCCCGGCGACACGGTCAATAGCTGGGGCTGGGTGAAGTTTGAGAAGAACCAAACACAGGCTTACCAAGACTCGCTGCTGTTCAACCTCATCAAGGCAAAAGCGCCGCCGCCGTCCTATCCGTCAACTGTCACGGAGCTACTCCCCGCTGGCTTGCAGTACGTCAGCAGCCAGCCGGGCGGGACTAGGACGACTGTGACCGGACGAGACCGGGTCGTGTGGACGAATACAGACCTTCCTGCGGGAAACATCGTGTACAAGGTGAGAGCCAGGGTCACTGACTACGGTCTCTTCGTCAATACGGCGACAGTGGCCGTTGGCGGTCTGGGTTCTGTGACCACGAACCCGACCTATCACAAAGCAACCCCGCCGCCCACTGTGATGACGCTGCACATTCGCCAGATCGTCATCAACCGAACCACCAGCATACCTGAACTTCCCCCCATGGGCTACATGACATTGTCCAATGCTGGGGTTGTCCGTAACGTCACGACAAACTCTGGTGTTGATGCGGGGATTCCCACCGACTTCACACAGTACATCGTGACCACCGCGATTTCGGACCCGATCTTTGTCGTCGTCGACATCCTCCCGCAGTACTACTCGTACGAAGGGTATGTCGATACCACTACTGAGGTGACGCACAACCCTGCGGTGAGGCTAACAGGCACGATTGGGCTGGATTTCACCGATGAGCATGACTACTGGGTGACTGTGTACATCAGCCCCAGGCACGTGCCAGGTGATTATGCTTGGGATTTCGCCACGAATGACTTTGGGAAGATCGTGGGGACGAGCAATTGAGAAGAAAGAGACTACCTCTGACTCAACTTGTGCCCCTCGGGTATAAATGGATGGGACTATCGCCTCGGTCGGGGAATCCACGGCAGTGCCATCAACTGCGCAGTTCGTCGCTGTCAACCAGACAGAATGCGGGCTCGCCGGAGAAGAAAGCAAAATGAACAACACTAGCGTCCACCCATGGAAGATCACAATCGCCAGAATTGCTCTAGTCCTATCTATCGCACTTCTGGTGTCTATCGTAGGCTTCGGCCCGAGCAGCGCCTGGGCCGATCCTGCGTTCACTGCGACGAAAACAGCACAGGTGATCAATGGCGTCTCGGGAGAGGGTACCGCCGACAGCCCCATCCCGGTGAACATCGGCGACCAGATCGAGTACACCATCACTGTCACGCATCCGGCTATCCCCGAGCCCAACCCCAAGTATGACGTGCTGTTCGTCTTGGACTGGTCGCTCTCGATGAACGCAGGCTACGACGGTGGTCAGGCAGGCACCTCGACCAGCAACGACTGGTGGGCGGCGCGCAATCGAGCGAAAAGCACGCTCACGACGCTCAGCCAGCAGATATTCACCGATTATCCCGGTTCTCGCATCGCGCTGATGGGTCTCAATGCCAACGACCGAAACACGGCCAAGACAGGCAATACCTATATCCAGGTGAACACCGATTTCGTGGGTCCCGACCAGTATTCCTCCGTGATCCAGAACGCCTTCACGCAGTATCCCGCTCAGACATTCGATGACATCTCAGTTTTCATGCAGGCAGGCATTGACAAACTACACGGTGAGAATAACCAATACGGCGGCCTTACCGCCTGGGGCACGACCGCGCCCACATCGTGGACCCAGGGGCGGACAGACCAGACGCGCATTCCCGTCATGGTGGTCATCTCCGATTTTGAAATTGGTATGGGGAATTTCGGGTCGAGTGCCACCGGTCCGACAACGGGCGGCAACTGGGCCACGGTGACCGCTCAGGCGACGCGCTTCAAGAGCCTGTTCTCGAACGGCATCTTGCTGGCCGTGCGCGCGGACTCGCAGGAAAACACGAACTTCTACAAGGGCATCTTCGCCACCCCGGCCCACGATGCCAAGATGAACGAGAGTTTCATCACGGCGGGCGGCACCACGAACGGGCAGAACAACTGGGGATGGGTCAAGTTCGAGGCCAATCAAACGCAGGCCTACCAGGACTCGTTGCTGTACAACCTCATCAAGGCTAAAGCACCGCCACCGCCCTTCGCGGTCACGGTGACGGACCTGCTCCCCGAAGGGTTGCAGTATCTCAGCAGCACACCGGCTGGAACCTCAACGGTTGTGGGCGGACGAGCCCAGGTGGTGTGGACGACATGGGATCGTCCGGCTGGAACCTTCGTGTACAAGGTGAGAGCCAAGGTCGGTGAGTACGGCACCTTCGTCAACACGGCCACGGTCGCCGTCGCCACCATGGGTTCGGTGACGACCAATCCGACTTATCACAAAGCAACCAACTATTCGACGTTAACGGCGACGAAAACCGCAAAGGTGAATGGGGGGGCTACGGCAAACGGCACCGCCGCTAACCCCATCGCCGTTACTGACGGCGACATCATCGACTACACCATCACCGTGAAGCGCCCGACTCCCACCACCGCCACCCCACGCTATGACGTGCTGTTCGTCTTGGACTGGTCGGCTTCGATGAACGCGGGCTACAACACCGGACAGAATAACACTGCGGGTAACGATCCCTTGTCGGCTCGGAATCGAGCGAAAGCCACGATTAAGGCGGTCAGCGAACAGATATTCCAGGATTATCCTGACTCCCGCGTCGCACTGATGGGTTTCAGCGCCGGTACACGAAACTCGATGCAAATGAGTGAGACGCATATCCAAGCGGACACCGATTTCCTGGATTCCGCCCACTGGAACAACGGCGTCCCGTTCGAGACAGCCTTCGCAAGTCCTAGGACTCCGTCCTATGATTACGACGACATCTCAGTCTTCATGCGGGCGGCCAACTTCAAGCTCAACGGCACCGCGCAGGCCTTTGGCACCGGGGCGGTCACTGGCGGCACCGTTCCCAAACAGACCGTCGTAGCGCGAACAGACAAGACGCGCATTCCCATCATGATCGTCATCTCCGACTTCGAGATTGGCATGAGCAGCTTCCCAACGCCCCAGACCGCAGCAGGCGCCTGGAGCACGGTGAACTCTCAAGCGATTAGCTCGACAGGCTTCAAGGGCTTGTTCTCACAAGGCATTCTCCTGGCTGTTCGAACAGACACGAACCAGAACACGATCACCTACCCCGCATTCTCCAGCGCTGAGCACGATGCCCACATGAATGCCAGCTTCACCTCGGTGGATCCCACGACATATGAGGATCACTATGGCTGGATCAAGTTCGAGAAGGACCAAACACAGGAATACCAGAACACATTGTTGTACAACCTCCTCAAATCCAAGGCGGGGCCATCGGCGATATTTCCGACAACCACCACGGACCTACTCCCTGCTGGCCTGCAATACGTCAGCAGCAACCTGGGTGGCACCAAGACCACTGTGGACGGACGAGACCAAGTGGTCTGGACCAATCCGAACCTTCCAGTCGGAAACACGGTGTACACGGTGAAAGCTAAGGTCGTGGACCCCGGGACCTACGTCAATACCGCGACGGTCGTCGACCGCGACGGTTCTGCGACCACCAACGCGACCTACCACGATTATCCGCCGCCGATTACTGAGATGACGCTGCACATTCGACAAATCGTGATAAACCGCAGCGGCAGCACGCCAGAACTACCCACAATGGGCTATATGACATTGTCGAACGCCGGGATCGTCCGCAACATCACGACAAACTCTGGTATCGACGGCGGGCCTCCCACCGACTTCACGCAGTACTTGGTGACGACGTCTCTCGACGACTCGATCTTCCTCATCACTGACATTGTTCCGCAGTACTACTCGTACGCGGGGTACAACGCAACCACCACTGATGTCCCGCACGACCCCGTGGCGAGGCTGATAGGTTCGATAGGGCTTGATTTCGACGATGGGCACGAGTACTGGGTGACTGTGTACATCAGCCCTCAGTCTGTGCCTGCCGACTATTCCTGGGATGTCCGCACGAACGACTTCGGGACGATTGCGGGGCCTGTCAATTGACGAAGCGGAGAGTAGTTCTCTTGCTCCTTGTTCCTCTCCTGTGCCTTTGCGGGGTGGTGGGCTATCTTGTATGGCCCTCCGCAGGGGCGGTGGAGGAGATTCCACGTCCGGGCGTGATGCAGGTGCCTCAGACCGGGGTTGAGGGCGCTGGCGAGGCGGGGGTTCCGCTCATGGACTTTTCGGGTCTCACAGCGCAAAACAGTGACATCATCGCGTGGTTGACCGTCGATGGGACCGATATTGACTATCCCGTCGTCCAGACGGTGGACAATCAGTATTACCTGGATCATGACGCAAAGAAGAACGCATCTTACCTGGGCGCCATCTTCATGGACTTCAGGAGCAACCGGGACTTCTCT
>JAISJO010000087.1 GCA_031261485.1 Propionibacteriaceae bacterium | reverse complement strand
GAACAGCCCCACTGGACGTGGCCTGTACGGTAGCGTCAGCGCCCACCACGCTTGCCTTGACGATGGTTGACGAATTGACCTTCTGGCCCACGTCGAGGTCAGCCTGTGTTACTGGCGACATACCAGTGCAGGTGAAGGACTCGTTCGGCGACAATACCACTGTATTAAGGATAATCGAGGCACCGGACTGGCTAGTGCATGGCCCCAGCACGAAGCCCGAACTGGCACCAAACCCTGTTGACAAGGTAAAAGAGCCCAATGGCGCCCCACCGGAGTTGAGGACCTGGAAGTCGAAGACCACCAAGTCACCCACCTTCGCGGACGCGCCCGAATCCACGTGTCCAGTCATGCGCAGGGACACGGCCGGGTCTGAGGTAGATGTCCCAGGCCCTGAAGGAGCAGTAAGGATCAGAGGACCGGAGTTGTCCCCGAACTGGTCGACGGTCGTCCCCGGAACGTAATGCGGTCTGACTGTTGTGGCTGGCGCGGTGGGCTTGACGGGGGGATTAGTCGAAGCAGATGGAGTCGCGGAAGGAGTGGTTGGTTGCCCCGACGACGCCGAAGAGACCTTCAACACGCTCGGAACTGAAGCGGAATACGACACATTGGCCGCCGTGAATGTCACTCTGAGTGTCGTCCCCACCGCCACGGAGGTGGCCACGACCGCATCGAAATGGACAGTCGCGTCGAACGTCTTCAAGTTGCAGGAGATGAGCCCGTGATCGTTTCCGTCTTTGGCCTTCCAGACGCAGTCTTGAGGCAGTTTCGGCACATCAATGCCACGAGGCAAAGTGACAGTCAGTGGAGCGAGCATGGGCCCGGTCACCACGACGTTGACATCCCAGGAGATGCGTCCACCAGGTTGTACCTTCTTCGAGTCCAGTGTCTCATTAGCGCCCGTAGGCGTCAGAATCCGCTCGTGCAACGTCGTCGTCACGATCTGATCTGCGTTGGCCGTCGGAACAGCCCCAAAGCACATACCTGCAGCAGCTAGCACGGCAACCAACGTGGTCGCCATCTTCCGATGCATTATGCCGGTTCCCCCATTTTTCGTCTTCACGTCACTCCCTCGGCCATAATCCCTCTTGATTCTCCCATGTTTTGCCGACGGGGTAAAGCGAAATTCACCGCAATATACGAAAAATGTCAGACCCCCCTGCCAAACTGAGACCATGAATGACATCGCATGGATCATCGTGGCACTGGTCGTCGGCATCGTATTGGGCTGGTGCGTGGGCCAATTAGTGGCCTCCGCGCGCGCCGATGCGCGAAGCGAACGTGCCCGAGCAGACCAGGCCCAGTCCAAGGCAGACTCTGCCAAGACCGCAGCCGACTTCGCCAAAGCCGAAGCTGATGTGGAGCGTGCCCGCTCAGATGTGGAGCGCGCCCGAGCCCTGGCCGCTGAAGCGAGGCAGGAAAGTGCGGAGATGATGGCCGCTTTGGCTGCCAAAGAAGCGGAGATTGCCACTGTTGAGGTCGAGCGCGATGCGGCCATCGAACAGGCGGAGAAATTGCGCCAAGACCACGACACCATGCTCGCCCAATATAAGGCCTTGTCATCGGACGCTTTGGCCCGGCAAACCAAGACTGTCGAAGACTCTGCGACCCAACGGATGAAAGCGACGGAGTCTCTTATGGCCCCGGTCAAAGCCACTCTCGACCAATTGCAATCGCGCCTGACCGAGATTGAGAAGGAAAGGGCGACGATGTCCGCCGCCATGACCGAGCAAGTCAAGAACGTCCAGGACACAAGCGAATCTCTGCGCAAAGAGACCTCTGCTCTTGTCACGGCCTTGCGCAAGCCTCAGGTGCGAGGAACGTGGGGCGAGGTCCAACTGCAAAGAGTCGTGGAAATCGCTGGGATGCTCGACCACTGCGACTTCGAGACGCAGAACTCCAGTTCGACCGATGAGCGTTCCATCCGCCCAGACATGAAGGTTCTGCTTGTCGGGGGCAAATTCGTGTATGTGGACGCCAAGACTCCTCTCGACGCCTTCCTCGACGCAGCCCAGGCCCAAACCGAGGCGGAACGAGTGCAAGGGATGGGGCGTTTCGTGGGGCACGTCCGCAGACACATCGACCAGTTGGCAGCCAAGGAATACTGGAAAGCCGATTCGGGAACCCCGGAGTTCGTCGTCCTCTTCCTCCCCGCTGAATCGCTAGCTGCCGAGGCTTTGGGACGCGACCCTGGCCTCTTGGAGTATGCAGCGGCCAAGTCTGTGCTCCTTGCCACGCCAACAACCCTGATTGCCATGCTTCGAACAGTGTCCTATGCCTGGAATCAGGCGACTCTGGCCGACTCGGCTCGTGAGATTTCCCTCTTGGGGCGAACCTTGTATGAACGGTTGAGCAAGTTGGGCGCCCACTTCGACTCCTTGGGCAGGTCTCTGACAAGCACAGTCAACTCCTACAATGCGGCGATGGCCTCTTTGGAGGGCCGTGTCCTCGTGACTGCCCGCAAGTTCCGCGACCTCAAGGTGTCCGAAGACACGGTCGGTGAACCCGCGCTCATCGAGGTGCCCGTGCGCGATCTGACGGCGCCAGAGTTGGTGGAATCGGCGGGCTCAATAATTCCGCTCACCCCCCTCGCCGCGCCAACTCCGCTCGTGGGCAGAGCTATTCCCCTCGCGCTTTCGAGTGTGGATGGGCTCGCGGACGTGCCTGAGGACGTGCTTGATGGAACTGCGGACCCGCTGCCTCATCAGTTTCCCGAGCGCGCGACAGCGTAGGGTAGACACATGGCTTTGACGAGTACACCCGAGCATCCGGTCCCACTGAGGGACATGGCGCAGGCGGTCAAAGGGTGGGTTGAGCGATGCGGCTCGCTGTGGGTTTCTGCCCAAGTCATCGAACTCAACCGCAAGACTGGTGCCATCCACTTCCTCACTCTGCGCGACACCAGCGCGGAAGTGTCAGTCGCGGTGACTTTGTCCACTGCGGTGCTCGACGCGGCCGGCCCGGTCAGCGAGGGAATGGCTGTGACTGCCCAACTCAAGCCGACCGTGTGGATGAAGTCGGGGCGGTTGAGCTATGAGTGCTCTGACCTGCGCCCCACCGGGGAAGGCCAACTGCTTGCTCAGATTGAGCATCTCAAGCGTGTCCTCCAGGCTGAAGGGTTGTTCAGTCCGTCACTCAAGCGACCTCTGCCCTTCCTCCCGCGCGGAATCGGCCTCATCACAGCCAAGGCTTCTGCCGCTGAGCGTGACGTCGTGGTCAATGTCGGACTGCGCTGGTCTCACGCCCGTATCCTGACGAAGTATGCACTCATGCAGGGCCCCTCCACTGCCGGGCAGGTCATCGCCGCCATCCGCGAACTCGACGCCGACGACACCATCGATGTCATCGTCATCGCCCGAGGCGGGGGCTCCATTGAGGACTTGCTTCCCTTCTCAGATGAGGGACTGGCCCGTGCGGCGGCCGCTGCAACCACACCTATTGTCTCCGCCATTGGACATGAAGTGGACACCCCCATCCTTGATCTCGTGGCCGACCTGCGGGCCTCCACACCGACCGACGCGGCCAAGCGCATCGTGCCCGATGCCGAGGAAGAACTGGCTCACATCCATCAGGCGCGTGCTCGGATGTCGAGTGCGTTGCTCGCTCGTGTCGCTCACGAGGAAGTGGGGCTCGCGGGAATACGATCCAGGCCTGTCCTCCATGACCCTGCCTCGCGCTTCGAGGGATACGCCAAGAACATTTCCGAGCTGCGACAGGGATTGTGGCGAGCCGTGAACGACGTGCTGACTGCGGAAGAAACCCGCGTCCAGCAGGCTCACGCTCTCGTCCGTTCCCTCAGCCCGCAATCCACTCTGGCAAGGGGCTATGCGATCCTCGTCGATGCTTCGGGGGCAGGGGTGTCCACCGTGAACGCGGTAAGCGTGAAAGACAAGATACTCGGATATGTCAGTGACGGAGTTCTCGAACTCGCCGTCACAGGAAAGGAAAAAGACGATGGCCGCTAGGAAAACCACTGCTCCGACGAGCGAGAGTGCGCCGACACCGGATGAATCCGAGACTCAGACACCAGAACTGACCTATGAGCAGGCCCGCGACCAGTTGATAGAGGTTGTGGCCACTTTGGAATCGGGCGGGGAGAGTCTGGCCGACTCACTGGAGCTGTACAAGAAGGGCGAGCGTTTGGCCGCCCTGTGTGAGAAGTATCTGACGCAGGCCCGTGAAACCGTGGAAAATGCGCAGGCGGTGGGCTAGGGAACCCTGATTGTCGAGCCTTGGGTGCCATTCTGCGCGAAGTGACTCTACGCGGCGTGACGATATAAGTTGCTCAGCGACGGCTCTTGTGGCAGTATTCATTCATAGTTACTTTCGCCCGATTCCATTGACTCTCCACCCTCAATGAGGGAGTATGGATGGATGGATGAAGAAATTGTCACCCTAGCCCGCAGCGACGCGGATGGGTACGAAATCGCTCTGAAAAGACGTTTTGTTGGGGGAACTCCGATTGACGAACTCATCGTCAACGGGACATTTGCCATGGACTCGGCTCACACGGCTTCCGAGGTCGCGCTGGCTGAGGCCCTGGGGCCGACTCCCGGCCATGTGCTGGTAGGCGGGCTGGGTCTGGGGTTCACCGCGAAGCGACTGCTAGAAATGGGCGCAACAAACATTGACATCGTTGAGTTGTCCGGTCCTCTCATCGAGTGGGCGCGCGCTGGACTGACTCCTGTACTCGCGGATCTTGTGGCCGACGAGAGGGTCGCCATCCACCACGGTGATGTGGCGTGCCTCCTTCAGGAGCAGCCCACCATCCCTGGTCTTTTCGGCCCTTGGGACGGTATCTGCTTTGACATCGACAACGGACCCGACTTCCTGATTCACGAGTTCAACGACTCCCTGTACACGGTCGAGGGCATCCGCTCCACCTTGGGCCATCTCACCCCCGAGGGCCGTCTGGCCATCTGGTCCCAGGGACCCAGCAAGGAGTTCTGGTACGACCTGACGACCATCGACTCCAAAGCGACCGAGCAACTAGTCGCCGTGGAGCGGGGCAACCGACGCATGGATTACGCCATTTACACGGTGCGCAACCCTGGCTGAGGGTGAGCCCGGCGTCAGGTTGTTGCTAGTCGTTTGTCGGTATATCGATTTATCGGTATATGTACTTATGCGTGGCGCGCCTAGGACAGGCGCGTGACCCTTACCGCCCGAAGCGACGCTCCCGCTGCGAGAAAGCACGCAAGGCACGCAGGAAGTCCACCCGCCTGAAGTCTGGCCACAGTGCCTCGCAGAAGTAGAACTCGGAATGAGCGGACTGCCAGATGAGGAACCCGGACAGTCGCTGCTCGCCGGAAGTGCGGATGACGATGTCGGG
>JAISJO010000030.1 GCA_031261485.1 Propionibacteriaceae bacterium | reverse complement strand
ATACTGCGGAGACATTCCACCCGTCGAATGCGAGAACCAGTACTATGCTCACAATCAGACCCTGCAACCCGCAGGGTCACCTAACTAAAAACCCTCCGAACACACCGGGGGGATTCACTCCGATGAGACCGAACGGCATTAGGTACCCGGCCCCCGAGGATTGACGGTGCAAGCGTTCTTGACCATCCGCCGAACCCCCATAACTCATCTGCCGAAGCCCTAGACGCACTCAGTCTCTGGTCCCTTTGTGGGCGCACTTGCAGCTCAACACGTACCCAGTCACTAACTGGATCTCCTAACTGCTTGCCCTTCTCATAGCATCGAAGGAAGATCGCCGACTTCCGAGACCCCACGTACAGCGTGCAGCCCTTCGGATGCCCTTCTGTGAACCAATCACCCGCCGGAGTGATGCTGACCCGCTCCTTCTGCGCGAAGTCCATCAGATAGTTACTCAGCCCGTCCCAGCATCCTTCACTCTCGAAGTCCACAGCAGAATCAGCCCGCGCCACGTTATGAGACCAGGGGAGCCCACGCACCATCCTTGCCACGCCAGCAGAATCAGGACCCGTCCCGCAGACATTCGGACATGCACCATGATTGCCACCACCCAGAACCGTGTACGACTCGCCAGCATCGGTACATCCGATGTACCGATGCGCATACCCGTTCTGTGGATAGGTCTCTTCTTTCGGCCCAGGCAAAGCGTCGAGTAAAGCAATATAGTCCGTCTGGATGGTTGCAGAGTACCAATCGAACTTGCTTACTTCACCAGTCCAAGAGCCCGCTTGAGCGTCTAAAGGAGAGGAAGTTCCGGTCAAAATGTCATAATGTACAAGCTCGGATTATGTCGTTTCCTAGTTCGTCTTGTAGGGCTGCTTCGACGTGGTGGTTGAGTTCGTCGCGTGAGATTTGGAGCCAATCGCCTAGGCGTGTTGGGAGGATGAGTTGGTTCTTGCCTTTGGTGGCGGTTTCGTATTCGTGCCAGAGGTCTCGGTATTTGATGTAGTCGGGGCAGGGGGTGCGGTCGTGGCGGCGGCGGGGGCATGCTTGCTCGGGGTGGTCCACGGGTCCGTACATGTGGTCGATGATGCGTCCGAGCATCTGGTATGGGGTCATGTTGCCTTTGCGGCCGTGTTTGGTGTTTCCGGCGGCTACTTCTAGCCCGGCTTTGATGAGGTATTGACCTATGCCTTCGTCTCGCATGATGAAGCGTGCGTCTGATTGCTCCTCGTCACAGTCGAAACCATGGTTTGCGATGGTGTCTGACCATTTGACCCACATGCGATGCCTGATGGTTGAGAGCTCGGCTGCATCGACCCAACCGGGCAGGAAGACGAGATAGTGGAGATGGTAATGCCAGCCATTCTTGCCGTGCGTGATCTCGGCTGCGCGGGCGTTCGGGAGGGTCTTTTGCTTGGCCCAGAGCATGGATCCATATTTCCTGTCGAGACCTTGCAAGCTGTTGGGTTGTGAGCAGGCGATCATAATGTCGGCTAGTGACATTGATGCGTCGTGGCGCATGGTGAGTGTGATGAGGGCGATTTGTCCGCCTTGGTTGTGCCAGGCTTCGGAGATTTGGGAGAGGTAACGGGCTTTGCGATACCCGATGTTGCGTGAGCAGTCCGGGCAGGCCCAGGGGGAGTTACACCACATGACGTTTCCGAGTGTGACGCGATATGTCCCGTCTTCGTAGGTGGTGATGTTGCCTTCGATGCGCTTCTCACCGGGAAGTGACTTGTGCCCGCAGTTGCGGACTGCTCGTAGGGAAGAGTGCATGCCTAGCCAGTGCTTGATTGCCCATCTGCGCTCTTGGGTTGTCTGTGCCACATAGTGCAGTTTAGGGCATGGGTGGGGAGTGGTGGTGGAGGAAGTTACGTGTTGCGCATGTGTGCACACATGGTCAGGGTGTGGAACGTTTGTTCAGGTGCGGGGGATGATGTAGTTGATGTTGTGGAAGTGGTGGCGTATTTCGCGTGTTTGGTTGGCCATGTTGGTGAGCATCATGGTGATGGAGAGTGTGAGGAAGGAGAGGGGCCAGAGGATGATGAGGGGGAAGAAGCCGACGATGGCGGGTAGTCCGAGGTAGGCGAGTGTGCCGCCCAGGGTGAGGGCGAGGGCTAGGCCGATGAGGAATTGGCTTGTGGCGGCGATGATTCCGGTGACTCGTACGCTGGTTGTCCAGATGTCTGTCTTGGGTGCGGCGCTGCCCCATTGGATGTAGTGGGGTGTCGCGGGGCGTTGTCCTGGTGCTGGTGGCGGGAAACTCATGGGTTGAAGTGTAGTAGGGAATGGTGAAGGCCCCCAGAGTGTGGGGGCCTCCTGGAAGTCTAGACGGTGGTGTAGAGGGTTTCGGCTTCTTTGTTGAGGCGTGTTAGGGCTCGTTGGTCGGTGATGCCGGTGCAGTCGGGGCAGTAGTCGGTGGGTTGCAGTGGCCACATGCTGGAGAGTGTGCGCCAGCCGAGGGCGTGTAGTCGTGCGCGTTTGGGTCCTGCTGGGCCGTAGAAGCGTGTTTCTTTGCCGCATCGGTCGCAGATGATGGTGTTGCGTCCTTCCCTGAGCATGGCTAGAACAGCGGGGGGTTGTTGTAGTAAGCCCGCACGCATTGTGTGAGAGTCGGGTAGTACTCGCTATAGACGACCATGTGGTAGGTGATGTAGATAGCGCACCAGCCGCGTGTGTGCTGTAGGGTCTTCTGTCGGCCGTCTTCGGTGACGTAGGTGCCGCGGCAACAGCGGGTGAAGCGGAGATCGTGGTCGACGTTGTTCGGCCGCCAGGTTCCGGGTGTCCAGGACGTGAGCAGGTGGTCATCGATGGTGAGGTGTCGGGCGGTGTCTGTGTTTGGCATGGTGTCCTCCGGGTGTCTTTTTTCTTTTGGCGTCCTTCGCCGCCCACATCCGATCCGTGGTAGCCCTCGATGTCAAAAACACGTAGTGTTTGGTACCCCGTAGGGGTTGACATCGAGGGCGTGCGGATAGGCTGGCGGGTGCGAAGGACGCTGCGGGCGTAAGTCTCCAGCGCACACGTGGGGCGGATGGTTGTGCCGTGAGAAGCGAATCCCCCTGCTATTGCAGGGGGGTAGGGGGTTGCTCGTCGTGGAATGCGTGCTGTGGGCCAGGGTCGCGCCAGATGATGGGTGGTGTGGGAAGTTTGCACGCGCACACGGTCTTATCCGGTTTGATTCTGAAGCCGCATTCCGCGCAATAGCCGGCGGCCCCTGCCGGGGTGATGATCGCGGTGGTGTCGTACTTACCCCAGGATGGTGCCCACTTCGGGGACCATAGCGAGTACGGTCCGGGCAAGTCGCGGTCATAGCGACGGGAGAGAACGAACAGGGGAGCGTTCCAGCCGGTGCGAAAGAGGGGGGCACAGATGATGCTAGAGACTGTGACGCGGCGTAGCTGCACGTCGGCATCGTCCATGGATGGGCTTGTCCAGATGAGTTGCAGGTTACGTTTACGCAATTGCGCGATTGCGGCGAGTACTTCGCGGGGAACGGACTGCCAGCCGCGTCCGGGCATCCAGGCTGTGACCTCGTCAAGCAGGACGAGGCAATCTCGGGCATCGTCGAGCTGTGCGATTGTTTCGAGGACGGCGGCCTGGGGATGTTGTAGTGGAACGTTGGAGAGCACACGGCCACCGTCTTTAAGGTGTTCCCAACACCAAGAGGTAGCTAGGAGTGTCTTGCCGCTGCCGTTGAGGCCACAGATAGACATGATGGGGTCAGACCTGGATGGTCTGCGCAAGGGAATCATCATGCGCGTGTCCAGAACTGGCCGGGGATGAGGATGCGTGAGAGGAACGCGGCGATGATGAGGACGGTAAGGGGGGTCATTGGGGGCCTTTCTAGACTTCGACGGTGGTTACGGTGAAAGTGCGGAGCGCGATTTGCGCAATACGGAGGACGATGCAGGTGATGATAGTGCCAATGAACATAGCTAGGGAGGTGATCATCGCGCCGATCGGCAGTAGCTGGCAAAGACCAGCCCAGGGGGGCGACGTGAACATCGCGGGCGGGTTCGGTACGCGGGTTGCGATGGCCGCGTCGAAAGTGCTGATAAGCGTGTTGAATGGCGCGATGACGTAGTTCCAGAGCATTAGGCGGTTCCTACTTTGAGTTGCTTGAGGATGAGTCCGGCGCAAAAGAACGCCATAAATGCGATGATGACCGGGCCGAGAAGGTTGCGGGTGGTGGTCAGCCAAGAGCGTGCGGCATCGGGTAGGCATAGGTCCATGTCGCCGAAAGTGAAGGGAATGGAGGCCAGGCAATCTGCGGAGTTGCAGATCCAGTTAGGTATCCACTGGTTGAGTTTGTCGGTTGTCTGTGGGAGGCCATTCGTGGGCAGCGTGGGACCGTGCAGCAGTCCTTCAAGGATGGACTGGATGCCGGACAGGATGATACCGGGAAGAGCGGTCAGGAGGTCGATAAGGTCGGCGGCCTGGTCGATGATGTGTGCGATAGCTGAGACGACATTATCCAGCGCGTTAAGGACCTTGTCGAGGATTGATGGAATGGTGGGGCCGGTTGTCGGGCAAGAAGGGTTAGCTGCCATGATGGTCATGACGCAGCTGGTGTTAGTCGCAATCATGGTTAGGGCCGATTCGACACCATCCACGTAACTGTTAGTGGTGCTGATCAATGTCTTGATGGCGGTGGCCGTCGTATCAATCGACGTGCTCTTAGCAAGCAAAGACGACGCGGTGGTACCGATACCAGTCAGAGCGTCTTCGACACCATCCACGTATCCGCCGAGAGTGTTCGCTGCGGCAGAGATGGCATTAGGAATCGTTGTCTGCGTCGCGGTGCGAATATTAGACAACAACATCCAGATCGTAGCCGACGTGTCAGTAGTACCGTGAGCGGGACAATTGTCCTGGTCTCGATGAGCCGACCGAACAAACTCGTAATAGAGACAGAGGTCCATCTGATAGGACGACTCGGTACGAGTGTTCACGGCAGCAAGAGATGATTGCATACCAGACAGGTATGTGTTGGCTGTCGTGATCAACGTCTTGATGGCGGTGGCCGTCGTATCAATCGACGTGCTTTTGGCGAGCAAAGACGACGCGGTGGTACCGATACCAGTCAGAGCGTCTTCGACACCATCCACGTATCCGCCGAGAGTGTTCGCTGCGCTCGAGATGGCGTTAGGAATCGTTGTCTGCGTCGCGGTGCGAATATTAGACAATAACGTCCAGATCGTAGCCGACGTGTCAGTCGTGCCATTGGCGGGGCAGTTGTCCTGGATGCGATGAGCCGACCGAACAAACTCGTAATAGAGACAGAGAAAGTCTTGGCGAGAGGATGAGACGGTGGAAGTGTTAGTGGCTAGGTTTGTTTGCATCGATGTGAGAGTGGATTGCAGGCCGGTGATGCCAGTTTTGACCGCGTTTACGGCGGTGGTTACGGCATTGACTGCGGTGCCGATACTGGAAAAGCCTTGATTCATGCCGTAATAGATACCTGATGAGGAATTAGAGAGTGTGGCGTAAATGTTGTTTGTTGATATGCGGATATCGCCCATCGCCTCGTCGAAAGTCGCTTGCGTGGCCTGAAACCCATTGAGACGTTTGGCGAGGCAGACATCGACTATGTAGGAGGGTGTACCGGTGTAAGAGGTGCCCTGGCATGTGATGGTCATAGTCGAGGGTACTTCGATGGCCTGGGCATCGGCAGGGAGGAGCGCAGGAAGGAGGATAGCGCCAATCACTGCGGCGATGATGCGAGGGATTCGAGGCCGGGGCATAAGGTTACTTGCCTGCCAAGGTCGGTTTCTTGAGCACTTTGAAGACGAGCAGGAGGCCAAGGGATACGCCGATGAGGACACCGACGACATTGAGAATGACTTGGAGATTGTCTTGAATGAGGGCGAAAAGGGCGACGAACATTTGGGTAATGATGGGGCCGAGGTCTAGCGAGAGCTCGGAATCGAGGGGGAGCATTTGGGTTACCTTTGTGGTGAGTGGATGTGGGGCCGCCCCGGTACCCCGTTATGCAGAATGAGGGGTACCGGGGCGGGGATGGGGGCTACTTGGCAGCCTTCTTGGGCAGACGGAAGACGAAGCCCAGGACGACGGAGACACCGAGGAAGATGCCTGCGACACCGAGCACAATCGGCAGATTGTCGGACACCATGCTGAGCATCGATTGAGCCATAGCGGTAATCGAGGAACCCAAGTCAAGAGACAGTTCTCCTTCAAGAGGAATGATCATTATTTCACCTCCTTTGCAATGTGTGGATAGCGAGGATGGCAAGCGCGAGAGCCAGACCGGTTGCCAAGATGAGGGCCAGGACGAGGCCGAGCAGGACCCACTGATCGACGCTGATAAGGGCGGGCAGGTTGGGTGGCATAGGGCGTATCGTGAGAATCATTCGACGCTCCAGACGGAGACGAGGCCGAGCATGAGACCGAGGACCCATGCGGACACGATGATAGGAAGAAAGATCATTTTGAGCTCCTGGTCGCTCGGACAATAGTCCGGAGGATGATGCCTAGGCCCGTGAGAAGTCCGCCAATAGTGGCTAGTGCTGTGATCATTTGAACGGCCTTATCAACGACTGAGCGGTGCGTATACCTAGATAGAAGCTAATCAACGCGCCGAGGACGACCGCCGCGGCGGCGGCCTCGGGCGCTAATTGCTCTAGCTGCGAGAGTACCGAGGGCATAGGTCAGACCTACGAGGATGCCGAGGAGCCCGAGATCGGGCCAGACGATGCCGAGGATTGAAGAGGCGAAGATGACTGTGTCGGGGCGGACAAGCGGTATTTGACCTGACCGCCTCGGTTCACGTTCACGGACAACTCGAACATCGCCTCCTTCCCGATGGTCTTCTTCCATTCCTGAATCGGTGTGTCCTTCGACGCTGATGCCTCGATGAGGTCCTGACCGGAGTCGAGGGCCGCCTTGGTCCATTTCTGAATCTGTCCATTGTTGTCTGTCCATTCTTGCTCCTGGACTTTGAGTAGTGTGCCAATAA
This sequence comes from Propionibacteriaceae bacterium, assembly GCA_031261485.1. Lineage (GTDB taxonomy): Bacteria > Actinomycetota > Actinomycetes > Propionibacteriales > Propionibacteriaceae > WQYJ01. The sequence goes on along the minus strand of JAISJO010000030.1, from coordinate 15,985 downwards.
CTAGCATTGTTGTTTCCTTATGGTTGGTTGGTTATTTGGTTAGGTTGCCGTTTCCGGTCCGGTGCGGGCATCGCCCGCCTTGATAATATCTCTAATTTCCTCCACCTTGGTAATTTCGAGGATGTTCGGTTCGGCGTGTCGCAGGGAATATCGTTGCTGAGCGAGTAGGGCGGCGGGGTCTGGTGCGGGGGCCCGGGCCTGGATGATGTGCCGGATTTCCTCGGCTTTGCATCCGTGCGCAATGAGTTGGAACAGCAACGGCTTGAGGTTGTGTCTGTGGGCCAGATTCCAGAGGGGGAAGGGGATTGCAAAATGACATAATGTACATTATCGGACAAATATGGTGGAGCCAGGAAGGCCCGTGTTGAAGGCTCGATTTTCTTTCTTCTCCAGCAGACACCGAGGCGGTTGTTTGGCAGTAGGCTTGCTGCAAGACAACCGAAGGAGTTCCCATGGCTACCAAGAAGTTTCGGGTGGGCATCCTCACAGCCGGTGGTGACGCGCCGGGTCTGAACGCGGTGATTCGCGGGTTTGGGAAGGCGTTGACGACCTATTACGGCATGGAATTGGTCGGTTTCCGTGACGGGATCAGAGGCCTTGTGGAGAACCGCACCATCGACTTGGGTGGGTCGGCATTGTCGGGCATCCTCACCACGGGCGGCACCATCTTGGGCACGAGCCGCGACAAGGTGAACAAGTACATCGTGGACGGAGAGCCGACCAACATGGTCCCCCAGGTCGTGGAGAATCTGGAGAAACTCGGCATCGACGCCCTCGTCATGTTGGGTGGCGGCGGCACAGCCAAGAACGCCAAGCAACTCATGGACGCTGGTGTCCAGGTCATTTCCCTGCCGAAGACTATCGACAATGACATCGCCATGACGGACACTTCTTTCGGTTTCGCCACTGCGCTGGAGATCGCCACGGAGGCCGTCGACCGCTTGCATTCGACAGCCCATTCGCACCACCGCATCATTCTGACAGAAATCATGGGACACCGCGCGGGATGGCTGACCTTGGGCGCGGGTATCGCCGGGGGCGCGGACATCATCCTCATCCCAGAAATCCCGTACACCGTCGAGTCCGTGTCCGCGACCATCAAAGCCCGGATGGCGCGCGGTTCGACGTTCTCTGTGGTCGCTGTGGCCGAGGGCGCGCGGGACTCCAAAGATTCCGCTGACTACGAAGCAGCGAAACTACTTGTCAGCGCGTCAAAGACGCCAGAGGCGACACGGGCGGCCAAAGCCCATCTGGCCCATGTCGAGGATTCCCAACGCGAGCACACGTTCAAGTTGGCCCGCGAGTTGGAGGCGGCGACAGGCCTGGAGTCACGAGTCACCATCTTGGGGTACGTCCAGCGCGGCGGTACTCCCTGCTCGACGGACCGACTCCTGGCGACCCGACTGGGCACAGCAGCAGCCGACCTTGTGCAGCAAGGCGTCTTCGGGGTTCTGGTCGCTGCCCGAGGCGAGGGCATTGAGCCTGTCCCCTTGGCTGAGGTCGCAGGCAAGGTCAAGCTTGTCCCACCCGACCACGATTGGGTCGAAACGGCCCGTAAGATCGGCACCGGGTTGGGCGACTGAGTTCGCAGTCTGGAGCGGCGCAGACATTGGTGGTGTCATCGTGGGCACACCGGCAGAATCCATCTGACCAGCGGAGATTATGGATTCTGCGACTTCGCTCAAAATGACGGACTTGAGGGTTGACCGAGCCAGCGGGACGACGTGGGCTCAGAAGTTCGTCATCCGCCCACCCACACCCTCGGCGGCCTCTCGTACCGCTTCTGACAAGGTGGGATGGGCGTGGATGGTGAGCGCGATCTCATCAGTGGTGAGGTCCCATTGGGCGGCGAGCACAAGTTCGGGCAGAAGCTCGGCGACACCAGGACCAACCATGTGCGCCCCAATTATCTCGTTGTGCCTTGTGTCGGCGACGATCTTGACGAAGCCATTGGTGTACCCCAAGCCTGCCGCCGCGCTGTTGGCGGTGAAGGGGAACTTGGACACCTTGACCTGATGGCCTAGCGCTTGCGCCTTGCCTCCGGTGAGGCCGAAAGACGCGACTTGGGGCTGACAATGGATGACGTGGGGCATCAGCTTCGCGTCAAAGAGCGGGGCCGACTCCCCCACCATAGAGGCAACCGCGATGAGCGCCTGCGCACTGGCCGACTGGGCCGTCATCATGCGACCGCCGGTGACATCGCCCACAGCCCAGATGCCTTCCACACTTGTGGCCATATTCTCCCCGACTTCGACAGATCCGTCGGAGCTGAGGGCCACGCCTGTGGTCTCCAGACCGTATCCAGAGGTATTGGGCACACATCCCACAGTGAGCAGAACGGTTTCGGCCTCCAGGCGGACCTCCTGACCGCCCAAACGCGGAGCCACATACACGGCCGCCCTGTCCGCATTCTCGACCACACCCTTGACGTCAAATCCTGGCATGATTCGCACGCCGAGCCCCTTGAAAGCCTTGGTGACTTCGGACGACACTTCGGGGTCCTCCGCCGGCAGAATGCGGTCGGCATACTCCACGAGGGTGACCTCAGCGCCGTATGCGGCGAATAACCAGGCAAACTCCACGCCGACAGGCCCAGCCCCGCACACTGCGATGGAACTGGGCAGGGATTCGCAGGACATGATTTCCCGAGAAGTCATCACGCGACTGCCCTTGTTGACCCAGGGCAGCATCTTGGGGCTGCCCCCTGTGGCGAGGACGCAGTGGTCGAACGTGAGAGTTTCAGTGATCCCATTGTGCTGTGACACGGACAGAGTCTTCGCATCGCGGAAAGTGCCTGCCCCGAAGTATTGAGTGACCTTGTTCTTGCGCAGCAGGAGCGCGACAGACTTGGTTACCTGTTCTGCTGCTTCACGGCTGCGCTTGATGGCAGCGGCGAAATCCAAGTGAACCTCACCAGCGATGCCGAACTCGTCCTTGTGGTGTACAAAGGCGTCCGCGATATCGGCTGAGCGCAACAAGGACGCCAGTGGCACCGCGCCGACCGCAGCGTCGACCCCACCCCACCACTGCTGCTCGACGATGGCGGTCCTCATCCCTTTTTGGGCAGCTTTCAGGGCGGCGACATAGCCGCCCGGCCCTGAACCGAGAACCACTGCATCAAAATGGGTCATAACCTCCAGAATAGGCCCCTCACCCCTAGGACAAGGCATCCCGCGCCGATTGTTGACGTCCAGAGCCCTGGAGGAAGCCACGACACTCCCGAGGCGCATATTGAATTATCTCACTTATGAGATAGCATGGCGGGCATGGTGACATCTGCGGAAAGCATCGGCATCCTCGTCCGCGAGGCTCGTATCGGCAAAGGGATGACGCAGAGTCAACTCGCCAAGGCCCTCGGCACATCCCAATCTGCGGTCGGACGCATTGAGGCCGGCAACCAGAACCTGTCCTTGGAGATGGTGTCTCGTATCTCTGAAGTCCTCGGTCAGGCACTCATGACTCCCGGCTCCGGGGCACTCAATCTGGAGATTGACGGAGGCCACGGCTTGTCGGGGTCAATTGAGACTCGGACAAGCAAGAACGCATCAGTGTCCACTCTGTGCGGCGCGCTCCTCAACTCAGGTAAGACGACACTTCGCGGCATCGCCCGCATTGAGGAAGTCAATCGTTTGGTCGAGGTTCTCACCTCCATCGGAGTGGATTGCGAGTGGGGCGCTTGCGGGGCCAACCTCACACTTACTCCGCCTAAGAAGCTCAACCTCAAGGCAATGGACGTCGAGGCAGCCCGCCGAACACGGTCGATCCTCATGTTCATCGGTCCCCTGATGCATGCCTACCGCAGTTTCGATTTGCCCTTCGCCGGTGGTTGCGATCTTGGCACACGCACCATCGAACCTCACCTGCAGGCTCTCAAGCACCTCGGCTTGGAGATCGAAGCCACCGCAGGGTTGTACCACTGTGAGGTCCACACTCCCAGCAATGAGGCTCGTCACTTCGCTCTGACGGAACGTGGTGACACAGTGACGGAGAACGCCCTTATGGCAGCGGCCCGCACCCCTGGCGTGACCGTTATTCGTAACGCCTCCCCCAACTACATGGTCCAGGACCTGTGCGCCTTCCTGGTCAAACTCGGGGTGCCGATTGAAGGCATCGGAACGACGACTCTGACTGTGCATGGCGTGGGCGAGATCGACCAGGACGTGGAATACGACATCTCTGAGGACCCCATCGAATCCATGACATTGCTCACTGCCGCCGTGGTCACCGAGTCGGAACTGACCATCACTCGAGTGCCCATCGAGTTCATGGAGATCGAGTTGGCCGTCCTGGAATCCATGGGTCTGGATTTCTCGCTCACCGATGAATACCGGTCCCACAATGGTTTCACTCGCTTGGTCGATCTCACGGTGAGGCCGTCTTCCCTCGTCGCGCCCGTCGACAAGATCCACCCCATGCCGTTCCCTGGCCTCAATATCGACAATCTACCTTTCTTCGGCGTGCTGGCGGCCATGGCTCAGGGGACAACCACCATCTTCGACTGGGTGTACGACTCTCGCATGATCCACATGATGGGCCTGGGCAAGCTGGGCGCCAATATCACCTTGCTCGACCCGCATCGCATCATGGTCACTGGTCCGACCAAGTGGCGCGGAGGCGGTCAACTCATCTGTCCGCCTGCCTTGCGGCCTTCGGTGTGCATCTTCATGGCGTCACTAGGAGCGCAAGGTTCCACGACGCTGCGTGACACGTACGTCATATTCCGTGGGTATGAGGAACTGCCCGACAGGCTCAACGCCCTTGGGGCATCCATCCACACTTTCTGGCAGTAATCTGGCAGCAAGGGTGTCACCGTCACACGAGTGGCGCAATCAACGAACTACCGAATGCGCGAAACCTCGAAGGTGTGCGTAGGGTTCACGATGGCGTCTTGAGCAGCGACGAGGGCCAATTCGCGTTGACCGGCCTTGGCTGTGGCGTCCAGGATGGAATACACAATTCCCGCTGTGTGCGCCAAGGCTTCGTCGAGACGGCCTGTGGCCAAGAGAACGGCAAAGAACGCCGCCGAAGTCACATCGCCCGACCCGGTGAAAGCCTGGTCGATGAGCGGGGTGGAGACCAGCCATGCCTCGTCAGAGGTGGCGGCCACCATGGAGACCGAGTTGGCGGGGGCGTCATCGGCGATGGCGGAGGTGACGAGGACAGTCTTCGGCCCGGTGGCGATGAGCGAGTCGACGGCCCCCAAGAGGTCGGCCAGTGTGTGGGTCTCGCGCCCGGTGAGGAAGTCCAACTCGTACTGGTTGGGAGTCACGACATCGGCGGCGGGCACGACCTTGTCGCGCAAGAACTCGGGAATGCCAGCCGCGACGTACATCCCCCGCCCGACATCGCCCATGACCGGGTCCGCGCAATACAGAGCCTGGGGATTGCGGGACTTCGTCAACGCCACAGCCTCCAGAATCGTGTTACCCATCTCCTGCGAGCCCTGGAAGCCCGTGAGAACCCCGTCCACCCCTGAGAGCACTCCCCTGTCGTCCACGCCCCGCACGACCTCCAGAACGTCTCCTGGGGCCAGCACGGGCCCACGCCAGGACCCGTAGGCGGTCGTGTTCGAGTAATGGACGGTAAAGACAGGGTAGGTCTCGACTCCCATCCTCATCAGGGTGAAGGCAGCGGCAGAATTGCCGACATGGCCGTACGCGACGGAGGACTGAATAGACAAAATTGTGGTCATACATCAATTATCCTGCCCCCGCCATGGCGACCCAAGTTACCGCGTCCGTCAGATGACCCGCATTGACTTACGTTGGCGTAGGTTGGCAGAATGACATTCGTGAGGAGGCACTGCGATGCGCGCTAGCGAATATGCCTACACCTCCCCCCGCTTCCTAGCGATGGCCCACCGAGGCGGTTCCGACTACGAACCCAACCTCGGCAAAGAGAACACCATGACGGCCTTCACCAATGCAGTCGCGCTTGGTTACCGCTACATCGAAACTGACGTGCAAGCCACGAAAGACGGTGTGCTCGTGTGCATGCACGACGACACACTGGAGCGCGTCGCGGGGATACAAGGAACCGTGCGCGACTTCACGGCAGCCGAACTGCACAAGGTCAGGATTGACCAGACCGAGTCTGTGCCCTTCTTCGACGACGTGGTCGAGGCGTTTCCCCACGTCAGGTTCAATGTGGACATGAAGGTCTCGGATGCCGTGGATCCCTTGTGGGAGGCTGTGCGCGCTCACCATTTGCACGACCGCATCTTGGTGGATTCTTTCTCGCAGTCGCGGATCTCGCGGTTTCGTCGCCTGTCGGGCGGCAAGATTCCCACAGCCATGGCCCCGCTTGGAGTGGTATGGGCCTCTCAGGTGCCTCTCCTCCCCCGTTTCTTCGGGTCTAGCGGTGTGGCCCTCCAAGTCCCTGTCGCTGACAAGGTGGGCCCTGTGCTTCTCAAGGTCGTGACATCGGCTACTATTGAGCGCGTGCATGCCGCTGGAAAAGTTGTGCACGTCTGGACCGTCAATGACACAGACGAGATGATCCGACTCATCGACATGGGTGTCGATGGGATTTTTACTGACCGGCCAGACCTTCTCAAAGAGGTTCTGGTCGCCAAGAACATGTGGGAGGACTCATGAGTGACAACACCGAATCCCTGGAGGGCATTCAACCTGTCGTGGATTCCACCGGAAAGCCTCCGCTCATGGGCGGCAGCCTTGCCTTGGCAAAGAACACGGTCAGTTCCAAGCCCAAGATATTTGCGTGGTCCCTGTGGGACTGGGGCACTCAGCCTTTCTATACAGTCATTACCACTTTCGTTTTCTCGGTGTACATCACCAAGCCCGACTTCTTCGCGTGGAACAGCAACGCCAACGGCCCATCCCTGGCGTACTCCGTGTCGGTGACCATCTGCGGTGTCTTCATCGCCCTCGTTGCCCCCGTCCTCGGCCAATCAGCCGACCGATCAGGCCATCTTGTGCGCAATATGCGTATTCTGACTTGGGGTTTGGGCTTGGTCTCGGCGGCTTTGTGGTTCGTTGAACCGCGTCCTGGCTTCCTCGTCTTGGGCCTCGTGCTCTTGGCTGTCGGCACTGTCATCGGTGAGATTTCGGGCTCGTTCTACAACGCCACCATCGACCAGGTGGCGACGGAGAAGAACGTGGGCAAGGTGTCCGGCTTCGGCTGGGGCATGGGCTACATCGGAGGCATCCTCGTTCTTCTCCTCATTCTCTTCCTTGTCGGCGTGGACAGTGCTGACCAGATTCGCCTGGGCATGGTCGTGTGCGGGGTGTGGATTCTCGTGTTCACCGTCCCCGCCTTCCTCGTGCTTCACGACCGTCCCGCTGTGAAAGAGCGCGCGTCGAAACTGGGCGTCATCGGCTCGTACAAGGCCTTGTTCAGGTCAATCCGCGAAATCTGGCACACCGACCGCCAGGTCGCTTACTTCCTGCTGGCCTCGGCTGTGTTCCGCGACGGGTTGGCAGCGGTCTTCAGCTTCGGCGCCACCATCGCCTCCTTGAGCTTTGGTTTCGAGTTCTCCGAAGTGGTGATGTTCGGGGCGGCAGCGAACCTTATCGCCGGTCTTATCACCATGCTTTTCGGGCTTCTCGACGACAAGTTGGGTTCCAAGAAGATCATTCTCATCTGCTTGGGCATCCTCATTGCAGGTTGTGTGTTGACGTTCTTCTTGCATCGTCCCGAATACGGTCTCCATGTGGGCGACGTCGGCTACGACGCGGCCCTGTCCCACCAAGGCAAAGTGATCTTCTGGGTACTCGGACTGTCTCTGTCCAGCTTCTGCGGACCAGCCCAAGCAGCCGCTAGGTCGTTCCTGGCTCGCATCATTCCCGAGGGGCACTCCGGGGAAATCTTCGGGCTGTACACCACAACAGGCCGCGTCATCTCCTTCCTCTCCCCTGCTCTGTTCGGAGTGATGGTCTGGGTCGGGTCCAAGGTCAGCGGTGTTTCCAGCGACGTCTCGGCGCAGCATTGGGGTCTGTGGGCTATCGCCATCGTCCTGGCCGCTGGGTTCCTCGTCCTCCTACCGGTGAAAGCGAAGCCCAGAGAAAAGGTGTAAATCGCATTGGTTCTGGCGCACCTGGGAATAGAGTGTGCGTACTGGGCGTTGTTCTAGGCGACCGACTTAGGAGGAAGCCTTGGAATCACGACTACACATCGTCCCCACCATCCCAGACTTGGCGGAGCGGACTGAGCAGGAATACCTGTGTCCGTCCGGCCACACATTCACCATGGTATTCGCCGCTGGCGTGGAAATCCCGTCCCAATGGGACTGTCCACGGTGCGGGCGCTTCGCCTTCACGGAAGACCAGCCCGAAGCCGCTGAATCAGCGGATCGCGGTCGCACCCATTGGGACATGCTCTTGGAGCGCCGCACCCTCGAGGAACTCGATGCGATGCTGGCAGACAAGATTGATCAGTTACGCGCGCTCTAGAAAGACCCTCTAGGGAAACGCTGATCAACGGAGTCGTTGTTCTGCGCGAAGTCGTAGAACAACACAAGGGCCCTAGCGTAACCCGCGCAGCCAGGTCCTCACCCTGTCCATGCGCACGGAGATGCCCCATATCGTTGTCTTGAACAATGCCTCGACCACGATCTTGGAACTCATCTTGGACTTGCCCCGTTCGCGTTCCGTGAAGGTGATGGGCACTTCGACTACTTTGAAACCCTCTTGCAGGGCGTGGTACGTCAGGTCCACCTGGATATTGAAGCCCGCCGACGAAATCTCGGGCAGGATGGCCGCCATGGTGGTCGCGCGGAAAGCGTTGAACCCGCCCGTGATGTCGCGCAGGGGGATGCTCATCATGAGACGAGTCCACAAGGACCCACCCCGACTGAGAATCTCGCGGGTCTTGGGCCAGTTGACGACCTTGCCACCGGGGACATACCGGGACCCCTTGACCATGTCGGCTGTTTCGAGTGCGGCGAGCAAATCGGGGAGCTGTTCTGGGGCATGGGAGCCGTCCGCGTCCATCTCCACGAGGACGGGATAGCCACGGTCGAGTCCCCACTCGAAGCCTTTGAGGTAGGCCGCACCCATACCGTTCTTGATCTTGCGGTGCATGACATGAATATGGGAGTCCTTGTCAGCAAGCGAGTCAGCGAGTCTGCCGGTCCCGTCGGGAGAGTTGTCATCCACGACGAGCACGTCCGCTTGCGGCACCGCTGCCCTCAAGCGGGCGATAGCGATGTCGATATTCTCCACTTCGTTGTATGTGGGGATGATGACCAGTGGTGTGCCTAGGCTCATGCCACTCCTTCTTCCGTCCCTTGAGAGACGACTCGTTTGTTGGCTCTCGTGCTTCCCATCAAGACTACAGCCCACAGCAGTAGCGGGAAACCGACACCGGCGATGTCGAAGACTGTCCTGAAACGTACAGCGGGAGTCAGGTGGGTGGACGTCGTCACGGAGAAGACGTGGGAGTCCGACGTGCGAAGCTCGGCTTCGTACACCACCGAGCCGCGCGCGTCGATGAGGCCGGCGAGGGAGTTCGTGGTCGCCACGAGGATGTCACGTCGGGCTTCCATGGCACGCACGCGGGTGATGGCGTCTTGTTGGCTCATCTGGTCTGTGCCGGTGAACATCGCGTTCGAGGTCTGGACGGCCACGATTTGCGCCCCTCCCCCGGTCGTCTCGTCGCCAGTCATCATCTCATTGAAGGTGTCGTCGTAGGCCAACTCAAAACAGATGATGTCACCCAGGCGCAGTTGCCCCTTGTTGGTTGTGACGTTCAGAACTCCGGGCGTGGTTCCGGGGACTGACTGTGCACCGATGTATTTCAGGACGTCGATGAGAGGAAGAAGCAGGTCTCGGGCCGGTATCCATTCGCCGAAAGGAACAAGGTTACGTTTGTGGTAGGTGGCCTCTATCCCGTCATCGACGGTCCACCACAGAGCAGTTGTTTGACGCTCGTCCTCTCCCGGGCCGCGCGTGATGGCGCCGACGAGGATGGGCACACCCATGAGATCGACGGCGGTCGTGATGGCTTTTTGGGTGTGCTTGTCGGTCAGGGGGTCGGTCGCGGTGGAGTTCTCTGGCCATATGACGAAGTCGGGCTGTGTTTCGGCACCTGTGCGGATAGCGGCGGCCAAGAGGATGGTCTGTGCCAGGTGGTTGTTCTCCACTGTGTACGTTGGCCCCAGCGCGTCGATGCCTGAGCCAGGAACATTGCCTTGTACGACCGCGACATTGTAAGTCTCGCCTTCAGCGACTGGAGTCCAGGTGTTGCCCAGAATGCCGCCCGCACCAACGAAAATGAGGTAGGCCCCGAGGACGCCGACACGTGGGAGCACCCTGCTGCGAAGCAGTGATGCCGCTTGTGTGCTTGCGTGTCTCTCGAGAGTCCGCACAATCCAGGCGAGGCCGAACCCTGAACCCGCGATGAGCAGGGACACCCCTGTGGAGGAAATCAGGGGGAACAACCCGTCAATCGGTGTGCCTGCTGCGGAAAATGCCAGCCTTGCCCAACCAAATCCGCCCATGGGCCACCGGGCAGCCCCCCACTCAATCGCAATCCACATGGCCATACCGACAAGCAACCCGCCTGGTATCTTGCGCGTGAGACTCAAGACTAGGCCGACAAGGCCGTACCACACGGCCATCCAGGCGACGAGGATCGCGAGCACGGGCACGCCCAAGACCGAAATCCAGTGGACGACAACGATGTTGAACCCGAAGCCGTACAACCATCCCGCGAGCAACCCCCGACCCGGTTTCAGATGGCAGCAGGCCCACGCCATGCCAGCGACGCCGACAGGGATGAGGACCCACAGATGCAGGGGCGGGAATCCCAAACCGGTGATGAGGCCGCTGAGCGTTGCGATGCCCAACCATGCCCAGGAATTGAGCCGAGAAACGTCCAGGAACCCATGACCAGCGCGGTTCTGGATCCCGCGACCTGGCACAGGATGACGGCCAGAGGCGCTGAGAGGGTCAAGAGAAGTGGCCTGTGGATCATCCAGGGACTGCTCGCTCATCGCGCATGCAATTCGTACAACGCCGCGCCGGCCGCCCAGTTGCGCCATATCTTCGGCCACCAGGACGCCTGTCCCGAGGGAGCCAGAGGAACGTACCGGTCGATCTCCAGATTCAGCGACTCGAAGAGGGTCTCCAAGTCTTTGAGCGAACCGAAGTGGACGTTGGGCGACTCGTACCACTGGAAGGGCAGGTCTTTGGAGATGGGGGCCCGTCCACTCAACAAGCGCAAACGGTTCTTCCAGTATCCGAAGTTCGGCATGGACACGATGGCGATGGGAGCGATCTTGAGCATGGCGGTCAGAACCTTGTCGGGGTACTTGACGGCTTGGAGGGTGCGCGACAAGAGGACCACATCGTAGGTGTTCTCTCCGAACATGTCGAGGTCCGCATCGATGTCGAGTTGGACGACGGGAACGCCTTTGCGTATGGCGGCGACATGTTCACCTGCGTCCATCTCCACGCCTTGTATGCGGCAATGTTTTCTGGCGGCAAGGGTCTTCAACAAGGTGCCATCTCCGCACCCAAGGTCGAGGACCCGCGAGCCCTCCCAGACCCAACGGGTGATGAGCGAAAAGTCTCGTCTCATGACGCCCTCCTCTCCAAGAAGGCGGCCACAGTGTCGAGATAGTCTGGGATGGCCATAAGGAAGGAATCGTGTCCCATGTCAGACGCCACTTCCTTGTACGTTGTCGGCACTCCGGCCCTTACAAGATGGCCAAGGATCCGCTGCGAATGGGCGGGTGAGAAACGCCAATCGGAAGAAAAAGAGGCAAGGAGAACATGCATGGGGTGTTGTCCAATGAGTGTGCAGGAGTCAGGGTCTGCGAACGGGTCGAAATAGTCCATGACTCGGCTGAGGTAAATGTAGGACAGCGCGTCGAAGCGGTCGAGGAAGGTCTCGGCTTGGTGGCGAAGGTACGACTCAACGGCGAAGTCAGCCCCGAATCCGTGGCTCAAACCGCTCGACTGGGGCTCACGCCCGAACTTCTCTGCGAAGGCGTCTTCCGACAAATAGGTGATGTGTGCCATCATGCGGGCAATGGACATTCCTGTCGACGCTGTGGTGCCTTGCTCGACATAGTGACCGTCAGCGAAGCCCTTGTCCCGCATGATCGCTTCGCGCGCAACTGCGGAGAAAGCGATGTTTTGTGCGGTCAGACGACTGGAAGCGGCAATGATGACAGCCGAGGTCATATCTTGCGGATAGGACAATGCCCACTGCAACACTTGCATACCGCCCAAAGACCCCCCCATTGTGGCGAGGAGTTTGGTGATGCCCAGATGCGACATGAGTCGGCGGTGCACCGTGACGAAATCGCCCATGTCGAGAACGGGAAAGTCCAATCCATAAGACTGACCGGTCACCGGGTTGACACTCGCCGGGCCAGTCGTGCCCTGGCAACCCCCCAGGATGTTGGGCGTGATGACGAAGAAACGATTGGTGTCCACCGGTTTGCCGGGGCCGATCATCGTGTCCCACCATCCCGGCTTGCGCGCCCCGGGATGGAAACCCGCGGAATGGGCGTCGCCGGTCAAGGCGTGAGCGATGAAGATGGCGTTGTCACGGGCCGCGTTGAGATTCCCGTAGGTTTCGTAGCGCACGTGTACCTCGTCCAGGCTCCCCCCGCGCTGCAGGGTCAAGGGGTCTTCGGGAGAAAAGACCTGGACATCGTGGGAAGTCACCTCCCCCAACGAACTCGTTTGCGGCATGGCACTAGCCTACCCGAGGCGAATTGGTCGAGGGGCGTGTGGGGTCAAAAGCGGAGCAGAGTCACCAAGCGTAGGCCTCAGGCGCTTCTCCGCCAGGACCAGGGAAAATCGCATCCAACCGGGCCAAGACATCGGCGTCCAACACCACGTCGAGGGCTGCCAATGCGTTCGTCATCTGGTCAACAGTGCGCGGGCCGATGATGGGTGCGTTGACCGCGTCGTGGGACAGGACCCATGCCAGCGCCACCTGCGACGGGGAGGCCCCCACTTCCTTGCACAACGACTCGTAGGCTTCCACTTGGGAACGTGTCTCGGTGGTCATGTGGGCGACGGCCTCAGCGGTGCGCGAACCCCACTCAGGATTGAGCGCCTTGCCTGACAGCAGCCCGCCGCCGAGAGGGCTCCAGCAGATCACTCCAATGCCCAAGTCTTTGGCGGCAGGAAGGACTTCCAGTTCTGGAAGGCGGTTGACGAGGGAGTATTTGTGCTGCTCGCAGACCAGTCCGAGGAAGTGACGAGCTTGGGCGGCGGCCTGGGCGTAACACAGGTGGCGGGCTCCGAAGTTGGACGACCCGATGTAATCGACGGTTCCGGAAGCGACGATGGGCTCGAAGGCTCCCCATAACTCATCCCACGACACAGCGCGGTCCACATGGTGCATTTGGTACAGCTCGATATGGTCGGTTTGGAGTCGTGTGAGCGAGCGTTTCAGGCCACGGCGGATCTTGTACGCGCTGAGCCCGCGTGCGTCGTTGGGGCCGTCGACGGACTCGTCCATATTGTTGTACACCTTGGTGGCCAAGACGACCGATTCGCGCCGACCTCCTCCGAGTGCGAACCAGCGTCCCAGAATCTCTTCAGTGTGTCCGCGATGGTCGGGTCCACCATAGACGTCGGCCGTGTCGAAGAAGGTGATGCCTTCCTCCAAAGCCTTATCCATGATGGCAAAGGCTTCTTTTTCATCGGTGATGCGACCGAAGTTCATTGTGCCCAGGCACAGACGGGAAACTTTGAGGCCACTGCGCCCCAGATAGGTGTACTGCATAGTTCTCCTTTGACCTATGCACTCAGCCTAGTCCCGTGCCGGGCCTGGTCTCGCGTCAGCTCGGTGTACGCAGCCCCTTCAGCAAGGGACACGCGGATAGAGCGGTCTCGTCGACGCCCTCTAGGAGGATGGCGAGAGCTTCGGCTTTGGTGATGGTCGGAGGGTCCGCCAAGACTCTCTCGGCCTCTTCCTTGGCTGCTCGGACGACGAAAGTAGAGCGGGATTCACCCAATTGGCTTGCGGCTTGGGCGATGAGGCCGTCAGTCGTTGAGTCAAGGCGGGTCTCGAATCGGCGGTTTCTCAGTTGTTGCACCATGGGGAAATACTAGGGCATTGGGTCAGGCCTCTGTAACACGATGTGCGCCATGGTACGCACACCGATGGTTTGCCTTTGCGCCCCCCGACAAGGGTAGGATTCGCCATTCTCACACGGCAAAACAATTAGGGAAACTAGCTCATGTCACCGTCTGGTGGTACGATGCTTTCCGCTACAGAAGCGCGAAAATACCGAATCTGACTGACTTGTTGAGTGGGTGGGGATGAGGGGGCACTTTTTTGGCATGTACACACTAGTTGAAAGGTCCTTATGAAATCGACCACACGCAAAGTCCTCGGCGCACTTGTTGCCGCTGCGACTGCTCTGTCTCTTGCCGCTTGCGGCACGACGAGCGACACTCCCACAACTGGGCAATCGACGGCTGACACAGCCACAGGTGCCGCCACTGCTCCCACCGCCATCACTGTGCGCGGGTGCACACCACAGAATCCTCTGATTCCCACCAACACCAATGAGGTGTGCGGTGGCAACGTCCTCGACGCTTCCGGCGCCAAGCTGATTCACTACAACGCGGACAATGCCGCCCCCGAGCTCGACATCGCCGAATCCATTGAGTCTCCTGACGCCATCAACTGGACCGTCAAGCTTCTCAAGGGCTTCAAGTTCCAGGATGGGACCGAAGTCAAGGCCAAGAACTTCGTTGACGCATGGAACTGGGGCGCATATGGCCCCAACGGTCAGCAGAACTCCTACTTCTTCGAGATGATCGTGGGCTTCGATGACGTGCAGTGCACGGATGCTGAATGCGCGGCGGCCCCCAAGGCCGAGACCATGAGTGGTCTGGCCATCGTGGACGACTACACCTTCACCATCGAGACCATCTCCCCCACCTCGAACCTGAAGGTCCGTCTGGGCTACACCGCTTTCGAGCCACAGCCTGATGCCTTCTTCGGCAATCAGGACAACTGGGGCAAGACGGGCGGCATCCTGCCCATCGCAGCCGGTCCCTACAAGATCGTCGCCAACACCGACACCGAGATCGTTCTGGAGAAGTTTGCTGACTACTCCGGCAAGTTCCCCGGCTCTGTGGACAAGGTCACCTTCAAGGTCTACAACGACACCTCCACCGCTTATCAGGATGTTGTGTCCAACAACCTCGACCTCACTGACGTCATCCCGACCGAGTTCCTGGTCGGCGATGTCTACAAGGCCGACTTGTCGAACCGTTGGGGAGTCAAGGACACTGGTGTGTTCCAGGCTCTGACCTTTGCTCCTGCCACGACCGATCCTGGTCTGGCTGACATCCGCGTGCGTCAAGCCATCTCCATGGCCGTCGATCGCTCTGAAATCACCGACGTCGTCTTCAACAACGCTCGCATCCCCGCCACTGGCTGGGTCTCCCCCGTTGTTGACGGCTACAAGGCCGACCAGTGCACCAACTGCGTCTTTGACCCGGCCAAGGCCAAGGACCTCCTCGCCGAGGCCGGTGGCTATCCCGGAACCTTGGAACTGTGGGTGAACGGCGACGGTGGCCACGATACGTGGGCCAATGCCGTGTGCAACCAGATCAAGAACAACCTGGGACTCGACTGCGTCGTGCAGGCGACCCCGGACTTCAAGACCCTGCGTGACAAGATCAACAAGCGTGAGCTGAAGGGTCTCTACCGCGCTGGATGGCAGATGGATTATCCGTCGATTGAGAACTTCCTCGCTCCGATCTACCTGACCGGCGCGTCCTCGAACGACTCCGACTACTCCAACGCCCAGTTCGACACCTTGCTCCACCAGGCCGCTGAGGCGACTGATGAGGCGACTGCCAACAAGCTGTATCAGCAGGCTGAGGCCCTCCTGAACACCGACATGCCGACCATGCCTTTGTGGTACCAGCAGTCGCAGTTCGGCTGGTCCAACAAGATCAAGTCGGTCAAGATGACACCGTTCTCGACCTTCGACTTCGGTTCGGTCGTCCTGAACTAGTTCGGTGATGGGGGCGGCGAC